>JAJYIW010000023.1 GCA_021789855.1 Chloroflexota bacterium | reverse complement strand
GCTGATCCAGCGTGGCATCATGGTGGGCGGAATCTCCCAGCGGGTAGGGGGAGTAGGCGGCGTGATGACGCTGCCAGGGTATCGAAGGAGGGGGTTGGCGGCTGCGCTGATGGGCCAGGCCGAGTCTACCTTGCGGGATGATTTCAAAGTCGAGTTCGGTGTACTGGTGTGCAGCCCTGAGATGGTGGCCTATTATCGCCGTTGCGGCTGGGAATACGTGGGAGATGGGCTGGATTGTCAAAGTTTTGGAAAAGACGCTCACATCCCAGGCCCGGTGATGATCCTCCGCCTTTCCAGCCGCGCCTGGCCCGGTGGGACAATCGATTTGTGCGGCACGCCCTGGTAATGGGGAAACGTTGTATAATCCGCCCGGTTGATTGAGTATTCAAGGGTTTTTAGGAGGTCAGAGATGCCATTCCTCAGCCAGTTAATCGGAAATCAGGTGGTCGATTACGAGGGTGAAAAGATTGGACGGGTCAAGGACGTTCTGGCCGTGCAAAAAACCGGGTTGACGCATCCCCAGGTCACCTCGATTGAAATAGGGCGTCACGGCCAGTCTGTTTATATTTCAGCAGGGGATATTGCCAACCTGTTTGTGCCGGTGATCTCCCTTAACAAATTATGGAAGGATGTTATCCCATTCCAGCCCACCGGACAAGATTTATACCTGGTTCGGGATGTGCTGGATAAGCAAATCATTGATGTCAATGGCGTACGCGTCGTGCGTGTCAACGATTTGGAACTGGCCCGGCATAAAGATGAAGTGTATGTGGTTAATGTGGACGTGAGCGGGGGAGGGCTGGTGCGCAGGCTAGGCCTCGCAAAGGCTCTATCCCGGCCAGCAGGCTCAACCAAAGGCATCCCCAACGCCGGGTTTATTTCCTGGGATAACATTGACCTGATTGGCGCTGACCAGCCTATGCGCTTGAAAGTGACCGGCGATAAGATCGCCGACCTGCATCCCGCGGACCTGGCTGAGATTCTCAGCGATCTGACGCGCACGGAAGGGAGCAAGCTTCTGGGCTCGTTGGATGTCGAGCTGATGGCGGATACTCTGGAAGAGGTGGAACCGGAATTCCAGGCCAGCCTGGTCGAAGGGATGCCCAACGAACAGGTCGCCGATGTCCTGGAAGAAATGGCGCCGGATGAAGCGGCTGACCTGCTGGCAGAGCTGCCTGAGGATCGCAGTGAAGAGCTGCTTGGGTTGATGGAAAAAGATGAGGCGGCAGATGTGCGCAGGCTGCTGGCTTACCCGGAAGATTCGGCCGGCGGCATTATGAACACTGAATATGTGGCCGTGCCGCCGGACTTGACCGCTGCCGAAGTCATGGAACGGCTGCGTGAGAGCTCACCAGAAGCCGAAACCATTTATTATATTTACGTGGTGGATTCTGCCAACCATCTCGCCGGTGTTTTCTCCCTGCGCCGGCTGGTGCTGGAGCGCCCCAACCAAAAAGTCTCCGATTTTATGGAAACCCGCCTGGTCACCGTCAGTCCGGAGGATACTCAGGAGGATGTAGCTCACATCATCGCTAAATACAACCTGTTATCGGTGCCAGTGGTGGACGAAACCAATAACCTCCTGGGCATGGTCACGGCTGATGATGCCCTGGATAAAATCCTGCCAACCGCGTGGAAAAAACGCCTGCCCAGGTTCTATCACTAAAGAACAGGGGTTTTATTCCAGCCTGAGGAGTTGTGGTAATTGACCACCACGCCGCCGGGTGGGACCAGGTGGTCACAGGCTGCCCGTTCTTCAGGGCTGAGTTTCATCTCTGCCGCGGGCAAGAGATCCATGAGCTGATCCACGGTGCGTGGGCCGATAATCGGCGCGGTGATGCCCGGCTGGTCTTTACACCATACCAGGGCCAGTTGCCCCGGTGTCTTGTTAAACTGGGCTGCCAACTGGGTGAATTTTTCGCCGGTCTCAAATGCGCGTTGGGTGAAACGCTGTTCGTAGATGCCGCTATGCTCGCGGTTGGCTCGCGAGTCAGATGGCAGGGATTGGCTGGCAGAATACCGGCCTGCCAGCAGACCCTGTGCCAGGGGCGCCCAGGGGATAATGGCCAGGTTGTAACGCAGCGCCAGGGGCACCAGTTCATTCTCGATGCGCCGGTCCAGCAGGTTGTAGGGTGGTTGTTCGCTGGTGTAGCGCGCCAGGTGTTCTTTTTCACTCACTGCCAGGGCTTCCATTACCATCCAGGCCGGGTGGGTTGAACAACCAATATAAAGGACTTTACCAGCGCGGATCAAATCGGTCAACGCGCTGAGGGTTTCATCGATCGGGATTTCCGGGTTTGGCCGGTGCATCTGGTACAGGTCGATATGATCCGTGTTCAACCGGCGAAGGGAAGCTTCACAGGCTTTGATCAGGTGGTAACGGTGGTTCCCTTCATCGTTAGGCCCCACCCCGGTGCGGTTATGGGCCTTGGTAGCCAGGAACACCTGATCCCGCTGGCCCTGCAATCCCTTCCCAACGATGGTTTCGCTGGCGCCCTGGTTATACACATCCGCCGTGTCGATGAAATTGATCCCTTTGTCGATCGCGGCGTGGATAATTTTTATCGACTCAGCCTCATCCGTGGGGCCGCCAAAATTCATGGTGCCCAGGCATAATGGCGAGACTTTAACCCCTGTCCTTCCGAATAACCGGTATTCCATTCATCCTCCTCGTCATTTACTGTGGATTGCCATTGCTGCTGGCGCCAACGCCACAACCGATGTATTGAAATCCGATATGCCGCATTTGGGCCGGATCCCACAGGTTACGACCGTCCAGGATAATGGCTTGTTTCATAGAAGCTTTGATGCGGTTAAAGTCAAGCTGCTTGAATTCGTTCCAGGCGGTTGCCAGGACGAGTGCATCGGCGCCGTCGGCTACTTCGTACGGGTTTTTGACCAGGGTGATATGTTTGATCACCCGCGCAGTGGCTTCCATGGCCTGGGGATCATACGCCCGGACGTTGGCGCCTTCATTTTCAAGCAGGTGGATCACCTCGAGGGAGGGTGAATCGCGGATATCATCGGTGTTGGGTTTAAAGGAAAGCCCCAGGACGCCGATCACTTTCTCATTGAGGTTGCCCAGCGCCCGACGCAAGCGCATGACCACCCGGCGCCGCTGGTTGCGGTTGATTTCCATCACCGCTTGCAGCAGTTGGGGATGGGTGCCATGGAGCACAGCCATGTGGGCCAGGGCTTTGACGTCCTTGGGAAAACAGCTCCCCCCCCAGCCCAGGCCGGCATCCAGGAAGGCATGCCCGATGCGCTTATCGTACCCCATGCCCAGGGCCACTTCTCGCACGTCAGCGCCCAGCTCATCGCACATGTTGGAAATCTCGTTGATAAACGAGATTCGCGTGGCCAGGAAGGCGTTGGATGCGTACTTAATCATCTCCGCAGTGCGCAGGTCAGTGACTAGAATTGGGCAGCGCAGGCTCAGGTAAAGCTGGGCGACTTTATTAGCGGCCTCTTTATTGACGGAACCTAAAACAATCCGATCTGGGTTCATAAAGTCGATGATGGCCGATCCTTCACGGAGGAATTCGGGATTCGACACCACGGAAAATTCCAGTGGCTTGTTGCCCCGGCGGCGGGTAATAATTTCAGCAACCAGGTCACCCGTGCCCACGGGAACGGTCGATTTATTGACCACGATGATCGGATGGTCGACATGCTCGGCGATCGATTCCACCGCGGAACGAATGTACTGCATGTCCGCCTCGCCCTCTTCTCCGGAAGGTGTCCCCACGGCGATAAAGGCAAACTCGGCATTCGCCAGGCTCTGAGCATGATCGGTCGAAAAATGTAAGCGCCCTGCCTGGACATTTTGGGTCACAAGCTGTTCCAGGCCGGGTTCATAGATCGGCATGATTCCATTTAAGAGCTTACCGATCCGATCCGGATCGATATCCATGCAAGTTACCTGGTTCCCGAGGTCTGCAAAGCAGGTACCCGTCACCAGGCCTACATATCCCGTGCCAATGACACAAATATTACTCATATTAAATCCTCCTGATAGGTGTATTATACGCGAAAAGGGCGATTCTATTGAAATTTTCGGGATGAGTCCCCCACCCCAGGGGTTGTATTTTTAGAAAAAAGATTGTACCATCGTGATTAAAAACACATGCCAATAAAGCCTTGGCTATTCAAGAATAGTCATGGAGTAGACCGCTTTGTTGGAAGGAGGTGAGGCGATAAACCTATGGTCCAAATTGGGTAATGACAACCTGAATTATACACAATATCTGAGTTCTCGAATATAATAGGCCAGTTCTGGCCATCGACCCGAACTGCCTACGAGCTTTGTCAAGCTGGATCCATTTCATTAATAACCAAAGGAGGAGATATGTCATTGAAAGTGCAACGGCTTTCGATCATTGGGCTGGCTGTCTTAATGATCCTGGCGATCGGATTATCGGCCTGCCAATCAGCCTCATCGGGATCTTCGGATATTGCCCGGCCATCCAACCCAGGAGGACCAGGCCAGGCAGTCAACCTGACAGGTAACGCTACCACCGGCGCCCAAATTTTCAAGGATAATTGCGCCCGTTGTCATGGCGATCAGGGTAAAGCGGGTATTGCCAACCCGGGCTCTTCGGATGGCACCGTTCCTGATTTGAATCCCATCGATCCGACCTTGATCAGTAGCAACCCAAAAACTTATGCGACCAACCTTGATTTGTTCATCGAGCATGGTTCTACTCCGGCGGGCTCCAGCCCGGCGTTGAGCATGCCGGCCTGGGGGGACACCAAGACGCTCCAGCCCCAGCAGATTGCGGATGTGATCGCTTATATCATGAGCCTTAACCCTCCCAAAAAATAGCTCAGAAGGTCAAGTTTCAGCCAATCCGCCGCGCACGAAGCGGCGGATTTTTATTAGGCGCCGTTTTGATAGTGGTTCAGTTTTATGGGATAAGGGGGTAAAATAACTTTATGGAACATAAGGGAGACGATCTCCAATTACGCCTGGATTGTTTACTTAAGTTAAATTCGCTCCTGGCCACCACCCATGACGAAAAAGCATTAATTCAGCAGGTGTTAGCCCTGGTTCAGCAGATGGCTGGCGCCACCGCGGCCACCTTTGTCCCCATCGACGAATTCGGCCAGCCCTTGCCAGCCTTTATCCAGGGGAATGTCCCGCTGGCTGACCTGCGGGCATGGTCTGGCTATGTTGATTCGTCCCATCTCCGCGATCGTTGCCGTGATTGCGTGGTTCACTTTTCTAACTCGGAGCTCACCTGCCCATTGTTAAAGTTGCCCTGGAATGAGCGGATGCAGGTGCAGTGCCTGCCATTGAAACGGGACAATCGCATCTTGGGCATGTTCAACCTGTATATGCCGGGCCAGGCCATCATCGATCCGGACTTATTAACTTTTTTCCAAAGTATATTGGATGAGATTGCCCTGGCGGTGGATGCTCTTCATTTGCGGAACCAGGAAATGAGCACATTACGCCAGCTTCAGATGATGCGCTCATCCCTCCTGGACCTGGAAACGTCTTTATCCACCTTGTTATCCCAGGTTCAGGCCGCATTCGAAGCTGATTTTTCGGAGATCATCGTCCAGACCAGTAATGAAACAAAACCCCGCCTGGTGTTAAGGCAAAACCTGGCTGACCAGGTGCGTGAAGAAGATTTGCTCACGTTAATCAGCAGGGTGCTGGAGGGTGGGGCGGCGGATCCAGCATTTTATTCCGGCACGATTGTGTCCCTTACCGGGCAATCCATTTCCGTCCTGGCAGCCCCTCTCAATATGACTGACCGCCCGGTGGTGGGCGTGATTCTGGTTGGCAGCCGGTTCTTTCGAGCGGATGATCCTGCACAGCAGGCTGCCTTGCAAATGGTAGCCAGCCAGGCGGCTCTCCTGATAGAACATAACCAGATGATGATCGACCTGGAGTATAAAGTGGTGGTTGAGGAGCGTTCCCGCCTGGCGCGCGAGATACACGATGGAATTGCTCAATTGCTGGCATTTTTAAAGCTGCAAACGGGACAAATGCAGACCCTCCTGAGCCAGGGCCATTACAACCGGCTGGAACAGGCGCTCAAGGTCAGCTACCAGGCGCTGGCCGAAGCGTATTTATCCATCCGCCAGACCATTGATGATTTACACCTGACCCCGGAAGATGGCCTTTCCCAATGGCTTGAGAAAATCACCGCTGATTTTCATACGTCCAGCGGATTACCCACCGGCTTAACCATCCAGCCCGGATTGCATAACCTGCCGGATGAGGTGCAGTTACAGCTCATTCGCATCACCCAGGAGGCCTTAAACAATATCCGAAAACATGCCAAAGCCAGCCAGGTGACCGTCTCAGCCAGAGAATGGGAAGGGGATTTCATCCTGGAGATTCACGACAACGGCGAAGGCTTTTCGACAGAAGACATTCCTGGCGTATCTCAATATGGGTTAAGAGGGATGAGAGAGAGGTCTGAATTAATGGGCGCCGATTTTCAGGTAATCAGCCAGCCTCGCCAGGGGACGACCGTCAAAGTCTCCCTGCCAGTTCCGGTTGAGGAGCCCCAACTATGAACAAGCCTATTAAGATTGTGGTAGTAGATGATCATGCACTCTTCCGCCGCGGGTTGATCGGCTTGCTGGCCGAAATCCCTGAGTTTCAGGTGGTTGGCGAGGCGAGCAATGGGGATGAAGCCTTACGGGTGATACAAGGCTCCAGCCCGGATATCGTTCTTTTAGATATCAATATGCCCGGTAAAGACGGCGTTGAAACGGTCGAAGCGTTAAGAGAACGCAAAAATAAAGTCAAGGTGATGATGCTGACCATTTCGCAGAATGATGAGGACTTGATTGGGGCAATCGTCTCTGGCGCGGATGGGTATTTGTTGAAGAATACAGAACCAGAAGACTTGCGCCGGGCGATACTTCGCCTGGTCGATGGGCAATCGGTCCTCTCGCCAGAAGTGACCGGTGTTGTCCTCAAGACATTAGCCCATAATCAGCAGGTGGGGGAAGCCAGCCCGTTAAGCGATCGTGAATTGGAAGTGTTGCAATGCCTTTCCGAAGGCATGACCACGGTTCAGATCGGGTTAAGTTTATACATTTCCGATAATACCGTTAAAACCCATATCCGGCATATCCTGGATAAGCTGGAAGCAGCCAACCGCACTGAAGCCGTCAGCAAGGCGCTCCAGATGGGGCTCATCCAAAAAATGGATTGAGGCTGGTTTTTTTCTATTGTAAGCGAAGGAGCACTTTCCCTTTTTCCCACAATTCTTCCAGGCGGTAATACGCGCGTTGGTCGGGTGAGAAAAGATGCACCACCACATCGCCGTAATCAGCCACTATCCAACCCCCGCTGGGCTGGCCCTCTTGGGTCGCCGTCAGTTGGTACTGTTCTTTAATACTCTCCCGCACGGCATTCGCCAGGCTATCGAGCATCCGGTCGCTCGTTCCTGAGCAAATAACGAAGAAATCCGTAAAGGAGGCAATTTCGTGAATGTCCAGCAGGAGGATATCTTCCCCTTTTTTATCTTCCAGCGTGTTGACAATGGATCTGGCCAGTTCCAAAGCGTTCAGGTTTCACCTCATGATCATATAGATGTTCAAATTCTAACATAGAGTGGGAGGGATTACTCAAGGGCTTAACGGCCTGTCCGCGCTGGCAGCAGCCAGGGAAGCAGACCCCATGCGAGTGTACACGGCGCCACCCGGGCGAAGGTCGCTGCGGAAAATGGCAACCTGATGGACATGAATCAGCCCCAGGGTCTTGGGGGCAGATTTGATCCAGGTCGTCATGAGAATCCCGGTCTGGGCAATTTGATCGCGGGTAGCATTTTGTGCGACCCTCGCCAGCGTCAGGTGAGGGGTGAAAGCGCGTTCTTCGGCGGGAAAGCCCAATGGAATCACCGCTTGTTCTATCTCTTTTTGTAATATCGCCAGCCGCGGCGGGGCCTCCATGCCCATCCAAAAAACCCGCGGCCTGGCCGGCGCCGGGAAGGCTCCCAGGCCGCCGAGGTTGATATCGAAAGGCGCCTGCCTGGCGGCCTGTTCTGCGAGGATCTGACTTAAGGACTCCAATTTGGACAAGGGCGTCTCACCCAGGAACTTGAGCGTGATGTGGATATTTTTAGCCTGGCTCCAGTGGAGGACATGTTCCCTATCCTGCTTCTTGAGATCGCTGATCACCTGGTCC
The DNA here is from genome assembly GCA_021789855.1 of Chloroflexota bacterium. Classification (GTDB taxonomy): domain Bacteria; phylum Chloroflexota; class Anaerolineae; order Anaerolineales; family Anaerolineaceae; genus JAJYIW01. The sequence goes on along the minus strand of JAJYIW010000023.1, from coordinate 16,216 downwards.
AGGCGAGCCTGGATCGTTTCAGGTATCTCGATGGCGATGAAGGCTCGGATCGTATTCATAAGACGGTATTATACTGGACACTGCCTGGCTGGTGTTGCATTTTGGCTCCAAACTTGCACGCTTCAGCAGGATGCGGATCGCTAAAAAGGCGCGCCTCAGGACGGCTCACCGGGTTTTAAATCACTCTATACATCCGGCCTTAATTGTGGTATAAAAAAATTGCCCTGCTGTGCTCGTGATGCAGCATAACCGGTTTTGAGCCAACACCCATCCGATGGGTCTGCTCTCTCGAAAATAACGTGATAGGCTTTAAGCCAAGACGGAAATTTCGGGTAAGATCCTTACCTGCTTCGGCAGGTTCAAAACTACGCAGCACACGGCATGGTGGGGTTTTTTGGTACCTGATCGTAAGATCCCCTGTGGATAAGCCATTGAAATCAACCAGGTCGCTGGCATGAAACAATCACCTCCTCCCCCTGTTTGGGGATGGATAGTATTACCGGTTGTCATGGCCCTGGCTCTCGGTCTTGCCCCGCGGCCGGTTGTGGCCCAGGAATCTTTTGCCCAGGCCAGAGAAGCGGCGCAAAAGCAACGGCCAGCGAGTGAAACCCAGGCGCTGGCCGCCATCCTGGCCCTTTTCCCTGAACGGGGTGATCTTTGGCAAATGGCCGGGATGAGCGCGCTGGAGGCCGGCCAATCCCAGGCCGCTATCTCGGATTTATCCGAGGCCAGGACCTTGGGCGCCTTGAACCTGGATGGTCAAATTGCCCTGGGCGATGCTTTCCACCTCAATGGGGACGAAGCCCAGGCTCGCTCTGCCTGGCAGGATGGATTGCACCGCTTTGGCCCGGACGAAGCGATTTACTCCCGGCTGACCCGTTCTTATGTGGGACAGTCCGATTATTCCAACGCCATCCAGGTTTACCAGACCTGGGTGGGATGGCAGCCGCAAAACGCGGAGGCGCTTTACCAGTTGGGATTGTTATTGGCAACCCGCCACCCCCAGGAGGCTTTGCCCGTCCTGCTGAAAGCCGCTCGCCTGGACGTGAGCCTTTCCCCTTCGGTCAAAAAAATACAGGAACGGATCAACGCCGCCAGCGGTATGACCGATCCTGGGGCTGAGTACTTGCAGGCGGGCAGGGCTTTGGCCGAGCTGGGCAACTGGCGCCTGGCCTCGGCCGCTTTTGACCAGGCGGTTAGAAACTCGCCGTCTTTTGCTGAAGCCTGGGCCTTTTTAGGCGAGGCCAAGCAGGAGCTGGGTGAAAATGGGAAACCAGACCTGGATCATGCGATGGCGCTCAACTCCAATTCAGTCCTGGTCATGGCGCTTGAAGCTCTCTACCTGGAAGGGCAGGGGCAGGCAGCCTCGGCCCTGGTTTACCTGCATGCGATTGCAGATAAAGAACCCGATAACGGTATATGGCCGATGGAGCTGGGCCACGCCCTGGTGCAGATGGGTGATTTGGCGAATGCTTTAACTTATTATCAGAAAGCGGTGCAGGTAGAACCCGATAACCCGGTGTTGTGGCGGGCGTTAGCCAGTTTCTGCCTGGTTTACAATGATCAATTGGCCGGTGTGGGATTACCCGCTGCGCGTGAAGCCGTGGTCCTGGCCCCTGATGACGCAGAGAACCTGGATCTGCTGGGCGAGATCCTGGTCGAGATGGGTGATTATTATTCGGCGGACCGTTTTTTCTGGCGCGCGCTGCAAAATGATCCAAACAATGGCGCGATTTACCTCCATCGAGGGGTCATGTATCTTGACCTGGGCGATAACGCCATGGCTTACCAATCCCTTCGCCGGGCGGTAGATCTGGCTGGCGGTAAGCCGGAAGGCCAGCAGGCCCAACGCCTCCTCTCGCGATTTTTTCCTTAGCTGGCTGGAACAAAAACTGCAACTAACGGGTGATACCCCAACCTGTCAGGAGTAAGGTTGCATGAATCGCTTGCACACCCACCGGAAGAATACCCCCTTTTTTTTGGCCATGCGCTTTGGCTTCTGGTTGTTGATCTTTGCGTTGACAGCCTGTTCACCCGGACAATTAATGCTCAACCTGGTTCCAGGAAGCGATAAAAGCATCCTTTTCAAGGATGATTTTTCGACCATCTCTGGCGGTTGGTCGACCCAACGCGACGCCCATTCGATCATCGATTTTGACCAGGGAGGATTTCGAATATGGGTGAACCAGCCCAATTATGATTACTGGTCGGTGCCAGGGTTACGCTTTACTGATGTAAGCATTGAGGTCAACGCGATAAAACTGGCTGGGCCGGACGACAATGATTTTGGGATCATCTGCCGGTATCAAAACCAGGATAACTTTTACGGCTTTTTGATCAGCAGCGACGGGTATTACGGGATCAGCAAGCGGAAGAACGGGGACCACACCATCATCAGCGGGCATGAAATGAAGCCAAGCAGCGCTATCCATACTGGCGTAGCGGTCAACACGATCCGGGCGGATTGCATTGGCTCGACGCTCACCCTGTATGTCAATCAACAGAAATTGGCCGAAGTGACCGATGCTGAATATCCGGTGGGCGACGTGGGTGTGCTGGCGGGCAGTTTTACACAAAGCGGGGTGGATATATTATTCAAAAATTTCATTGTGAGAAAGCCCGGCTGATTGTATTACAATTAGCCGCATGAAAATATACCTGGATAGCGTTGGCTGCCGGCTCAACCAGAGTGAGATAGAACGGTATGGCCTGCAATTCAGGTTGGCTGGCCATTCACTGGTGGCTACCGCCGGTGAGGCCGACCTGGTGGTGGTGAACACATGCGCCGTGACAGGCGAGGCATCATCGGATTCGCGCCAGAAGATCAGGCAGGCGGTGAAGGCCGGCGCCAACCAGGTCGTCGTGACGGGTTGTTGGTCGACCTTGAACGAGCAGGCCGCCGCAGGGATTGAGGGGGTCACCCGGGTGATCAGCAACCCACGCAAAGATGACCTGGTGCGCGATGTGTTACATCTCCAGTCCGATCCATACGAGCAAGAGCCCCTGGCCCGCGAGCCTCTGCCAGGAATTCACCTGCGCACCCGCGCCTTTATCAAAGCCCAGGATGGTTGTGATTACCATTGCACTTTTTGCGTGACCCGCCTGGCCCGCGGGCGCTCAATCAGCCGGCCAGTTTCCCAGGTCATTGCGGATATCCAATCCGCGCTGAAAGGCGGCGCTCAAGAGATCGTCCTGACCGGGGTTGCCCTGGGCTCCTGGGGCCACGATACTTCTCCCCGCAGCGATCTGACCCCATTAATCCGCGCTATCCTGGCCCAAACCAGCGTCCAACGGCTGAGGCTGTCATCGATTGAACCATGGGATTTGGATGAAGCGTTCTTCGAGCTGTGGCGTGATCCTCGCCTGTGCAAGCACCTGCACTTACCCTTGCAATCGGGATGCGCGGATACCCTGCGCCGGATGGGACGGCGCACCACGCCTGAAGCGTACGCTGCATTGGTTTCTATGGCCAGGAGCGTGGCGCCTGGGATGGCATTGACCACCGATATGATCGCCGGTTTCCCCGGTGAGACGGATAGAGAATTCCAGGAAAGCCTGGAATTCGCCCGGCAAATCGGCTTTGCCTCCGGCCATGTATTTACTTTTTCGTCAAGACCGGGGACAGCCGCAGCGCACCTGCCCGGCCAGGTCCCTCCGGAGGTCAGGAAACAGAGAAACAGCCAGTTGCGTTCGGTTTTTGCCGAAAGCAGCGCGAGCTACCGCCGGGGCTACCTGGGGAGTGTTTCAACGGTCCTGTGGGAAGCCACCGATCAATTGGGGCCAACCGGATGGCGGGTGAGCGGGCTGACCGGCAATTACCTGCGCGTCTACGCCACCACGCCTGCCCCCCTGTGGAACCAGCTTTCTACCGTGCGATTGGTGGAGGATGCTCCGGATGGACTGGAAGGCGAGATCTTGCGAACGCCGGCTTCGGCCCAGGATGGTTAACCGCTACCCATTTTAATCATACCTGACCTGGCTCAGCAGGGCATGCAGGATATCGGCTGATTTCCTCAGGCCATCCAGCTCGTTAGCCGCCAGGTCGAGGTTCAACACTCTCTCCACGCCGCCCGCATCAATTACCGTAGGCAGGCTCAGGTAGACGTCATGGATGCCATGGTAGTCCTGGATATAACTGGATACGGTCATAACCGTGCTCTGGTTGCGCAGGATGGCTTCGACGATCCGGACCAGCCCGGAGGCAATGGCATAATAGGTGGCGCCTTTAAGGCCGATAATTTCATAGGCTGCGTCCCGAGTCTGCTTAAAGATGGCGTTAAGCAATTCTTCGTCGCATCCGGCCATATTGGCGGCGCAGAAATCGATTAAACGCATCCCGGCGATATTGGCCAGCGACCAGACCGGAACTTCGCTGTCGCCATGCTCTCCGATGATGTAGGCATGGATGCTGCGCGGATCGACCCCATAATGCTGGCTGAGCAGGTAACGGAACCGGGCGGTATCTAGAATGGTGCCCGAGCCTATCACCCGGTCGGCGGGCAACCCCGATATTTTCCAGGCCACGTAGGTTAGGATGTCGACCGGGTTGGTAGCCATCAGGAGCAGGCCATCTGGGTTATACCGGACAATTTGAGGGATGATTTGCTTGAGGATGAAGGTGTTCCGTTGGGTCAGGTCGAGGCGAGTTTCGCCAGGTTTTTGAGCTGAGCCGGCCGTGATGACCGTCAGCGCAGCGCCCGCGCAATCCTCGTAACTGCCCGCCCATACCCTGGCTGGCTGGACCAGGGGCACGGAGTGGTTGATGTCCATGGCTTCCCCCCTGGCTTTATTGGCATTGGCGTCAATCAATACAATCTCTGAGGCCAGACCGCTGACCAGCAGAGCATATCCAAAGGTTGCCCCCACATTGCCCGCCCCGACAATGGCGACGCGGACCGATCGAAAAACAGTGTCGTTTCCCATAAGCGCCTCCTTCCGGTTGAATGGGTTAGTCTTATTGTAGCAGAAGTAAAGTAAGGCGGCTCGGCTCATTCTATAGATAGCCTCGAAGCATGGGTAGATCCTGAGCGTCTTTGGCAAAGCGAGATATAATAACAGGAGGAGTGAGATTTTAGCTGCTTGTTTCTACTGCGTCGTTAATCTTATCCTGGTATTGACGAAATACCAGGGAATCGCTATAATCCTGACCCTTGTCAGGATGGATATTTCTTGGCAGGGTGAAAGTGAGTTAAGGTCTGGCTGGCAGACCCCGTTTTCAAACGAATGATCAATTTAGAAGATAAGAATGGCCTCTCAGTCCAGCACCGATCGGCGACTTATGTGCCGCCGCGATCCTGGCGCACGTGGTTGATCGGCCGGCCTCTTCAGACGGCGGATGCGCCCCACCAGACCATCGGTAAATTTATTGGGTTGGCGGTCTTTGCGTCGGATGCGCTATCCTCCACCGCTTATGGGCCACAGGAAATGATGCTGGTGCTGGCAATAGCCGGTGCCGGCGCTTTCCATTTCGCCATACCCCTGGCTGTTGCGATTGTCATTCTCCTGGCGATCCTGACCCTTTCCTATGAGCAGACCATCCATGCTTATCCTGGCGGAGGCGGCGCTTATATCGTCTCGCGGGATAACCTGGGCGAGGTGCCGGCCCAGGTGGCCGCGGCTGCTCTGTTGACCGATTACATTTTAACGGTATCGGTCTCGGTGTCATCCGGCGTGGCCCAGGTCGTGTCAGCCTTCCCGTCATTATACACATACAGCGCTGAAATTGCGGTGGCCTTTGTCTTTTTAATTATGGTCATCAACCTGCGCGGAGTCAAAGAATCAGGCGCTACTTTTGCCATTCCAACTTATTTCTTCCTGGTGTTGATGTACCTGACCGTGGGAGTGGGGTTGGTCCGGCTGGCGCTTGGCACCCTCGGCGCTGTGGCTTCGCCCCCGCCCATGCAAATCATCTCATCCTTCCAGGGTGTCAGCGCATTCTTGCTCTTACGGGCGTTTTCGAGTGGAACAACCGCCTTAACCGGAGTCGAAGCCATCTCCAACGGTATTACCGCTTTCAAAGAGCCGCGTTCAGATAACGCCGGAAAGACCTTGATCTCCATGGCGGTGATCCTGGGGTCGTTGCTGTTAGGCATTACGTTCCTGGCCGTTAACATCAAGGCTATCCCGTCCGAATCGGAGACCATCATCTCCGAGTTGGTCAGAACGGTGTTTGGAGGGCGCAACCTGATTTACCTGGCGACGATTACTGGTACCACCCTGATACTCATCATGGCCGCCAATACCTCCTTTGCGGATTTTCCCCGCTTGAGTGCATTGGCGGCCGCCGATGGTTTTCTGCCGCGCCAGTTTACCTTCCGTGGCAGCCGCCTGGTCTACTCTACCGGGATCGTCGCCCTGGCTGTTGTATCGTCCGTGTTGATCATGATCACCCAGGCCAGTGTGAACCGGCTGATCCCTCTGTACGCGATCGGCGTGTTTCTTTCGTTTACCCTGTCCCAGGCGGGCATGGCTCACCGCTGGTGGAAATCAGGCCATTTACAGCCCGGCGTAGAAATCAAGGAACGCGGCTCGATCTTGCGCTTCAATTCATCCTGGGTGTCCAAGATGATTATCAACGGCGTGGGAAGCGTTATGACAGCTGTCGTGACCCTGGTTTTTGCGGTGACAAAATTTTCCGAAGGCGCCTGGTTTGTGGTCATTTTGATCCCGACCTTGGTGCTGGTATTTTTTGCCATTCATGCCCATTATGTCAATGTGGCTCATCACCTCTCACTGGTAAGTTATACGCCCCAGCCTCATATCGGACGGCATCGCGTGATCCTGACGGTCAGCGGGGTGCATCGCGGCACACTGGCGGCGTTGCGTTATGCGCGCACCCTGACAGACGACATCACCGCGGTTCACGTGTCGATCGATCCGGTTGAGGCAGAGAAAATCCAGCAGAAATGGGAGGAGTGGGGGGAAGGCGTGCGCCTGGTGATCCTCGAATCCCCCTATCGCTTGTTCCTGGAGCCATTGCTTCAATATATAGAAACCGTGGATAGCCAGAAAAAGCCCAATGAAATTATTACGATTGTGGTACCGCAGTTTATCCCCAAGCATTGGTGGAATAATGCCTTGCATACCCGGACCGCAGAAGCCTTAAGGAATGCTCTGTTTTTTAAGAAAGATATCGTCATCACTGACGTACCTTACCAGATCGAATGATGAGGTGAAAGGCTATTTATGAAAATTATTGTGGTTGGTTGTGGGCGCCTGGGCGCAGATCTTTCTTACCGGCTGTATGGCCAGGGCCATGAGGTGACCATTGTAGACCAGGCGGCTTCAGCCTTTAATAATTTACCGGCTGATTTTCGCGGGCGCACGGTTGAAGGTGATGCACTCAACCAGGATGTGATTCACCGCGCCGGTTTTAAGAATGCGGACGCGCTGGCGGCCGTAACCAATTCGGACGCGCTCAATGTAGTGATCGGCCATGTAGCCCGGACGATCTTTGGAATCAAGGTGATCGTCATCCGCAATTACGATCCAGTTTGCCGGCCCGTGATCGAATTGTTTGGGATGCAGGTGGTGAGCTCCACCAGTTGGGGCGCCCAGCGTATTGAAGAACTGCTCTACCACGTGGATGTCCGCGCTGTTTTTTCAGCCGGCAACGGCGAGGTAGAGATCTATGAAGTCATTCTCCCCCAGGCGTGGGAAGGTAAAACATTGAAAGAATTTATCGATTGTGATCGCTGCCTGGCCATTTCTGTCTCCAGAGCAGGGCGGGCATTTCTTCCCGATGAAGGGACCGCCTTGCTAGAGGGCGATCTGGTGTACCTGAGCGCGACGTTGGATGGTATTCAATCCCTGCGCCGCCGGATTAACCTGGTCAAGGAGGCTTGAGATGCTTGTTCTAATTGTAGGTGGAGGACGGACAGGATCACAACTGGCGGCGCTGATCCTCAACCAGAACCAGGAAGTTCGCCTCATTGACAACCGGCGCGCAGTCTTGAGCCAGGTCCATCGGGAGTTGCCCACTGAAATCGTCTATGAAGGCAACCCGATTGATCAATCGGCATTGGAACAGGCCGGAATCGCCGACGCGGATGTCATCGCTGCGGTGACGACCAGCGATGAAGAGAATCTGGCGCTCTGTTATATCGCCCGCACCAAATACGATGTGAGGCGGACGATTGCTCGGGTCAATAATCCGAAGAATGCCTGGCTGTTCAATGAGACTTTTCACGTCGATGTGGCGGTTAACCAGGCGGAAATAATGTCGCGGGTGATCGAAGAAGAGATGTCGATGGGTGATATGCTCACCTTGCTCAAATTGAAGAAGGGCAAGTTCTCGCTCATCACCGAACACATATCCATGGGGGCTAAAGCGGTAGGGTTAGCGATTAAGGATCTGGCGCTCCCTGAGCATTGCGTGATCGCCGCCATCATCCGCCAGGGCGAGATCATTGTTCCTCGTGGGGTCACCGTGATCGAGGCGGAAGATGAGGTGCTGGCGGTGACAGACAGCGAGGGCGCCAAGCAGCTATTAATGCTGTTTTCTCCTCCCGAGCCAGCCAGCGAGTCCCATCTGGTTAAAAAAGGAATGTAACTCCTCACTTTTAGTGTGGGTAAGAAATTTAGTTAATCTGGGGTTTGACCATGCGAGAGCCATGCGGTATAATAGCCCCTTGCTTGGTGCTATTTTTGTCGTTTTTTGAAAGGATATGAAGTAAGGATGACTAAACGAACCTATCAACCGAAAATTCATCGACGGTTACGTGTCCATGGATACCGCGCCCGCATGGCCACCGCTGATGGTCGAGAAGTGTTGAAACGTCGCCGCCTTAAAGGTCGTTATCAATTAACTGTAACGAAAAACAACCATGTGAAACACGTTCGCTGGTAAAGTGGCATTAAACGGGTGGAACGCAGGTTTCGTCTAACCCGATCAACGGATTTCAAGCGGGTGCGGCGCATGGGTAAGTCTTATGCCCACCCGCTTATCGTGTTAATCGTCAATCCAAATGAGGAACAGACCACCCGCATTGGTGTGGCAGCCGGCCGTTCGGTCGGGGGAGCAGTGAAGCGGAATCGTGGCAAACGTTTATTGAGGGCCGTGTTGCATCTCCTTTTGCCCCATATTGACCCGGGGTGGGACCTCATCTTTTTAGCTCGCCAGGGCTTGCCTGAAGCTACCTATGAACAAGCGTGTTCGGCAGTCAAGGACTTATTGAAACGGGCAGGCCTGCTGAAGTCAAAGTTATATGTCTGCTAGTTTCGATCCACATTATAGTTACCCATCCGAACCTAAATTAAAAGATTTACCCGTTCGCTTGACCACTTTGCCAAAATGGATAGCGCTTGCCTTTATCCGGCTATATCAAATGCTTATTTCGCCTACGTTACCTCCCAATAGCTGTCGCTTTTATCCGACTTGTTCTCATTATGGATACCAGGCGGTTTATAAGCATGGCCTCTTGAAGGGGGGATGGATGGCAATCAAGCGTATCTTGCGTTGCAACCCTTTTAACCCCGGTGGTTATGATCCGGTCCCGTGATGGTGCTACTATAAAAATTGAAGTATAAACGCATGAAAAAATTTCGGATTACCTTCTTATTACCTCTTTTGATCCTGGGCCTCTTTTTGAGCGCCTGTACCGGCCAGAGTACCGCCATCTGGCCTGGTTTGGAGACTACGCCATCCACATCCTATGTGGCCTTCGGGGATGGCGTTTTTGCGGTAAATAATACCAGTGGAGCGCTGGTGTGGCGTTTTCCTGATAAGGCCCAGTCTGGAAAAAATTTTTATGCACCGCCGGCGTTAACCAGCGATGGGAATATCGTCGTGGGCGATTTTTCCAATACACTCTACGAGCTGAATCAGAATGGCCAGCAGGTGTGGGCTTTCGATAAAGCCAAGGAAGGGTACCTGGCCGGCATCCTGGCCACGAAAGATGGTATCTACGCCCCCAACAATGACAATAGCTTGTACGCGTTGACCCTCCAGGGCGCCTTGCGTTGGACCTTTACTACCAAAGCGGCCTTATGGGCTCAACCGGTGTCGGATGGCGAGACCATTTACCTGGGTGGGATGGATCACATGCTGTATGCGCTCCAGGCTTCCGATGGCTCAAAAAAATGGGCCACCAACGTGGGCGGCGCGATCAATAATGGCCCTATCCTGAGCCAGGATGGCGTGTTGTATGTGGGCACTTTAGGGAGCGAGGTATTGGCGATTAAGGCTTCCAACGGAACAGTGCTCTGGCGCACCCCCACGGATGCCGGGGTTTGGTGCAAGCTCGCGCTTAATAACGGCAACCTGGTTTTCGGTGATATTTCAGGCAAGATTTATGCACTCAATGCCGCGGATGGCAAAGTTATATGGACCGTGCCTAATCAGGGTGGCCTGATCACCGGCGGCGCTGCTGTGCTGCCGGATGGCTATGTGCTGGCCACGGAGAATAGCAAGGTCATCAAGGTTGATCCAAACGGTAAAATTCTCTGGAATCAGACGATCAGTGGTAAACTCTATACCATGCCGGCTTACACAGGCAATAACATCCTGGTAGCCGAGATGAGTGGAGATGCCTTAATGGTATCCTTGGATCAAAGCGGCAAACAAGTATGGTCGTTTGTAGCTCCTAAATAAAAGGTCAGGTAACCTCTCATGTGGGATACTTTAATTATCACTCCCTTTCTTAATGTCTTATTGTTTATTTACAGCCTGGTGAGCAGTAATTTCGGCATTGCTATCATCCTGTTCACCCTGTTAATTCGCCTGATAACTCATCCACTGACCGTTCAGCAAATTAAAGGCACCCAGGCGATGCAGAATTTGCAAACCAATGAACGCTGGATTGAGATGCAAAAGAAGTATAAAGATGATAAGGAGAAGCTGGCTCAGGAACAGATGGCTCTGTATAAAGAGCTGGGGGTGAATCCTTTTGCCAGTTGTCTGCCGACCCTGATCCAGTTCCCCATCATCATTGGGCTGTACCAGACGATCATCAAGGCGATGGCGACCACGCCGCTGGATCTTTTATACCTTGAGCAGCATATTTACCCCGGGTTCCTCAAGATTGGGGAGCTTATCCCCTTGAACAGCCATTTTCTATGGATGAATCTGGGGCAACCTGAACGCGTTTACCTGCCTTTTTTGCCCGGATTTGGCATTCCGATCCTGGCGGTTGTGGTGGTCATCACGACCTATTTACAATCCAAGCTGATGTCTCCCCCAACTTCCGGAGATCCCAAGGATCAAACCGCCCAGATGACGAAGATGATGAATCTGTATATGCCTTTCCTGATGGGCTGGATGGCTTATAGCCTTGCTTCAGGCCTGGCAGTCTACTTTGTTGCCAGCAACCTCTTTACGGTGGGCCAATATTCATTATTAGGGCGGGTGAACTGGCGCAATGTCCTTCCATTTCAATCGAAACCAGCGGGAAATAAGCCTGCAGGGACTATGGTCAAGACCTCCACAACGACGACTAGAAAGCCGGCTAAAAAGAGCCAGGCTCGCTAATGATTTTTTGAGGAAAAGATGAGTGAAGAACGAACAACCCTGGAAGTTATCGCCCAAACCGTGGACGAAGCCGTTGCAAAAGGATTGAGCGATCTCGGACTACCTGAAGAAGCCGTTGATATTGAAATTCTTGATCCGGGTAGCCGCGGCCTGTTCGGCCTTGGTAGCCGCCAGGCGCGTATCCGCCTCACGGTGAAAAAATTTGCCTCGGCGGCTCAGCCCGAAGCAGTCGCTGAAAAAACGGACCCGTTTAAAGAGGCGCTGGTTCAACCAGCTCGCCAGGAACCTCCTGAAAGGATTGACCAGGCGGAAGAGTCTGGCGAAATTGAGGAGGAGCAGGCTGAACCAGGAGGCGAAGAGGATCACTCCCTGAAAGTGTCTCGCGAAGTGGTCAGCGATTTACTGGACAAAATGAAAGTCCATGCCAGGGTAACGGCGCATTATGGGGAGCCTGATGACCCCAGCGATGAACGGCCAATCTGGGTTGAAGTGCACGGGGATGACCTGAGTATTTTGATCGGGCGAAAATCTGAAACGCTGAACGCTTTACAATATATCTCCAGCCTGATTATTGGTAAAGAGCTGGGAAAATGGGTGCCTTTGCAACTGGATGTCCAGGGTTACCGGATGCGCCGTGAAAGAGCATTGCGCCAGCTTGCCCGGAAGATGGCGGAGCAGGCCATTAATTCCGGCCATAAACAGGTGTTAGAGCCAATGCCCGCCAACGAAAGGCGCATCATCCACCTGGAGCTGCGCGATCACCCCAAAGTGATGACCGAAAGCGTGGGTGATGAGCCAAACCGTAAAGTGACCATCGTATTGAAAAAATAATCTACCGAGGAATCTATGCGGGCGGTAGATGTTATCATCAAAAAAAGAGATGGCCTGGAGTTATCCAAAGAAGAGATTGGCTATTTTATCCAGGGCCTGACAGCCGGAGAAATACCTGATTACCAGGTAGCAGCCTGGGCGATGGCGGTGCTCCTCAAAGGAATGACGCCTCGCGAGACCACCGATTTGACCCTGGCGATGGCCTACTCCGGTGACGTGCTTGATCTGTCAGGAGTGGTTCCACTTGCGGTCGATAAACACTCCACCGGCGGGGTAGGCGACAAGACCACCCTGGTGGTAGAGCCGTTGGTGGCAGCCTGCGGCCTGCCGGTAGGGAAGATGTCTGGGCATGGCCTGGGCTTCAGCGGGGGCACGCTGGATAAGATGGAATCGATCCCCGGCTTTCGCACCCATTTAACCAAAGAAGAATTTCTCCGCCAGCTTGCGGATATCGGGCTGGTTTTGGCAGGGCAAAGTCACGACCTTGCGCCTGCGGATGGAAAACTGTATGCGTTGCGAGATGTCACCGGCACCGTGCCGTCGATCCCGTTAATCGCCTCGTCGGTGATGAGCAAAAAGATCGCCGCCGGCGCGCAGGCTATCCTGCTGGACGTCAAAACCGGGCAGGGCGCATTTATGCAGACCCTGGCTGAGGCCAGGCAGTTGGCGGAATTGATGGTATCGATTGGAAAGCTGAGCGGCCGGAAGGTCGTGGCGCTCCTTTCGGACATGAACCAACCTTTAGGGTCAGCGGTGGGTAACGCGCTTGAACTGGTCGAAGCGATCGACACGTTGCACGGAAAAGGGCCGGCCGATTTCCAGGAACATTGCCTGTTTGCAGCAGCTCACATGCTGGTCTTGGGGCAAAAAGCAGTCGATGTAACGGCAGGACGCCAGCAGGCGGAAGAGGCCCTTCGCAGCGGCCAGGGCTGGGAGAAATTCCGCGCGCTGGTGATGGCGCAGGGGGGCAAGGTCGAATTCATTGATGATCCCCGGCGTCTGCCCCATGCCCGGTATCGCCAGGATGTGCCATCTCCCCATGCGGGGTGGATTGGACAGGTCAACGCGCGAACGGTGGGCGAAACGGCGGTGGCTTTAGGCGCCGGCCGCGCCCAGAAAGAGGACAGCATCGATCCGGCTGTCGGCATCCTGGTGCATGTTAAGGTGGGCGATCGGGTTGAGGCTGGAACTTCCCTGTTCACCCTCTTTGCGGATGACGCTTCCAAAATCGGGCCAGCTCAAGCTGACCTGTTGAGCGCAGTGGCGATTGAGGACAGCCCGGTTCCACCGTTGCCATTATTTTACGGGATCGTCGGCGATTAGCCAGTCCGTTGATTTTTTCGGCAATTCATGGGATAATTCAACCACTGACAGTATCGGCCAGCCTTTTTACTGGCCGGTTTCATAGCAAAATGCGATGATGGAAACGAGTAAGTCATGGGTGCACCGGCAGCGATCCCGGGTAGGGTGTGAGCCGGGACGGTGGCCGTGGCTGAAAATCATTCCGGAGCAGCAACCTGAAAGCATGGTCTTCTGCGAGTAAGTGAGCCGGGTTCAACGACCGTTATTTCGGATGTGGATATTGGCCAGGCCCGCAAGCGGGAGCCGGCCTGTATCCAGGAGAGGTGTCCATGCCAGGCATGGGAACCAGGGTGGTACCGTGGGAGTCAATTACTCTCGTCCCTGATCGGGACGAGAATTTTATTTAAGGTATAAGAGGAAGCCAATGGTATTCAAGGAAATTCCGTCTAAAGTCGATTTTCTCGCGCAAGAAAAGGAACTTCTCGAATTCTGGCAGCAGAAAAAGGCCTTTTCACGTTTGCGCGAGCTGCACAGCCAGGATCCCCATTGGTCATTCATAGACGGGCCGATCACGGCCAATAACCCGATGGGTGTCCATCACGGGTGGGGCCGCACCTACAAAGATGTATTTCAGCGTTACTGGACGATGCGGGGCTACCAGTTGCGTTACCAGAACGGCTTTGATTGCCAGGGTTTATGGGTTGAGGTTGAGGTCGAAAAAGAAAAAGGTTTTAAGCACAAGAAGGACATCGAGACCTACGGCCTGGCTAAATTTGTGCTCGATTGTAAAGCCCGCGTGCTGCGTTATGCGGCCACCCAAACGGAGCAATCAATCCACCTTGGCTACTGGATGGATTGGAATGACCCCGACAAGCTGCGTGAGCTGGCCGACCGGCTCCTGGAAGACCCTCAACAAAAGGTCACTTACCAGGGGCCTGATGGGCCGGTGACCGATTCGGTCGAGATGGTGGTCGGGCGCCTGGGGATGCCAGAAACAGGCGGCAGCTACTTCACCTTCTCCAATGAGAACAACTACATGATCTGGACCTTTCTCAAGAAATGCTGGGAGAAGGGTTGGCTTTATCGTGGGGCCGATGTGATGCCCTGGTGCCCTCGGTGCGCCACCGGTATCAGCCAGCATGAAATTGTCACCGATGGCTATGCAGAACTGACCCATGATAGCGTCGTCTTGGGCTTCCCGCTGCGTCAAAAGCCGGGCGAATCGCTCCTGATCTGGACGACTACGCCCTGGACATTGAGCAGTAACGTGGCCGTCGCTGTCGGCCCAGATTTGACTTATGTCCGGGTGCGCCAGGGCAACAAGATATTCTACCTTTCCAAAGGCACCCTTCACATGTTAAAGGGTAGCTACGAAATATTGGATGAGCTCAAAGGCACGGATATGGTGGGCTGGACATATGATGGGCCCTTTGACGAGCTTCCCGCGGCTAATCAGCCGGGTGGCTTTACCCATCTCCATGAACTGACCAGCCATATCTCCCAAACGGCGGTGCAGGCTCACCAGGTAATTTTGTGGGATGCAGTGGGCGAGGCTGAAGGCACCGGGCTAGTGCATATTGCTCCAGGATGTGGGGCGGAGGACTTTGAGCTGGGTAAGAAATATGGCCTGCCGATGATCGCTCCCTTGGAGGAAGAAGGGAACTTTTTACCTGGTTTTGACTGGCTGACCGGTATGCATGTTTCAGAAGTGTCCAAGCCTATCTTTGCGAACCTGGAGAAGAAAGGCATCCTGTACCGGGTCATTCCCTATACCCATCGTTATCCCACTTGCTGGCGCTGCAAAACTGAGCTGGTCTTCCGCCTGGTCGATGAGTGGTTCATCTCCATGGGCAAGGTCTACGATAAACCGCGCGCTGAGCTGACTGCGGAAGAAAAAGCGGCCAGCTTGCGTTACCAGATCATGGACGTCGTTGACCAGATTCGCTGGATCCCCGAATTCGGGTATTCCCGTGAGATGGACTGGCTGGTGAACATGCATGACTGGATGATCAGTAAGAAACGCTACTGGGGATTGGCCTTGCCGATCTGGATCTGCCAGGATTGCAAGCAATACGAGGTGATCGGGGATGAGAAGGAGTTAAAATCCCGAGCGGTGAAGGGATGGGAAAAATTTGAAGGTCACACCCCCCACCGGCCTTTTGTAGACGAGGTGAAATTAACCTGCCCGCATTGCGGCGGGCTCATGAGCCGGATTCCGGATGTGGGTAACCCGTGGTTAGATGCGGGGATCGTGTCTTTTAGCACCCTGCGTTACCGCAAAGATCCGGATTATTGGCGCAGCTGGTACCCGGCGAATTGGATCTCTGAATCCTTCCCTGGGCAATTCCGCAACTGGTTTTACAGTTTACTGGCAATGGCGACCGTGGTCGATCAATCTGCGCCTTTCCTGCAGAACTTCGGTTATGCCCTGTTGTTGGCCGAAGATGGCCGGCCCATGCATAAAAGCTGGGGAAATTCCATTGAGTTCAATGAAGCGGCGGATAAAATCGGCGTAGACGTGATGCGCTGGATGTATTTTGCCCACAAACCTGAAACAGATCTGCTTTTTGGCTACAAGCGCGGTGATGAGGTCCGCCGGTCCTTTATCCTGCCACT
>JAJYIW010000232.1 GCA_021789855.1 Chloroflexota bacterium | reverse complement strand
CGATCAATTCAACCAACCTTTTGCGCTTTATCAATGGTATGCCGAACAATATTCCAACGCGTCGACCGGGGAGTACACGCCCGTCCTGAGAGGCTGCAACGGCGCCATTAACCGGAAGGCGCTCGAAAAAGCGGGGGGCTTTTCTCGCCAGGCAAAAATTGGCACCGACGATCAACTCAGCGCCAGGTTACAACAGTCTGGAATCCCGATTTGCTTTGTCCGCCAGAGCCAGGTCGCTAATGAATATCCCATCGCCCTGCGCAGCTATATTCGCCAACAGACCCGGTGGCTACGCGTGTCCATTTTACGAAGCTTCGCTCATCCCGCCTGGAACAGCCTCCAGACCGGGATCGGCTTTTTAATTTACTTTATCCCCGTGTGGCTGATATTATTCACCCCCCTATTGGGGAAAATAAGCCTTTACTTCGCCCTGGCATGGTTTGGGTTCATGGTCATCTCCCGGATTCGGGTCATGGAATTTGGGCGTTTATCGACCGGGGTCAAGCTTTCACGGAAGACCTATGCGTACCTGCCATTATATTTACTGGTCGATGTTTACACGCATCTTCTCAGCCCCCTACAGCTACTTTTTCCACCCGCGCGGTGGAAATGGTAGGGTGAATGACATCCAGGCAAGCTCATGCCAACTATAGGCCGGAATACCTTTTTTAATTTAATCGCCCTTGGTTTTAACCTGTTAAGTGGAATTACCACCTCCATCCTCATCACACGGGGGCTTGGGCCGGCCCAGTATGGCACCTATAGCTTAATAGCCTGGTTGTTTACACCCTTCAATTTGGTGATTGAGCGGGGCGTCTTTACGACCACCGCGAAATTCATCGCTGAATTAGAAGGGAGGCAGAAGCATGCTATTGGGAACGCCTTATTTTTTTTCTTATTCATCCTGCAAACCCTGGCTGGAATCTTTTTCGGCGTGTTACTGGTGCTATTCAGTTTCCCTCTTGCAGCGCTTTTTGGACATCCTGAGATCCAGCCCTATTTCAGGTTGGTCGGCTATTGGATGCCGCTGGCCATTTGCGCAGGCGGTTTACGCGCCCGGCTGGCCGGCCTGCAGCGTTATGACCTGGCGAGCATCGTGTCGATTTTATCTTCCTGTTTCAACGTCCTGGGCACCTTATGGATTCTGGTTGCCGGGTCTGGCGTCCAAAGCCTGGCCTGGTTGATCGCCGCCAACGGGCTGGTTCAGGTGGTTTTGTTCGCTGGGATGGTGTGGAATCAAAACAATTGGAAGCATCTCGAATGGGTACCCTGGTCTTTAGTCCAGCGAATTTTACGTTTTTATGGAGGTATCTTTCTAACCATCCCCTTTGATGCCGTGATCTGGTTGCGATCAGAAACCTTTTTCCTCTCACGATACAGCCCGGCATCCCAAATGGGTTATTACAGCCTGGCCTCGATGATTGCTACCGTCCTGGTCACCACCTTACCGTCTGCATTGTCAGGCGTTCTGATGCCAGCGTTATCGAGCCAGTTTGGGTCAAGACAACCTGAAGCCATGCAACAGGTATACCGCAGGGCCACAAAATATATCGCATGGGTCTGTATTCCCACCGGACTGGGAATGGCAGCGATTGCCAATTTAGCTATCAAACTTAGCTACGGAGAAAGCTATTCGCCCGTCATACCGGTACTCCAGATATTATTAATAGCCAATGTCATCACCGCCCTTTCAGGCCCAGGCTCAGCCCATTTCCTGGCTCTAGGGAAACCATTTTATGCCATATTCTGGCAGGCGCCCATTGCTGCTTTGGACCTCTGGCTTTCGTACCAACTGGTGCCCGGTTATGGTGCGATTGGAGCAGCTACGGCCAATGCCACAGGTCAAATCCTGGGCGTCCTGTCAGGCACGGTTTACCTGGTCATTTTTGCCAGGCTCCGGGTGCCAGTCAAAGAACTGGCTAAAATATTTGCGTCTGCGGTTGTTGTTTCACTCATCGCCTATATCACCACCCTCCTGATTCCTAACTGGTTTGGGCTGAGCGTTGGGATCCTCTTTGCACTGGCTCTCTATCTGCCCACCCTGATGATTTTCCATGCCATTTCCGCGGATGATTGGATGGCTATCGTGCCTTTTACAGACAGGTGCCCCGGCAGTTTAGGCGTTACGCTCAAGCGCCTGGTGATCAGCTTGAGAGCTGCTTATATCCGATCAGCCAGGCTGGAAAACCGTAAAAAAGGATGGATTGGATAGCTATTTCAGCTTAACGAGTTTAAATCTATGCGCAGTGTTCCAGGGTGATATGTTAAGAGCAAAAATGTTCCACGCGCTTTTTCTCCTGTTTCTCTTAAGCGCAGGCATAGCCCTACCGGTCCATGCTCAAACCCCTGCGGAGTCAAGCGTGACGCATTTTTCGCAACAGGACACAGACGGCGACGGGAAACCAGATGTCGCTCTTATCCGATATGCCCCTGGGGTACTGGGAAGCGGACCCGGTTCGATTACCGTTTATGATCGCAGCAACGATATGCAACTCAGCGATAATTGGCAACGCGGCACGGACGTCAAGAATGACATCTGGCTGATTGATGCGGGATCAACCCGGCAGGTGATGCTGGCCATTGACTTCCGGATGCAAGAAGGTCAAGTAATCGCCGATGTGTATGACGATCAAAACCACGACGGCGCTGTCGAGCTTGAGCTACGCAATGCGATTCCCGTGGTCACCGAAAGCTCTGTTCCAACCGTGCGGGTGATTGGGCTAGGAGGGTGGTGGACCAAAGAGGACAAGGTGAACTATAACCTTGACGTCCAGGTGAGCGGACCTGCCCAGGCGAGCTGGGGGGGTGATCAATGGGTTTCTTTGATTGCGCCGGGTGAAAAGAGTGTCGAAATTCACACTCGCGACATAGACGGGGACGGTATTCCGGATTGGGATTTTCGCTCGGTCCTCCCTACCCTACCCGGCCTGGGCATCCTTCGCAGTCACTACGCCGAACGCAAATGTCCTGTTCGTTTACAACCCGAGAAGGGCCTTATCCCATCCTGGCCGTATCTGACCACGGAAGGCAGCTTTGAACAACCGGTTAATTCCCTGGCCCCTCCCATCGTGTTGGATGTGTCTCAACAGCGGATTACCTTTTTTTCAGAGGTGGTTACCGCTCGCTTCCAGAGATGCAGCTATGCGCTGTATACCCTTCAGCCGATCCAGTGGGGCGTCAACAACGAGGTGGATTTCGAGGCGCCTTTCGCTTTTTATGATCTCTCTGGCCAGGGACAAGGATACCCCAACCTTATCCTGCGCACGGAAGGCTTTCCCCAGGGGGATCGGTGGTCTAAACCCGGAAACCAGGAATGGCACCGAATCCGTTACTCGTGGCGCGACCAAATGGGAGACGGCTATTTCGATTACAAGGTCGAAGTAATGGGCTTTCATCCCTTCAACTTCAATACACCCCTGGCAGGCGGCCAGATCAACGTAGATGCACCTTCTTATGAATCTTTCCCGAAGTGGATCACCGGGAATAGCTGGCCAGTGGTCACATTCATCGATACGGAAGGGAAACCCTACCCCTCCAGTGAAGGGATCTACGAGTGGTCCCCTCTCGATATCGGTGATGATTATTTCCAGGGCCGGGCACCGACCTCGAATCCGGCTGCATTTTGTTGCATCACCCATGGGTTGCGCGGCGAATACCGTTTCAACCAACCTGGGCCTCCTTTTTTATACCTGAGTACGGTGGATCGCCGGCTGCACCTGGTAGGCGCTCAAGGAGGGATTTGGGATTTAGGGAATGGCCTGATTATGAAGGAAATGAACCTGGATAACAGGTCACGTATTAACGGCTGGGTAAAAGCCAGGAGGATCGCTCATTCAGATCCAGATGGAAAGGCAATTTTCGAAGACGAAACGATCGAAACTATTTATGCCCCAGCCGGTTTCCTGGTGTATTCAGGGTATGGAAACGTTGAAATCAAGGCAACCGGCGTTAAGGCAGATGAATTCCAGGTATTACCGCCGGATGATCCATCCTCGTGGCAGGCATTCAGAGATATGGTGGATCCCTACACCGCCAGCCGGCGAGATCCCGCTGATTTGAAGACCTGGCTTTCTGACTTTCCAGGCCAGGCCACCTTCATACACGGCGCATCCATTACCGGCTTCACCATCTCCGGGAGTAATTTCCACTTTGTTCTGACTTTAGAAGAAGGTTACCGTTGGACCGGTTTTGACAGGCTAAATTTATCCGGCCTGGCGCCCGGCCAGTACCTGGTCGAAAGCGCTGGAGAAATCTTTGTTATTCGGCCCCTTACCCCCGCTCAGATCAGCTTATCGATTGCCTCACCTGTTGAAGACGGCCCGGCTTCAGCGGTATGGGCTATCGTGGATAACAGCGGACTTACCGATGCCACCGGACTGGAGTTAGTATGCGAAAGCATTGATTTACAGGGAAAAGCCGTGGCGATATCCCGCCGGGGAGTGGATAGCCCGGCCGGCCAGGCGACCCGCTTTCTAATGACGATCCCACCAAGGCTCCCTGAGAACGTCTCCCTGCGCCTGCGTCTGGTAGATAGCCAGGGACAGACCACAACAATCAGCAATGTTATCCATAGAGGCGCTCCGCCAGGCCTGGTGCAGGCCGGCCGGATTCTTAACCTGTCCACCGCAGGTTATACTCGGCTGGGCTGGCTGGTGATCCTTGCGCTGCTTTTTACTGTCCCGTTGGCTGTGCGATTCAGGTGCCGGCGAGCCATGCCGGGTAAAACATCGCAATGAATCCGAACCACCTCCGGAAAATTGGCGCCCCCAGGCCCAATCAGCGCGCCGCTTTCGAGGTAACATGCCTGGTCGCGATACTGCTCCTGCTGGGGGCGTACCTGTTACTGCGCTACGGCGGACAATGGGGCGAAAACGACGCCGCCACTTTTGCCCTGGCCATCCAGGCCATGCTCG
>JAJYIW010000231.1 GCA_021789855.1 Chloroflexota bacterium | reverse complement strand
AACACGCGACACAATTCCTGGCTCCAGGCCAGTTTTCCGATATCGTAAAAGAGCGTGCGAGACGCGTTGGTGTGGTCGGTGGCATATACCAGCCCGCCTGTCAACCGGTAAACCAGGTACGTATCGATCGTGCCGAATAAAGCCGAGCCTTCTTTCAGGCGCTGGCGTAGATCGGGACGAGCATCCAACAACCAGGCCAGTTTGCTAGCCGGGAAGTAGGTGTCTATTTTCAGCCCGGTCAGCTCATGAACCCTATCATCATTTCCAGCCTCTGCAAGTTGCTGGCAAAGCTCATCCCCCCGCCGGCATTGCCAGACAATGGCATGGTATAAAGGCTGGCCGGTCTCACGGTCGAAGAGAACAAAAGTCTCGCGTTGATTGGTGATGGAGAGCGCCAGCAGGCTATTCCATTGGTCAGGATGTCGCCGCAACAAGATGGAAGCAACTTTTAGGGTGTTCGCGTAAATTTCCTCGGCGTCATGCTCAACCCAGCCGGCCCGTGGGTAAATCTGCCGGTGCGCGAGAGACTCCTGATCCAGCAAGGCGCCATCGGGCGTGAAAAGCAGGGCCTTCGTGGCGGAGGTGCTCTGATCTATCGCAAGAAACATCCCCGTGAGGTGCATCAATTCGCTCCCTTTTCCAGGAGTTGCAAGGCCGTTTGTGAGAGCGGCTGGGGTGACAGGCCATAATGGTCGAAAATCTCAGCCTGGCTGCCGGTAACAATGTGCTCATCCGGGATGCCGACAATGCGTAACCGGCGAAAGATGCCCGCTTGCATCAGACACGAGGCCACCCGGCTGCCCAGTCCGCCGTTGATGCTGTGCTCCTCGACGGTCATCACCACTTTAGAGCGGAATGCGGCCTCCTTCACCGCTTCTTCGTCAAACGGCCGGATGGTGTGTAAGCTCAAGACGCAGCAGGTTATCCCACCCTCGTCCAATATCTGGCTGGCCAACAAAGCTGGAGCCACGCTCTCGCCCGTAGCTATTAACGCCACATCATAAGCCTCGCGCCGTTTGGTGAGCTGAATGGCCTTTCCTATCACAAAATGGGTCCCTGGAGCATGCAGGTCCGGCATGGCCTTTTTTCCAAAACGGATATAGAGCGGTCGAGGGTAGCGAGCCGCCTGGAATATAGCGGAACGGGTTTCAAAATTATCAGCCGGGGCCACGATATCAATGTTATGAATGGCTTGCAGGGCGGCAAAATCATGCAAGGAAAAATGGGTGGCGCCCAAAGCGCCATAGCTCACCCCCGCGCTGATCCCAACGATTTTGACCGGCTGGTCGGAATAGGCCACGTCATTTTTGATTTGTTCAAGCGAACGCGCCGTGAGAAAACATGCCGGTGAAACCACAAACACTTTTTTCCCCACGGACGCCAACCCGGCAGAAACGCCCACCAGGTTCTGTTCCGCAATGCCCAGCTCAACCACCTGTTCAGGAAATCTTTCTGCAAAAGGCGTCACCCGGCCTGACCCGCGCGAATCGCTGGTCACCACCAGCAGATCGCGGTCGTGCTCCGCCAGGTCGATTAACGCCTGAGCAAAGGCATCGAGATTGGCCATACCCAGGGATAAATTATTCTCGGCCATAGGTTTCCCCCAGGGCTTTTTCTGCCCGATCCAGTTCCGCCAGGGCCGCGCGGTATTCTGCCTCGGTTGGGGCGCGGTGATGCCATTGCACCTGGTCTTCCATGAAGCTGGCGCCTTTCCCTTTAATGGTATGCGCCAGAACCAGGCTCGGTTTGCCCTGTTCAAAGGGCAGTTCTTCAAACAAAGCGGCCATTTCAGCCAGGTTGTGGCCTTCCGTGTGCCGGACAGCATAACCAAAGGCCAAGAACTTTTCTTCCAGCGGCTCCATCGCCATGACATTTTCAGTACGACCGCTGATTTGCAGTGTGTTGCGATCGACAATAGCTACCAGGTTATCCAGGTGGTAGTGGGCTGCACTGGCAGAAGCCTCCCAAATAGAACCCTCCGTGAGTTCACCATCTCCCAAAACGGTGAACACCCGGTTCGGGCGTCCATCTTTCTTGGTCGCCAGGGCTATCCCTACGGCTACTGAAAGGCCATGACCGAGCGCACCTGTATTTTGCTCAATGCCAAACACACTGCGGGTAGGATGGCCGATGAAGTCGGATCCATATTTTTCGATGCTATCCAACCGTTCCACCGGAAAAAAGCCCTTGTCGGCCAGAACAGCATATAACGCCTCGACCGAATGCCCTTTGCTATGGATAAAATGGTCCCGATCCACTTTCAAGAAGTTTTGTGGGGTGATATCCATGGTGTAATTGTATAGAACATTGAGAATATCCACACACGACAGGCTGCCGCCGATATGACCCGCTCCTGCTGAGTAAACCATTTTGAAAATGAGCTTACGCAGCGCAATGGATTTATACTCAAGCATCTTGACTGTTTCTACTGAAACCGCATGAGCTGTCGACACGTTCGGCATGAATATATATTCCTTATTGCAATAACTTTCAGATTAAACTATAATACATAAAATCAATCGCAACCTCAACACATAATAAATAATTATTCAGATATATTCATTTATTCAGGTAACCTCATGCCTCGCATTGACGAACTCAGATTAATTGCTCGTGTGGCGCGCATGTATTTTGAGTGGAACATGCGCCAGGCGGATATCGCCAAGCAGCTAGGCCTCTCTCAGGCGACTGTCTCGCGTCTGCTTGAACGTTCGAAAGAAGAAGGAATTATCCGCATTACGGTTAACCTTCCCAATGGGGTGTATACCGAGCTGGAAGAAATCTTGGTGAAGAAATTTAGCCTTCGCGACGCCATCGTCGTCGACAGCCTGGAAGATAACGAAAACCTGATCCTGCGCGACCTGGGTGTTGCCACAGCTTTTTACCTGGAATCGGCGATTCGCCCGAACGAGGTAATTGGCATTTCATCCTGGAGCGCCACTCTCCTCGCCCTGGTCGATGCGCTTCACCCGCTGCCGCGTAAACCGGGCATCAAAGTGGTCCAGATATTGGGGGGAGTCGGTAACCCGGCCGTAGAAGCCCATGCCACCCGCCTCACCGCGCGCATGGCGCAACTGGTCAATGGGGAAGCGATCTACCTGCCGGTCTCCGGGGTGGTTGCCACCGAGGCTGCCCGCGATGTGTTAATGGCCGATGCAGTCGTCCGGCGAGCGGTCAGCTTATTCAGCCAGGTCAACACGGCCCTGGTGGGCATTGGCGCGGTGGACCCTTCGCCCCTGCTGGCGCAAAGCGGCAATATTTTCTCACCTCAAGAATTGGATTTACTCCGTAAGAAAAAAGCAGCCGGCGACATCTTACTGCGCTTTTTCGATCAAAATGGAAAACTGGTTCAAACCGGGTTAGAAAAACGGGTGATTTCCATGAGCCTGGAACAATTGAGCCAAGTGAGCCGCGCCATCGGCGTGGCCGGTGGTTCGCGGAAATATGCCGCCATCCTGGGGGCCTTACGCGGGCACTGGATTAACATCCTGGTGACCGATCATTTCACCGCCAGCCGGCTGGCTAAAGAGAAAACGATTTTACCCAGTAATTAATGAATAAATACCAGGGGGTTAAAAGCTGAAGATAATACCTCAGATTGTCTTTCGTCTACAATACTAATATAATAAGTTCAATACTCATTCATAGAAGGGATCAGCGTTATGAAATCTAAATTTCTCGGTACATTTTTAGTCATCGCCCTGCTCATCGGTCTATGTTTTCCCCTGGTGAGCGGCACGGCATCCGCTGCACCCGGCTCAAAGCCATTGCTCGAAAGAGGCCCGCTGGCCATCCCCGTGGATATCACCGCGAGCACTGCCGGACCAGCCTACGGTCTTTTCAGTTGCCAGGTTGGCCTGAACGTCGGGCAGTGTTATGACCCGTATCAAATGCGCAAGGCATACGGGGTTGATTCTCTCATTGCTGCCGGTAAAGATGGATCTGGCAAGACGATCGTCATCATCGATGCCTTCCAGGATCCGAATATCGCTACCCAGCTGGACACTTTCAGCAGTTTTTATGGCCTGGCGCCGGTCAATGCAGGCCCTGGCACCCCCACCTTCACCCAGGTCGCGCCGGATGGCCTCACCCCATTTGTCGTGGGTGATCCCAACATGACCGGTTGGGCCGAAGAAATATCGCTGGACGTCCTTTGGGCGCACGCGATCGCTCCCGGCGCGAATATCGTGCTCGAGTTGGGCAAAGATAACTCAGACGAAGCGCTTATCAGCGCCCTCAATGACGCCATTGATCATAACCGCGGCGACGTAATTTCAATGAGCTTTGGCGAAGCTGATTCCTGCCTCACGCCTGATCTCACCACTGCCTGGCACCAGGCCTTTGTCAACGCCACGAAGAAGGGCATCACCCTCTTCGCCTCTTCGGCCGACCAGGGCGCCGCTCTGCCATCCTGCGACGGCAACTCGTGGATCAAAGCGACCTCCTCGCCCGCTTCCGATCCCCTGGTGACCTCCGTGGGCGGCACCGAGCTGCATGCGGCTGACTACTGCCTGGCAGCCCTTGGCTGCGACCCGGCTGCCAATCCTGCCCCTGGCACCTATATGAGTGAAATCGGCTGGAACGAAGGCTACCCGTACGGCGATTTCCAGAATTATTTTAGCTCCACCCTGGCGAGTGGTGGTGGCTTTAGCACGGTTTGGAGCGAGCCGGCTTACCAGCAAGGCACCATTCATGGTGGTAAGCAACGCGGCGTGTCCGACGTATCCTACAATGCGGCTGTCTTGCACGGGGTCCTCACCTACCTGAACATCCCAGGCCTGCCCGTGGGCTTCTACCGGTTTGGCGGCACCAGCGCGGGCGCACCCCAGTGGGCTGCCCTCACCGCCATTGCCGATCAGGCCGCCGGCCACGACTACGGCTTCATCAACGCTGCCCTGTATAAGATTGGGCAGAATGCCGGAGATTATGCCAACGC
>JAJYIW010000230.1 GCA_021789855.1 Chloroflexota bacterium | reverse complement strand
CGTTTGAATTCATCCGTGTAGGTCCGATAATGCCTTTCGCTCATTGCCTCGCTTCCTTCCCTTCAGTGTACCGGATCCTCCCTTTTTCCGTGTCCACTTTTATAGGGAAAGCCCACACTCTCCCAATTCTGGTAGAGGAAAGGGAGCAAGAAGGTGTATTTTCCCCTTCGCCCGACTTTGGGAGAAGGGGAAGGGGATGAGGGCGGGAAGTAGATGTCAGATAACATCCCCTCACCTATCCCCGACCCTTTCATCTCCCAATTCTGGGCTTTCCCTATAAAAGTGGACACGGAAAAAGGGAGGATCCGGTACACTGAAGGGAAGGAAGCGAGGCAATGAGCGAAAGGCATTATCGGACCTACACGGATGAATTCAAACGGGAGGCGCTGGAGCTGCTGAAGAGCAGTGGTAAAAGCGCCGGACAACTGGAGCGGGAACTGGGGATCACCACAGGGATGCTGTTGAAATGGCGTGACCGGTACCAGGTGGTGACGGGGGAGAAAGCAGCGCCGCGCCTGGAGCCGAGTGACCTGGAAGCGGCGAAACGGGAGATCCAGCGCTTAGAACGAGAACTCAAGGAGATGGCCGAAGAGCGCGAGATCCTAAAAAAAGTGGTGAGTATTTTCTCCCGCAAAGGCGCATGAAGTACGTGTTCATGGCGGCCCACGAGGGAGAATTTACGGTGAAGCGCATGTGCCGGGTGCTGGGGGTGCAGCGCAGCGGCTACTATGCCTGGCGCAAGCGCAAGCCCAGCCACCGGGAGCAGGCGAACCAGGTATTGCTGAAGCTGATCGAGGCGGAGCATACCAAAAGCCGCAAGACGTATGGCAGTCCAAGGCTGCATGTGGCGCTGAAACGCCAAGGGGTGAGTTGTGGGCACAATCGGGTGGCGCGGTTGATGCGCTTGAATGGGATCGTGGCGCGCAGGAAACGGCGGCATTACCCGCGCACCACCCAGCGCCAGGTCGGGGTGGTCCCGGCGCCCAACCGGCTCCATCAGGATTTCTCGGCCAGTGCGCCCAACCGCAAATGGGTGTCCGATTTCACCTACATCGAGACCGCCCAAGGCTGGCTGTATCTGGCGGTGGTGCTGGACTTGTTTTCGCGGCGGGTGATTGGCTGGGCGATGAGCCCCAGGATGGAGGCCGCCCTGGTGGTTTCTGCCTTGCAGATGGCGCTTTTGGGTCGACGCCCACCCGCCGGGCTGCTGCACCACTCCGACCAGGGCAGTCAATACACCAGTGATGCCTATCTGCATTGCCTCAACCTGGCTTTGGCCGAACTTAGTATGAGTGGCGCAGGAAACTGTTACGATAATGCTGTCATGGAGAGTTTCTTCAGCACCCTCAAAACCGAATGTGTCACCGGCATCTTTTTGACCCATGTTCAGGCACGTTCGGTTATCTTTGAATACATGGAGGTTTGGTACAATCGTCAACGGCTACACTCTACTTTGGGCTATCTCAGCCCGGTCGACTTTGAACAACAATTCTCCCTTTAATCCTGTCCACTTTTTCGGGTGAAGCCCATCTCCCAATGATGGGAGAAGAAAGGGTGCAAGAACGTGGTTTTTCCCCTTCTCCCAGCCATGGGAGAAGGGGTAGGGGATGAGGGGATGAGGGCGAAAAAAGCGTTCAACGGCATGATACAATATTTTCTAAAATCTTTCGCTGAGGTGACGCTATGATCGTGATTGCCAGTTCGAACGGAGACGTTGGGATTCGCCAGTCGATTGCCATGATGAAAGCCGGCGGTTCGACCCTGGATGCCCTCGAAGCCGGCATCCGCCTGGTTGAGGATAACCCGGCTGATCATTGGGTCGGTTACTCAGGCATGCCCTCCATTCTGGGCGAGGTTGAGCTGGACGCCAGTATCATGGACGGGCGAGATTTAACCGCCGGCGCCGTTGGTTGCGTCAAAGGCTTTCCTCACCCCATCTCGATTGCCCGCAAGGTGATGGAACAGCTTCCCCATGTGTTCCTGGTTGGCCCGGGGGCGGAGCGCTTCGCTGCCGAGATGGGCTTTGAGCCGCGCGAAATGATCACCCCCGAGACCCGCCAGACCTGGCAGGCCGACCTGGCCAGCCTGGCACAGAATCCCACTCAACTGGAAAACCAGCCTTTGGCCGGGCTGGTGCGCCATTTCAGCAACCCGCACCGCACACGCGGCACCGTCAATTTTATCGCCCGCGACGACCGGGGCAACATCGCCACTGGCGTCAGCACCAGCGGTTTTTATGGCAAATACCCCGGGCGGCTGGGCGATTCGCCGGTGATCGGCGCCGGCAATTACGCGGATAACCGCTACGGCGCGGCAGCCTGCACCGGCATGGGCGAAATGGCCATCCGGGCTTCCACCGCACGCAGCGTGGTGATGTACCTGAAACAGGGGCTAACCCTTGAAGCAGCCGGAATTCAGGCCATGATCGACCTGCGTGACCTGGGCGGGCGCTTCATCTCCGGTATGAACATCATCGCCATGAACGCCCAAGGCCGGGTGGCCGCTTTCAGTAGCGAGCCGGGCAAGACCTACATTTACATGACTGGCGAGGATAGTGATTTTCACGTGGCTACGCGCAGCTTCGTGGATGTCCCTCAGCGCTGGGAAGCGTGATTCAGACCGGATTCACCGGGTAATACAACTTCAAGCTGTTCCCCTCTCCATCGTGAATCAATTCCTCCAGCCACTGGTGGCAGCCGCCCCTGTACTGATCGCTGGCTATCACCCATTCGTGCAGGGCTTTCCAGGCCTGCGGAATCTTCCCGTACGGATCGTCAAAGGGATGCACCAGCAGCGCCGTGGCATACAGCCCGCCGGGGAAGTCCTTAACTTCCACGCTCTCTGAGGACGGCGTCCCTTCTCCCACCGTCGACCAGACCTCGTACCCGCGCAGCCCGGCCTGGGCCTGCTCCGGACTGACATCGACGTCAAAGCCGAAATGCCGCACCGGCTGGGGCAATGGCGCCTGGCGCTCCAGCCAGGCGTCCAGCTTAGCCCCGCCTTCGGTTTCTGGTTCTTGACAGACGCTTCGATAACAGCCAACCCGCATGGCGCCGAGAGTTTCAATTCTCACTTCGTTGATTCCATTCGTTTTATTGTCCATTGGTTTCGTCTCCCTATTTTGATGAAAATGTCATGGCCTGGTTGAATTAATCTCATTCTACCGATCGGTCGTTCCAATATCGTCTCAGGGACGAAATGCTCTGTATAATAATAAAGATGGGAGGGACACTGGCAGCTCATTTTTCCGTTCACCTGTTCGGCTACCCGCAGTTTTTTGTGGATGACCGGCCGGTCAAGGTCGAGCGTAAGAAAACGCTCGCCCTGGCCGCTTACCTGGCCATCGAAACCGGCCTCTCAGGCAGTCCCAACCGGCCAGGCGATGCGGCCAGCGAGCCGGGCCCGTCAACCTTCAAAGTGTGCGGACGCGAAGCCCTGGCGGCGCTCTTTTGGCCAGATTGCCCGGCAGAGAAAGCCCTGGCCTACCTGCGCCAGGCGGTTTGGGATTTTACCCGGGCGGCCGGCGAGGAATGGCTGGTCAAAGACCACCAGTCGATCGGCTTAAACCCCAAAGTCGCCGTCGACATCGACGTGAGCCGCTTTCGCGCCATGTTCACCCGCCAGAACCCCAGCCTGCAGAGCGAGGTCGCTTCAACGGCTGCCTTGCTCGAGCTGAACGAGCTGTACCGCAACGATTTCCTGGCCGGTTTCACCCTGCCCGGTTGCCCCAATTTTGACGAATGGCAGACCCTCCACACCGAGACCTTGCGCCTGCAAATCACCATCGTCCTGGAAGAACTGGTCGACCGGTTCTCCAACCAGCGCGATTACGACCAGGCCATCCACCATGCTCTGCGCTGGCTGTCCCTCGATCCGTTGAACGAGACCTGCTCTCGTATCCTGATGACGCTGTACCATAATAACAACCAGCGAGCCTCGGCCCTGGCTCAATACGAAACTTGCGCCAGCCGGCTTAAAAACGAGCTGGGCATCGAGCCCTCTCACGAGACCATTGCGCTTTACCGGCGTATTCGCGATCGGATCACCCCGGCCATGCCTCCAGAAAGGGTAGCCCAAGCCGCTCAGGAAGAAACCGCACCGGCGAGCATGCCAGACATGGCGCGCCCAACCGGCACGGTGACTTTCCTGTTTACCGACATCGAGGGTAGTACGCGACTGTGGGAAAGCCACCCGCAAGCCATGGCGGCGGCCCATAAACGCCAGGAGGAGATCGTCCGGCAGGCGATGGCCAGGCAGGGTGGTTACGTTTACAAAATGATCGGCGACGCCTTCCAGGTGGCCTTCTCCACCGCGCCGCAAGCCTTGCGCGCGGCGGTGGCGGCTCAACGCGACCTGGCCGCCGAGCCCTGGGGCGAGGTGGGCAGCCTCAAAGTGCGCATGGCGCTCCATACTGGCGTGACGGAAGAGCGCGCGGATGATTATGTGGGGCCCACCCTGAACCGGGTGGCACGCGTTTTAAGCGCCGGCCACGGCGGCCAGATTTTGGTCAACCAGCCCGCTTACGAACAACTGCGCGACCTTCTCCCGGAAGGCATCGCCATGGTCGACCTGGGGGAAAACTATTTGAAGGATTTGACCTATCCCGAACACCTTTACCAGGTTTCGGCCGTAAGCCTGCCTCAGAAGTTTCCCCCCTTGCGCACCCTGGCACTCCCGGCCAGGCGCCTCCCACCCCAGCCCACCCCTTTCGTGGGGCGCGAAGCGGAGCTGGCAGAGATCGAAACCGCCCTGGCCGACCCCGGTTGCCGCCTGTTGACCCTGGCCGGCATCGGCGGGATGGGCAAGACGCGCCTGGCCATCCAGGCTGCCAGCCAGACCCAGGCCTTCAACCAGGATATCGTCTTTGTCGGCCTGGAAGGCGTGGACAACCGGCCCGGCCTGATGGCCGCCATGGCGGATGCCGTCGGCCTGGGTGAAAAAAGCGATTTACTCTCCAGCGCAGCGCCCGACGCCGGCCTGACGGCCCGCCTGAGCCAATACCTCTCCACCCACCCCACCCTGCTGCTTTTGGATAATTTTGAGCAAC
>JAJYIW010000229.1 GCA_021789855.1 Chloroflexota bacterium | reverse complement strand
CTCAGGACGGGCGTGTACTTCCCGGTCGACGCGTTGGAATATTGTTCGGCATACCATTGATAAAGCGCAAAAGGTTGGTTGTATTGATCGGGAAGCGGGCGGGTGAGGCCGCTGGAGGCTTGTTCGCTCTTTTCAACCAATGGGCCCAGGGCCCTTTCGAAAGAATGATCATCCAGGAGGCCATCTGCGTCAGCGAGAAAGAGGATATCGCCTGCTGCGTGCTCAAGGCACTGCTGGAGGGCTGCCTGTTTTCCCTGCCCCTCGATCTGGATCAGGATGGTTACCTTGCTACTGGCGTATTGGCTGGCAAGATCAAATGTCCCATCCCTCCCTCCGGCGCAAAGAATGAGTTCTTTGTTGGGATAACGCAATTGGAGAAACGATTGAATATGCCTCTCAATCATGGCCGCCTCGTTCCAGGCTGGCACCAGGATGCTGACAGGCGGGGTTTTGATCAGGGTCAATTGGGGCGAAGTTTCGCTTCGTAACTGGTTGGCTCTCCGTTTATCTTTTTGCCATTGATAAGCTTGGTAGGCCAGCATGAGAACCAGGCCGCATCCAACGATCGCTGTCGCACAATCATTGGCCCACATTAAAATGGATTGGATTCCACCCATGGCTTTACCCGAAGAAAACCGGTGTGTCTGCCCAGTCCTTCCCTTTTTTCCAGCGATAAGCAAGGTTTTTCCCCTGCCATACTTCTATGCAACTGGCATCCTCGTGATACCGGGCTGGAGAACCACTATACAGGCAGTCCAGGTAAGTTTCACCTATTGGGCCAACACTGAGATCCGTGCCAGTGGGGATATATCCGGTCATAAATCGAAAGGCTTTGTCCACCCAGCCACATGCGGGGAGAATATCCAGGAAATCGGGAGCTGAAGCTGGCTTTTTCTGGCTGGATTGGGAGGCAAAGCCCCGGGCTGTTTTGCATCCCCCGCCAGGCAGGATTCCATCGAACAGCCATTGGATGGTGGAATCCATCGATAGGTCCATTCCCACCTTTTGCATCAAGCTCATGGCTCGCAAGATATCCCCGGCTCCGGCAATCCACTGGGGATAGCGCTTAATGCGCCCGTTTTTGTACAGGACCTGGGGAAACGAGCCATCCGGGTATCGTTCCCGCAGGATAAATGCCATGGCTGCCGAGGCAGCTTGCAGGTATTTTCTATCCCCCATCCAATGGTAGCCCAGGATTAATGCCGGAATACAACGGGCGATGTAAAAAGGGAAATAAGCGCCTGCGGGACGTTCTCCCTGGATGCCTTGTTCGATGGCGCCGTCAAAACGATTTCCGGGAACACGGATTTGCCTGGCCAGGATGGTATTAAGGGATAACCGCCCATAGGACTCCAGCCACGTCGTTTCACAGGATAAATCAGCCCAGGAAAACAGCACCTCAACGATGGTCGCTATTTTATTCATTGTCATGGGGCGAGATGGGGATTCTTCGCAAAACCCTTGCCTGGTTTCATTCCATAATTTCCCCACCAGGAAACATTGAATATTACGCTCGGCTGTGGAAGCATAAACCGCCCAGGATGGATCTTTTTCATCCCTCAAGCAGCGTGCTAAGCCCAATAAACCCAGATCGCAAGCCGCCTCATGAGGAGTTCCCGATGAGTAAGGGTTCATTTCAAAACAGGAATGGATAAAATTGCCGCTGGCATGCTGCCCCTTGACCAAATCATCGCCGGCCCGCCTGGCTTTGTCTAACCACCTGGTCTGCCCTGTCTTTTGATACAGGTTCAGGTAACCGGCGATAATTCCTTCGTACCGCCAATCCAGGCCTACCCCCGTGTAATGGAGGCAGTGCTGCCACCAATGGGCAACCGGCCCGCCATAGCCGCCGGGACAGCGCATGGTCTCGAGCCAGGCATCCATGCCGCTCGTGATGGATAACGCTTTGGCTGGATCAGGTATTTGCATGGGTTTCGCCGGGTGATATTCTGGCGGCTCTCAGCTTTTGGTTGCGGCGACCACGATCACAGGGGAAAGGTAGGAAGCTCTTCTTCGGACGATCAGAGATTTACGAATTTTAAGATAACACCCATCTGCCAGGTCATTTCGGCCGATCCTTGCCAGACCACGAGCGAGACTGCCAAGGAAAAACGATAACGGGCTGCGGATGCCAAAGACGGCCTGGATGGAGAAACCCGCCTGGCGTAGCCAGGCCAGGGTGCGAAAAATCCTGGCTGGCGTGTCCGCAGGCTGGGTGCCTTTAAGTTTCCATTCGGGTAAGTACTGAGACAACCACCCGGAAACTATCAGGTACAAACTTCCCCCTACCGTTAGGGATTGGTAAATTTGCTTTGCCATGCCATGTCCGTTCTGTACTTCAGGCTCAGCCCAAATCACACAACCCTGTGGCTTGTTGATCTCAAAGGGATTTTGGAACGGGAAACTATTTTCACCCTGCATGGCAGCCATAGACCCATCGGGAGTTCGTTCGGCAGTGTGAGGCAGGGTTAACAGGGTGATTTTTTCCTCCGGGAAACGCTGAAGAAATTCGACCCCGTAAAAAGGGCTGCTCACGAAGATGGTGGGTGCTTCCCCTGATCGGCTGGCCATGACGGCGCACCAATCTAATGCGTAGCGATATTCCAGGCCAGGGCTACTCAATAATGAATCCTTTCTCAATCCAATAAGACGGATTCATACATCTTTGCCAGCGTCCGGCCATCATACCCGGCTATTTGAGGAGGGCGGCCTTTGGGGAGCTGGAGGGCATAACGGATTCCTTCAACAAAGGCGTTGATATCATCCTTTACTAAAATGACGTTGGGGAATGCCATCCGCCGGACTTCCTCAAGGTCGGTACAAACGACCGGTATCCCTGCTGCTGAGTAGACCAGGAGGCGCATCGGGCTCCTGGCGTGATCCATGGCTGTTTGTTGATAAGGACATAACCCCACATCTAATGCCAGGGCTGCTTCGGGCAGGTCGCCAGGAGAGATATAACCCAGGAATTTCAGGTTAATGAGGCCTTGGTGGGCGGCCTGTTTTTTTGCCCAGGCCATGGCTGTACCTCTGCCAGCTATTAAAAAGGTAATGTCATTTTGGGAGAGGATTTTGGCCGCCCTTAATATTTTCATAACCTCTTCCTTCTGGTCGTGGTTGGCGATCGAGCCAACCAGAAAACCTTTGACGCTTAACCGATCGCGTAGAGTTTGCCCACCGCTCCCTTCATACCGGGCCAGGTCAATGCCATTTGGAATCAGATAGATGGGCTTCTGGCACCCATTAGCCCGGGCTTTATCGACCAGCACCGAGCTGGCGGCGACCACAGCATCGGAAACCTGGAGATACGCCTGTTCGACCTGGTTGATTTCATCCGCATAGGCGGGGAACCGCCTTTGCCAACCGGCGCCATTTTCATCGAACAGATCAAATACTAACCGCCGGGCACGAGGTGGGCTGACCACGTAAGTGCTAACGACCCCATCGATGTGATAACCATCCATGATCTTTTGGACATAACTTGAGAAAATCCTGGCGTTAAGATGGCGCAGGATAGGGGAGAACAGGGCTGGTGAAAAACGCGGTATGCCATGCACCGTGATCGCGCCATCGGTGAAGCGCCGGTAAAAGAAATTGCGACCATACCGGCGGGACAGGTAATCGCGCGGCGAGGCAAAATCGGCCACCCAATCGGTGACGTGGACCTCATGGCGATCGGCCAACGCCCGGCAGAATATGTGGGCACGCTGGGAGATATGCCAGGCGGTATGAGGAATCCATAAAATTTTCATTCTTGGCCCAGATATGGCGATTGTTACTGGAAGAAACACCTCATTGGTCAGCCAGGTATGTATCCCTGTGAGCCAGTATATCGGCATAGAGCTTTCCCAGTTGGATACCGATCCTGGCCTGGTCGTATTTTTCGATCACCCTGGCCCGGCCTTGCTGGCCCATCACTGCGGCGCGTTGAGGGTTGGATAAAACCCAATCTACTGCATTGGCCAGGCCGGTAATCTGTCCTGGCTCGACCAGGAATCCGGTGATACCCTCTTCTACAACACTGCGCACTCCTGGCAAATTGCTGGCGATGACGGGCTTTCCGCAAGCCATTCCTTCGACCAATACCAGGCCGAAGGCCTCTCCCATCGTTGTGGAGGGTAATACCACGACGTCGGCAAGGCGATAATAATTAGGCAAATCCGCTTCTGGGACTCGCCCGGCAAACAGGACACGGCCGTCAAGCTCCAATGACTGGGCATAGGCTTTATAGGATGGCTGCAGGCTGCCGCTTCCAACGATGATGCCCTGGTAGTGATCGGGTAATCTGGCCAGTGCGTTCAGAAAGACGTTGACGCCTTTAAAATAATGGGGTCTATCCAGGGTAGCAACCAGCAGGGCAGTGGGTCTCCTGAGGCCTGGTTTGAAGCATTCAACCAGGTCATCAGGCGCTTTACCCGGCGAAAATTTGAGCGTGTCTACCCCATTCGGCAGTTCGCCAATCCGGTCTTCGCGTCCCTTGAGAAGCGGCTTGATGTAAGAAGCCTGCCCGTAATCCAGGCTGGTAAATAATAACCGGTCAGCGGAACGTAACACATAGCGGCTTGACGTCCGGCGCAGGATTTTTTCAATCCACGCTGCGGCACCGGTTAATAACACGTCCTGATGATAGGTGATCACCAGGGGCGTGTGAGCTTTCTGGCTAGAAAATGCCGCCAATTCTCCTCCAAAGAATGGATAATGCAGGTGGATGACGTCAAAACCGGACAGGTTAGCTAATTGGGGGAGAAAGGCCGCATTCCCTATTCGTACCCGGGGATGGAGCCGGTGAACCGAGATGCCTTCCAGGGTTCCATTTTCTGGGCTACCTGGAATCGCAGGGGTAAATACGTGCACATCGTTGCCGCCATGAGCAAGTTCCTGGCAATTTTGAAAGCAAACATTTCCGGTGCCGCTAAAATAGGGCGGAAAAGCCGCTGTGACGTGAGCAATGCGCATAGGTGATCACCACCAGATAAAGAGGTAGGTCATGCCTTTCAGCACCCAAAACAAAGGTTCAAAAAAGAGATGCGCCAGGGTAGTTTTAATGCCTGAACCCGCCTGCTCGAAAG
>JAJYIW010000228.1 GCA_021789855.1 Chloroflexota bacterium | reverse complement strand
TGGATTTCGAAAAAAACCAGGAGGACGCCAGGTTGGCCATTAATCAATGGGTCAGCCAGCAAACTCATCAGCGCATCCAAGACCTCCTGGCGAAAGGGGTGATTACTCCCAGTACTCGCCTGGTGCTAACCAACGCCATTTACTTCAAGGCCAGTTGGGAAAGCCAGTTTAAAACCAGCCAGACACAAAAAGGCTCTTTCTTTGATTTGAGTGGCAGCGCTATCGAAGTGCCGATGATGCACCAGTTAGCAACTTTCGGTTATGCCAGGGAAAACGGCGTCCAGGTGGTCGAGCTACCTTATAACAACCCTGACTTTTCCATGGTGATCATGATGCCGGATGCCGGCACCTTCCAGTCGTTTGAGTCATCGCTGGATGCGAACAAGGTGGCGGGCTGGATTAATGATGTGAGTGACCAGGAAATAGACCTGACCATGCCCAGGTTTAAATTTGATAGCAGCTTTGGCCTGGCGAATACCCTGCAAGGCCTGGGAATGACCGATGCCTTCAAGCCAGGCATGGCCGATTTCAGTAAAATGGGTGGCGGAAAAGGCCAGTTATACCTTCAGGACGTCATCCACAAGGCGTTTGTTGCGGTGGATGAACAAGGCACGGAGGCCGCGGCTGCTACGGGACTATCCGTTGGAATTTCAGCGGTGCCCATGGGCAATACCAAAGTGGTGATTGATCACCCCTTCCTGTTCCTCATCCGTGATCACCAATCCGGGACCATCCTCTTTATCGGCCGGGTGGTCAATCCAAAGTAAAGCCGGCTATTCCCTGGTGATAGCCTTAATCCGGGCTTCCAACTCAGAGGCTTCGGATGGCGTCAACGCGCCAAACTCCACGTCAAAGTGGAAGACCGCTCCCCCAGGGAGGATCTTCAGGTTCCCCTTGGCTTTTTCTGCGGTGTAACCTTCGGGTTCGGCGGTGCCGGGCAGGATGAGCCCGAGAGCGTCCTGGTCAGGCGTTCGGCAAATCCAGCGCACACCCTTGTCCAGTTGGGCCGGGCGATGGCGGACGAAATCAGCGTTTCCATCCGGCAGAACCTGCATACTGTAGGCCCAGCCCTGGGTATCGGCCAGGTAATCAATAAAAAAGACGATCTCCGGATCAAAGGCCAGGCCGGGAACCAGATGGTGATGCTTCTCCGGGTGTTCTTTTAGGGCTTCGATAAATTCGACATAACCCGGTTTAGGATGAATATGGGATGGAATGCTGGTGCGTACCCGCACATGGTCGGGGGTGGTTTGGGCGCTGTAGACCAGCCGGCTGCCGTTCACAGGCTTAAAATTGATGTGCGCCAGGTACATCAATTCCATTTCAGTCTTTTTTAAATTGGTGATATCCATTGATAAGCTCGCGCTGGTTTTCCCGGCGTACAGCTTGACCAGCGGCTCGGCCAGGTAATTGGTGCTGAAAGCGACGGTATGCTGGTAAGCGCCGCCCAACCCAATATAATCGCCTTCTGCATCGGAGCCGGTCACGATATAGGCCGCCTGGTATGGAGCGTTGGGAAGCTCGCCATGCAATGGATGGGTATCCTCATGCGTGGGTACGCCCATAGCGGTAGCGCCGCAATGGATCAAAAATCCGCCATAGGTTTCAAGGTAAGTGCGGGTTGGATTGGGCTGAGTAAACATGGAATGCATGGTCACATCTCGCCCCCTAAAGCGAGCTGACCAGATTTGTTGGCCCTGGAAGGGCAACAACACCAGATCACTGGTCTCATTTTTTAGCCGGACAGCACATACCCCGCGATCAAAGATAAAACCTGAGGCAGATAACTCCCCGGATTTCACGAGCAGCTTTTCTTTTTCTGAAAAAGAAGATGGGGTGAGGTAAATGGTCGTTTCGGTTGTCATTTCACTTCAGCTCCAGGCAGATGATTGATTATCATCATCATTGTACTCCGTAGTCGATGATAAAATGTAAATTCGCAGCGCTTGCTCAGGTTGAGTCGAAGAATGGCCTGGCCATTTCACTGCATTCTGTTTTACAAGGAGAATCATTCTATGGCACTTACAGAAGGTTGGAAGCGACGCCTGGATAGATGGCAGAAGGCAATTACGGAAAGCGTTTATTTTCCCTTGGGACCGATTTCCCTGGGTGGTTTTATTACCAGTAAGCAGTTGGCGCCACAGGAAGCAGTCGGGAAAGATTTTAAGCCCATGCCGGCCGGCACGTCCTGGGGAGCCAAATGGGAATATGGATGGTTTAAGGGCAGTGTGATCCTTCCCGAGGCTGCCAGCGGCCGGCGGATCGTGGCGAGGTTGGATGTGGGCGGCGAAAGCGTGGTATGGGTGAACGGGAAGGAGATGGGGGCCATTGACCACGGCCATAAGGAAATTACCCTGACAGACAGCGGCAGGCCGGGTGAACATTTTGATATTTTACTCGAGGGTTACGCTGGTCATGGCCCGCGTGTGGAAGGCGGGGGGCCGGTGATCTTCGGAAAAGAAACCGTCCCTGAGCCTGGGCCGACCCAGGCAGTCATCAAGGAAGTTTCGTTTGGCGTCTGGCAGGAAGAGGTGTTCCAACTGGGGATAGATTTCATCACGCTGATGGAAGCGCGCAAAGCGATGGATCAGAATTCGCTGCGCGTAGCCGAGATCGACCGGGCATTGATGGATGCCTCCTATGTCATCGACATGGAGCTGCCGGAAGCAGAGATGCTTGAATCCGTGAGAGCTGGCCGGGCTATCTTGAAACCCCAATTGGCGTGCACCAACGGCTCAACTACCCCCACCTTCTATACTTTTGGGCATGCTCACCTTGATATAGAATGGCTGTGGCCGCTGGCTGAAACCGAACGAAAAATGGGCCGCACGGTGGGTACTCAGCTTGCTTTGATGGAAGAATATCCTGAATACAAATACCTGCAGAGCCAGCCGCATCTCATGCGCATGTTGAAGAATCGCTACCCTGATGTCTTTGAACGCTTCAAAGCGGCGGTTAAAGCGGGAAACATCATCATTGATGGCGGCATGTGGGTCGAGGCAGATACGAATATTACCGGTGGTGAAAGCCTGATCCGCCAATTTATCCATGGCAAGCGCTATATGCGCGAGGAATTTGGCGTCGATAGCCAGGTGTTGTGGCTTCCGGACGTGTTTGGTTACTCCGGGGCGCTGCCGCAGATTATGGCCGGCTGTGGCATCCTGGGCTTTATGACCTCCAAAATCTTCTGGATTTACAACGGCGGCGACCCCTTCCCTTACAATAACTTCACCTGGGAAGGGATCGACGGCACGGGGATTATGGCTCACCTGTACAATGGTTACGGCCATTTCCCGCTGCCTTCGGACATGATCGAAGCCTGGAATACTCGCAACCAGCGTAATGACATTTCGTCGCTGGCGTATGCTATCGGCTGGGGCGATGGCGGAGGCGGCGCCAGCCGGGCTCACCTGGAGTTTCTGCGCAGGCTGAAAGATTTTGAAGGCGCTCCTAAAGTCTATTGGGCCAGCCCAATCGAATATTTCCAGGATCTTAAGCAGAAGGGCCCATTAGCGAACCGTTATGTGGGCGAGCTTTATTTCCAGAACCACCGCGGCACGTATACCAGCCAGGCAAAGACAAAAAAGGGCAACCGTAAAAGCGAATTTGCCTTACGCGAGGCTGAGATGTGGGGCGTGGCTGCTCATGCCCTGAAAGGCTTTAATTTTTCTGCGCAGACCCTGGATGAGGTCTGGAAGACGGTTTTATTGCACCAGTTTCATGATGCTCTTCCGGGTTCTTCAATCCACCGTGTTTACGAAGAGATCGAACGCGACCACGTGTCTGTCATTTCCACGGCGCGCTTTGAAGCTGAAAAAGCGGCTTCTCAATTGGTGCTGGGGCCGGCGGCTTCAGCAGTTGCCTTCAACTCGTTGAGCTGGCCGCGCACGGCGCTGGTCATGGTACCGGAGGGTGTGGTATGCAATGGCGTCACCCAAAAAGTTGGCGATAAGGCTCTGGTTGAAGTGGATTTGCCTGCTTGCGGCTGGGCTGGCTTGCCAGCCGGTAACCAACAGGCCGAATCGCCTGCCCAAACATCCCTGGTAGCCACGCCCCGATCCCTTGAAAATGCCTATTTGCGGGTTGCTTTCAACGACCTGGGAGAGATCGTCAGCCTGGTAGACAAAGAAACCGGGCGGGAACTCGCTGCGGGCGCCTGCAACAGCTTCAAGCTATATAAAGATGTCCCGGCGTGGTTTGATGCCTGGGATATCGATGTCCAGTACCAACAATCGCCGGTGGAGTTGCCTCGCGAGGCTACCCTCGACCTGGAGGCGGCTGGCCCGCTGGTGGCCCGGCTCAAGTTGACCCGGCCTCTTTCATCTCGGTCACGGTTGACCCAGGTCATCAGCCTGCGCCGGGATAGCCGCCGGATCGATTTTGAGACCACCGTTGAATGGCAGGAAAGCCATAAGTTGCTCAAGGTGGCTTTTCCGGTAACCATTCAATCGGACGAGGCCATCCATGAAATACAATTTGGCCACATCCGCCGGCCAAATCATGCTTCCCGGCCGTTTGACGCCGATCGCTTTGAGGTCAGCAATCATAAATGGTCGGCCCTGGCAGAAGCCAACCGGGGCGTGGCAGTTTTAAACGATTGCAAGTATGGGGTGAATGTGCAGGGTAATACGATAAATCTCACCCTGCTTAAATCCGCCCTGGCCCCTGATATGACAGCGGATAAAGGTATCCAAACCTTTACGTATGCGCTCTATGCCTGGAATGGCAGCCTGGCTGAGAGCAGGGTGGTTGAAGAAGCCTACGACCTCAACGTACCTGCCATGGTCGTGAAAGGTGCGCCGGCTACCGCAGTATCGCTCTTCTCGCTGGATGCTGAGCATGTGGTGGTTGAAGCGGTTAAACCAGCCGAAAATTCGGATTCGGGATTTGCCGTCCGCCTGTATGAAGCCATGCATCGAGCGACCACCTGCCAATTAACTACCACGCTGCCAGTGAAGCGGGCCTTCCTGACCGATATGCTGGAAAATCACCTGGCTGAATTGCCCATCTCCAACGGGAGCGTCACATTATCTTTTCATCCTTTCGAGATCAAGACGCTGGTGTTTGATCTAT
>JAJYIW010000022.1 GCA_021789855.1 Chloroflexota bacterium | reverse complement strand
ATTTATGGCGAAGCAGAAATTTGACCGGTCGAAGCCGCATCTGAACGTAGGGACGATGGGACACATCGATCACGGGAAGACGACCTTGACAGCGGCGATCACGAAGGTGTCGCAGATGATGGGGCTGGCGGAATATCGGGCGTATGACTCGATTGACAACGCGCCGGAAGAGAAAGCGCGTGGGATCACGATCAACATAGCGCACGTCGAATACCAGACAGCGAAGCGGCACTACGCGCACGTGGACATGCCGGGGCACCGGGATTACATCAAGAACATGATCACGGGGGCGGCGCAGGTGGATGGGGCGATTCTGGTAGTTGCGGCGCCGGACGGGCCGATGCCGCAGACGTTTGAGCATGTCTTGTTGGCGCGGCAGGTAGAAGTGCCGAGCATCGTAGTATTTTTGAACAAAGTGGACATGATGGATGACCCGGAGCTGCTGGAGCTGGTGGAGATGGAGCTGCGGGAGATGTTGACGAAGCAAGGGTATCCAGGGGAGACGACGCCGATTGTGCGCGGGAGTGCGCTGAAGGCGTTGGAGAGCACGTCGACGGATCCGAACGCGCCGGAGTATGCGCCGATCCGGGAGCTATTGCGGGTGATAGATGAATATATACCGGAGCCGGTGAGGGCGACGGACAAGCCGTTCATGATGCCGATTGAGGATGTGTTCTCGATCAAAGGGCGAGGGACGGTGGTGACAGGGCGTGTGGAGCGAGGGAAGATCAAGATAGGGGAAGGGGTGGAGATCATAGGGTTAGCGGAGAAGAGCAAGAGCTCGGTGGTGACCGGGGTTGAGATGTTCCACAAGCTGCTGGATGAAGGGATAGCGGGGGACAACCTGGGTCTGCTGTTGAGAGGGATCGAGCGGACGGATGTAGAGCGGGGGCAGGTGGTAGCGAAGCCGGGGAGCATCACGCCGCACAAGCGGTTCATGAGCCAGGTGTACGTGCTGACGAAGGAAGAGGGTGGGAGGCACAAAGCGTTCTTCACGGGGTACCGGCCGCAGTTTTATATTCGGACGATGGATGTGACGGGGAACATCACGTTGCCGCAAGGGGTTGAGATGGTGATGCCTGGGGACAACGTGAACCTGGAAGTGGAGTTGATCGTGCCGGTGGCGTTGGAGCAAGGCTCCAAGTTTGCAATTCGAGAAGGTGGTCTGACGGTTGGCTCCGGCGTGATCACCAAGATTCTGGACTAGGTGGAGTATGGCTAAACAAAAGATACGTATTCGATTGAAGGCTTATGATCACCGTGTCCTGGATCAGTCCGCCAAGCGGATCGTGGAAACGGCCGAACGAAGCGGTGCGCACGTGGTAGGGCCTGTCCCATTACCGACCAAGATCGAGCGGTTTACGGTCCGCCGGTCGACGTTCATCGACAAGGACTCGCACGAGCACTTCGAAATTCGCACCCACAACCGCCTGATTGATGTGCTGGATCCTGATTCCAAGACGATTGATATGCTGATGCGGTTGAATTTACCTGCTGGCGTGGATATTGAAATAAAGATTTAGTAGTGGTATACTTATAAGGTTGCGGTTTTACAATCGAAACCAGGCAACTCAAGAGTGGCCCTGGCCGTAGACCTGACAATTCGGTGTGTCGCGGCGGAGCCACTGACTGAGTAGCGGTCGGAGATGATGCAGCCAAGCCCAGGCTGACAGTCTCGTCAATTATTTTGCTCTAAGGAGAAAACTGAGATGTTGAAAGGGCTTTTAGGTAAGAAAATCGGCATGACCCAGATTTTCGATGAAGAAGGCGTCGCCATCCCGGTGACGATCATCGAAGCTGGGCCTTGCTACGTTACCCAGGTGCTAACGCCTGAGGTGAACGGATATGTGGCCGTGCAACTGGGCTTCGACGAAGTTAAACCAAAGCGCCTGACTAACGGCGAAATGGGACACCTCAAGAAAAACAATTTACCTCCTCTCCGCTTCCTGCGCGAGTTTTCGGTCAAAGAGCCAGGCGTCAAGCAAGGCGATCAAGTCAGCGTTGAGCTTTTCGCCAAGGGTGAGCGGGTGGATGTGATCGGCACCAGCAAGGGTAAAGGCTTTGCTGGCGCCGTCAAACGCTATCATTTCCTCGGCGGACCAAAAACCCACGGCCAATCGGACCGCAACCGTGCACCCGGTTCGCGCAGCTCAACCACCACCCCAGGGCGGGTCTATAAGGGCTCTCGCGGCCCCGGTCACATGGGCAATGAACGGGTCACAGCGCAGAATTTGAAGGTCGTCCTGGTTGACCAAGAACGCAATCTTTTAGGCGTCCGTGGTGCTGTTCCTGGCCCTAAGAATGGCCTGGTCATCATCAGAGAGGCGCGGAAGCAGTAAGCGGCGCGCCGTTCACTGTTGATCCGCACGATGGGAGTGAAGTGACTATGGAAGTAGACGTGGTAAACATGTTGGGCGAAAAGGTGAGCACGGTTGAATTACCGGCGACCATCTTTGAAGCCCCGATTAATATCGACTTGATGCACCAAGCTTATGTCCGGCAAATGGCGAATGCGCGCCTGGGTACGCATGACACCAAGACACGCAGCGAGGTATCGGGGGGAGGGCGTAAGCCATGGCGCCAGAAAGGCACCGGGCGCGCCAGGCAAGGTTCTACCCGGGCGCCGCAGTGGAAAGGCGGAGGTAAAGTTCATACCCCGCATCCTCGCTCGTATGAGCAGGCCATGCCGCGCCAGATGCGCCGCGCCGCGATCCGCTCGGCATTAACCGTAAAAGCGGCTGAGTCCAGTATTGTCGTGGTCGATGCGTTGACTCTGGATGAACCGAAGACCCGCTTGATGGTCGCTGCGTTGCAGAGGCTGGTAGGTGAAGCCAGCGCCTTGATCCTGATCCCGGCCAAGTCGGATGATTACGAGCCGGTGATCCGCTCGACGAATAATATTCCTGATGCCAAGATTTTGTTGGCGAGTTACCTGAACATCCGTGATCTGCTGGGCTTTGATAAAGTGGTCTTGCCCGTCCAGGCGCTGGATGTGTTGAACGCTAACCTGGCGTAAGGAGGAGGAACCATGACAACGATTTATGATGTGCTCCGCCGCCCGTTAGTGACCGAAAAGTCGAATTACCAGGTCGGTAAGCTGCACCAATACGTGTTTATTGTGGCCGATGATGCCACCCGCACCCTGGTTAAAGACGCGGTTGAAACTCTATTTGATGTCAAAGTGGTGCGGGTGAACATCGCCAATGCGCCAGCCAAACGCACCCGCCGGGCTCGCAGCCGCCGCTTGATGATACGCGACAGCGGCTATAAGAAAGCGATTGTGACCCTGGCCGCAGATGACCGAATTCCCATTTTTGAAGGGGTTGAGTAATGGCCGTCAAGATTTATAAACCGGTAACTCCCGGTCTGCGCAACATGACCGGTTATACATTTGAAGAGCTCACGCCCAACAAGGCCCCTGAACGCAGCCTGCTGCTGGCGCCATCTCAGCACGCAG
Organism: Chloroflexota bacterium; assembly: GCA_021789855.1. Taxonomy (GTDB): domain Bacteria; phylum Chloroflexota; class Anaerolineae; order Anaerolineales; family Anaerolineaceae; genus JAJYIW01. The sequence continues at coordinate 21,645 of JAJYIW010000022.1, read as the reverse complement.
GGCGCAATGTCTACGGGCGCATCACCGTCCGCCATCGTGGAGGCGGCAACCGCAACTATATCCGCATCGTGGATTTCAAGCGTGATAAGCTCGATATCCCGGGGCGCGTGGCCGCGATTGAATATGATCCCGGTCGCACGGCTCGCCTGGCGTTGCTTTTTTACGCGGACGGCGAAAAGCGTTATATTGTGGCCCCGCTCGGTTTGAAAGTGGGTGACGTCGTGATGGCTGGCGCACAGGCGGATATCCGCCCGGGAAATAGCCTGCCGTTATCGAATATCCCGGTGGGCACGCTGATCCACAATGTCGAACTGCGCGAGGGCAAGGGCGGCCAATTGGTTCGCTCGGCTGGTTCCGCCGCCCAGTTGCTGGCTAAGGAAGGTGATTTTGCCCAGGTGCGGTTACCCTCTGGTGAAGTTCGCCTGGTCAGGCAACATTGCTACGCCACCATCGGCCAGGTAGGCAACCTGGATCACAGCAATGTCAAGCTAGGAAAAGCCGGGCGTAAACGCCACATGGGCATTCGCCCGACGGTGCGCGGTACGGCCATGTCACCCCGCGACCACCCGCATGGTGGAGGTGAAGGGCGCCAGCCTACCGGGATGCCCGGGCCGAAGAGCCCCTGGGGTCGCCCGACGCGCGGCTATAAGACTCGCCGCAATAAGCAAACGGATCAATACATTATCCGCCGCCGCAGTAAAGCGGGCCGTTAGGATGATGGGATAAAAAGCGAGAAAGAGGGACGAGATTATGTCACGATCGCTCAAGAAGGGGCCGTTTGTAGCCCCCAAGCTGTTAGAGAAAATAGAAGAAATGAACCAGCGTGGCGAAAAGAAAGTGATTCGCACCTGGAGCCGCGCGAGTACGATTTTCCCCCAAATGGTGGGACATACCATCGCCGTCCACGACGGACGCCGCCATGTGCCGATTTATGTCACCGAAAATATGGTGGGGCACCGGTTGGGAGAATTTGCACCCACTCGCCATTTCCGCGGGCATACGGGCGTTGAGAAGGCCACCGCCACGAAAGGAAAGTAAGCCATGCCAACGGATATTCGAGCTCACCTCCGCTATATATCCACTTCGGCGCAGAAAGTACGCCTGGTGGTCGACTTGGTGCGCGGTAAACCCGTGGTAGAAGCCATGAGCACCCTGAAATTCATGCCGCAAAACGCTGCTCGCCAGGTTGGTAAAGTGTTGGCGTCCGCTGTGGCTAACGCCGAAGAGAATTTTGGCGTCAGCCGGGATGATCTGTTTGTTTATCGCATCTTCGCGGATGAAGCGCCCACCCGTAAGTGGCGCCGTTTCGGGGCTCGCGGCCGTTTCAAGCCGTTGCTCCGCCGCAATTCGCATATTACGGTTATTTTACACGAACGGGAGTCATAAGTATGGGTCGAAAAGTTCATCCGATAGGTTTTCGCCTTGGGGTCAACAAACCCTGGTTAGGCCGCTGGTACGCTGAAGGCCGCGAGTATAGAGAACAACTTCACCAGGATTTTGAAATTCGCGCGTTAATTCTGGGCGCGTCCGGTAAAGCTGGCGTGTCTGAAGTGGAGGTCGAGCGGTTCCCGGGGAAAGTCAAGGTTGTGGTGCACACCGCCAAGCCAGGCATCTTGATCGGCCGGAAAGGTGAGAGCGTTAAGAAGATGCGCCAGAGCCTGGAAACCCTGACCGGTAAGAAAATTGACCTGGAAATTAAAGAGATCAACGCGCCAGATACCGATGCGTACCTGGTGGCGACCAATATCGCCGATCAGGTGACCCGCCGCGTGAGTTACCGGCGCGCCATGAAGCGCGCCCTGCAGCAGGCCATCCGCCAGGGAGCTCAGGGGATCAAGGTCGAAGTGGCAGGCCGGTTGAGCGGCGCCGAAATGGCCCGTACCGTCTGGCTGCGCGAGGGTCGCGTCCCATTGCAGACTCTCCGTGCGAATATCGATTTCGCCCGCGCCGAAGCATTGACCACGTACGGTCAAATTGGCGTCAAGGTTTGGGTCTATAAAGGCGAAGTCTTGCCCCAGGTGGAAGAAAAAGCCGAAGCCACCGAGGGTGTGTACGTCAGTGAGTAAGCTTTTCGCCTGGCGAATGAGCTGTCCATAAAAGAGGTAGTGACTATGTTGATGCCAAAGCGTGTAAAATGGCGCAAGCAAATGCGCGGTCGAATGAAGGGTAAAGCTCTCCGCGGAGCAGAGATCACCTTCGGCGAATATGGGCTGCAGGCCCTTGAGCCAGGGTGGGTGACTGCCCGCCAGATTGAAGCGGCCCGCCGGGCGATTGTGCACGAGATGAAGCGCCGGGGTAAGATCTGGATCCGCATTTTCCCTGATAAGCCCTATACCCGTAAACCCCCAGAGACCCGCATGGGCAAAGGCAAGGGTAATGTGGAATATTGGGTTGCCGTGGTCAAACCCGGCCGGATCATGTTTGAACTGGCTGGGCTGCCCGAAGATATCGCGGTGAATGCCCTCCGCCAGGCCATTTATAAATTCTCGATCCAGACAAAGATTGTCATCCGCCACGAAGGAGAGCACGCATGAAAGCAGCCGAAGTACGTCTCCTGTCGCAGGACGAATTAATCAAAAAACTGACCGATGCGCGCAACGAAATGATGAACTTGCGTTTCCAGGTGGTGACCGGCCAGTTGACGGATACGAGCCGTCTCAAGCAAACTCGCCGACTGATTGCACTGTATGAGACCATCTTGCGGGAACGTGAAATCGCGGCACAGGAAGGTGTAGCATGAACGAACGCCGTCGTTTAACCGGTGTGGTCAAAAGCAATAAGATGATGAAAACTGTGGTAGTGCAAATTACCCGCACTTACCGCCATCCCCTGTATAAGAAGGTGGTGCATTCCAGCAACACAGTCAAAGCTCACGATGAGCTGGGCTGCCAGGAAGGCGACCAGGTGCAGATTGTCGAATCGAAGCCGATCTCGCGGGACAAGCGCTGGGTGGTTGAAGCCATTCTCAAGCACGGGCAACAGCCCGTGGTTGAAGAAGAGCCGGGAGTGTAAGCCATGATTCAGCACGAGACTCGCTTGAAAGTTGCAGATAACACGGGCGCGCGGGAATTATTGGTGATCCACGTGACGGGTGGTTCTACCCGGCATTACGGGCACGTGGGTGATGTGGTGGTGGCCACGGTGAAGTCGGCTGCTCCCCAGGGCGCGGTGAAAAAGAGCGAAGTGGTGAAAGCGGTGATCGTTCGTGTAGCCAAAGAATGGCGTCGCGAAGACGGTTCGTCTATCCGCTTTGACGATAACGCAGCCGTCATCCTGGATGTGGATGGACAGAATCCCAAGGGCACCCGTATTTTTGGGCCGGTTGCGCGTGAGCTCCGTGAAAAGGGCTTCATGAAAATTATCTCTCTAGCGCCAGAAGTGCTATGAGGCCAGGGAGATCAGGAGCAAGACGATGAGAATCAAAATTCGCAAAGGTGATAAGGTTCAAATAATCAGCGGCCCGCTGGAAGAAAAAGGGAAGCAGGCTGAGGTCATCAAGGTCAACCCCGACGATGCGACGGTGGTGGTACAGGGAATGAATGTGCGCACCAAGCACCAACGCCAGGTAGAATCGCAGGGGCGAACCCTTTCCCCAGGCATCGTGAAATTCGAAGCGGCGATGCCAGTATCGAAGGTGATGCTGGTCTGCCCGAAATGCGGAAAAATGACGCGGGTGTCCATCCAACGCGAGGATAGCGGTAAAGTGACCCGCGTATGCAAGAAATGCAAAGGGCTGATCGACGAATAGGCCGGCAGGAGCATAATTTCTAATGAATAGGCTGAAAGAACGATATCAAAAGGAGCTGGTTCCGGCCCTGTTAGACGGGCTCAACCTGCAGAACATTATGATGGTGCCCCGGATCACCAAGGTGGTGGTCAACATCGGTTTGGGCGAAGCGATGGATAATCCCAAGGCATTGGATGCCGCCGTGGGGGATATTCTCCAAATCACCGGCCAGAAACCCGTCATCACCAAGGCACGCAAAGCCATCGCGAACTTTAAATTGCGCGAAGGTCGTTCCATCGGGGTGAAGGTCACGTTACGCGGCGAGCGAATGTGGGCCTTCCTGGACCGGTTGATCAACATTGTGCTGCCCCGGGTGCGCGATTTTCGTGGCGTCTCTTCGGAGTCATTTGACGGCCGGGGTAACTATACCCTGGGGCTGCGGGAACAGCTCATCTTCCCTGAGATTGAGTACGATAAAATCGACAAAGTCAGGGGTTTGGAAGTCACGATTGTGACGACGGCTCAGAACGATGAACAGGCGCGGGTCTTACTCCAGTTGCTGGGGATGCCCTTCAGGAAAGGATAATATGGCAAAGAAATGCATGAAGTATCGTGAAATGCGGCGAGAGTTTCCCAATCAGGTGCGGAATCGCTGCCAGCGGTGTGGTCGTCCCCGTGGTTATATGCGCCGCTTTGGCTTATGCCGTATTTGCTTTCGTGAATTAGCCCTGGAAGGCAAAATTCCTGGCGTTACGAAGTCGTCCTGGTAGGCTACCCGGAGGGTGTAAAAATGAGTATGACTGATCCAATTGCAGATATGTTAACTCGCATTCGGAATGCGACAATGATGGGCCAATCCGTGGTAGCGATGCCAAGCTCGAATCTCAAGGCGGAAATCGCCAAGATCCTCAAGGAAGAGGGCTACATCGAAGGATTTGATGTGGTGGATGGCGAACAGGCTTGGAAACGGGTATTGCGGTTGCGGCTGAAATACATTGGGGAACGGCGTTCGCGCCACCCCGTACTCACCGGCCTGGAACGGGTTAGCCGTCCCGGTCGCCGGGTCTATACTCGTAAAGATGATATCCCGTGGGTGATTGCGGGTATCGGCGTGGCTATCCTGTCTACTCCAAAGGGAGTGATGACCGGACAACGCGCTCGCCAGCTTGGGGTTGGCGGCGAGATCCTGTGCAAGGTCTGGTAAGACCTTTAGGAGGTATGACAGTGTCTCGAATCGGTCGTTTACCTATAGTGTATCCTGCTGGCGTCGAAGTGGAGATCAACGGTTCGAACGTTCGCGTCAAAGGGCCGAAAGGGGCTTTAGAGCGAACTTTCCTCCCCGTGGTGACCATCAAGCATGAAAAGGCCAGCCGCCAGGTGGTCATTACCCGCGATTCAGATGAGGCGTCGATCAAGGCGTTGCACGGCACCACGCGGGCGGTGATTAATAACATGGTAGTGGGCGTCAGCACCGGCTTTTCCCGCACCCTGGAAATCGATGGCGTTGGTTACCGGGCTGAAATGGATGGGAAGAAACTGGTGCTGTACCTGGGCTTTTCTCATCCCGTTGTGGTGGAGCCTCCCGAAGGGATTGCCTTCGAAGTCGATACCAAGACCCGCCAGATCAAGATCAGCGGGCACGATAAAGAACAGGTCGGCCAGATCAGCGCTAATATCCGTGAAATCCGCCCACCGGAACCTTATAAAGGGAAGGGCATTCACTACCTGGGCGAACGGATCCGCCGTAAAGCGGGTAAATCTGGAAAAGCAAAGAAGTAAGGTGAGAGGATATGGCAACTAAATCTCGTTCTGAGGCTCGAATTCGGCGGCACCAACGCGTTCGGAAAACGGTTTTTGGCACGCAGGATCGTCCTCGTCTAAGTGTTTTCCGCTCCGGCGCTGAAATTTACGCCCAGGTGATTAATGATGAAGCCGGCAATACGCTGGCATCCGCGTCGTCGGTTGATCATGAGCTGCGCCCCAAGATGGCAGGTCTGACGAAAACAGAGCAGGCGCGCTTGATTGGCCAGGCGGTGGCTGAACGTGCAAAAACGGTGGGCATTACCAGTGTGATCTTTGATCGTGGTGGTTTTGCTTACATCGGCCGGGTGAAAGCCGTGGCAGATGGTGCACGCAAAGCCGGCCTGGTATTCTAACCCGCTTATCGAAATGAGGGCCTGACATATGGAGATGACAGAATACCAAGGTGTAGAACAACAGTATGATGAACGCGTCATTGAGATCGCGCGTGTTGCGAAAGTGGTTAAAGGCGGCCGGCGTTTCTCTTTCCGCGTGACAGTGGTCGTAGGTGATGGGCGTGGTAAAGTGGGCCTGGGAGTTGGCAAAGCCAACGCCGTCCCCGATGCCATGCGCAAGGCGACCGATTACGCTCACAAAAATATGCGGTCCGTCCATGTGAACGGCACGACGATTCCGCACGAGGTGATTGGAAAAGTCAGCGGTGCGAGGGTGCTGCTCAAACCGGCCACGCCGGGTACGGGCGTTATCGCCGCAGGCGGCGTTCGCGCCGTGCTCGAATCCGCTGGTATCCACGACATCCTCACGAAGTCTTTGGGCAGCGCGAATGTCCTCAACGTGGTTCAGGCCACATTTGATGCCCTGGATCAGCTCAAATCTCCCCAGGAAGAAGCCATACGGCGGGGTAAGAATGTGAACGATCTGCTGCCGTACTGGGAACGGAGGAAGAATGGCTGAGACTCCCAAAACTGGCGCGCATTACGTCAAAATTACCCTTGTAAAGAGTGGGATTGGCTATTCCAAGCAGCATAAGGCTACTCTGAAAGCCCTGGGTTTTCACCACCTCCATGAGACGCTGGTGAAGGAAGACAACCCTGCGCTGAGAGGGATGCTGGCCCTGGTCAACCACTTGATTACCATTGAAGAAGCTTAGGTTAGGTAAAGCAATGAAACTTAATGATCTCATGCCCAATGAAGGCTCGAAGAAAGCGCGAAAACGCGTCGGCCACGGCATTTCGGCTGGACAGGGAAAGACCTGTGGCAGGGGCACCAAGGGCCAGGCTTCGCGGGCAGGTAAGCCGGTCCGCCTGTATCTGCAGGGCGGTAACCTGCCGTACTTCCGTCACCTGCCCTTTGTTCGCGGCCAGGGTTTCACCCCGCCGACTCAGCTCGCTTATAGCGAGGTCAACCTGAGCCAGCTTACCGAGTTCCCGGCCGGCACCGAAATTACCCCCGAAGTATTGGCGGAAGCCGATATGATCCGTCACGCTGACGATCTAGTGGTGGTTCTTGGCCGGGGCGAGTTAAACGTGGCGCTCAAGGTACGTGTCCAGCGCGTCAGCAAAGGCGCGAAAGCCAAGATCGAGGCGGCTGGCGGGAGTGTTGAGCCGTTCTAAAGGAGTTAATCTCCTAGAGGAGCTTACGAACGTATGAAACGGTCAGCCTGGCGCTACTTGTGGACCTCTGAAGATATCCGGAAAAAGCTGTTAATTACCCTGCTCCTGCTGGTGATTTACCGGCTGGCGGGTAATATTCCGGTTCCCGGCATCGATCACAACGTGATTAACGCCGTTGCTGCATCCGGTGGAGCGGCGGGCAACCTGTTTGGCCTGTTGGACCTGCTGTCAGGTGGCACAGTCTCACACTTCTCCATCCTGGCGATGGGGGTTTATCCCTACATCACCGCGCAAATTATCCTGCAACTGCTCATCCCGATTATTCCGGCTCTAGAGCGTAGAATGCGGGAAAATCCTCGGGAAGGTCAAATCTGGCAGGAAAAATGGACAGTGATCTTGACCATTCCCATGTCCCTTTTAGCTGCCATCGGCCAGATCAACATCTTCAGCTCGTTTGCTAATGGCCAACCGGTGGTGCTGCATTACGGTTTTACCGGGTCTAACCTGGTGCCCACGCTGTCGGTGCTGCTTTCGATGATGGCAGGAACGATGTTTGGGATCTGGTTAGGCCAGTTAATATCGGAATATGGCATCCGTAACCAGGGGCTTTCCCTCATCATCTTTGCCGGGATCGTGGCGCGCATCCCATCCAATTTTGCAACCCTGCTCAGCGACCGGCAAAACTGGTGGGTGGTGTTTGTGATCCTGGCGGTCCTGGCCCTCACCATCTTTGCGATTGTGTACGTGCAACAGGGCCGGCGCAACGTGCCGGTGATGTTCCCAGGCCGGCGGATTGGCAATCGGATGTCGATGCCAGTGCGAAGCAATTTGCCCTTGATGGTCAATATGGCCGGCATGATCCCGCTGATCTTTGCCCAATCCATCCTGACCTTCCCAGCTATCATCGCCAGTTATTTTGTCAGGTCATCTACAGCCTTTATCGCGAGTGCGGCTAACTGGGTTTACAGCGTGTTTGGCACAGGTGGTACCTGGTACGGCGTCCTGTACTTTTTCATGGTGGTGATATTCACCTTTTTCTACACCGATGTGCTGTTTACCCAGCAGAATTACGGTGATAGCTTGAAAAAACAGGGTGCGCAAATCCCGGGTGTGGTACGCGGAACTCCGACTCAGAAGTACCTGACCAAAGTTCAACGACGGATTACGGTGCCAGGTGCGGTGTTCCTGGGGGTCGTTGCGGTTCTTCCCTACCTGCTCGGTGCAGTGCTGCCGGTTTCGACACGCAGCTCCAGCCTGCTCATCATCTCTTCGGCTGGCTTGCTGATTGTGGTCGGCGTGGTGCGAGATACCTTTACGATCATCGATACCGAGCTCAAGCTGCACGGTTACGATGAAAAGCTGATCAGCTAAACTGGAAGGAAAAACGTTATGCCGTCCTACATCGTGTTATTAGGGCCTCCAGGGGCCGGAAAGGGAACACAGGCGCAGGTTCTTTCTGAGAAGCTGGGGTTGGTGCATATTTCTTCAGGCGATATCTTTCGCGAGAATTTGCAAGCTCAGACGGAGCTGGGCGTGCGCGCCCAGGCGTTTATGAACCGGGGCGAGCTGGTGCCGGATGACCTGACCATTGCGATGATCCGGGAGAGGTTAAGCCGGCCGGATTGCCAGCAGGGGGCCATCCTGGATGGATTTCCCCGCACGCCGGCGCAGGCGGACGCGTTATCCGGGATATTGAGCCAGCTCGGTGGCAAGGTGGACGTGGTGCCTTATATCTCTGTGCCGGCAGCCGTTTTGATTGAGCGGCTAAGCGGACGCTGGACCTGCCGGGCCGCCGGGCATGTCTTCCACGAAAAATACAACCCGCCCAAGGTGGCAGGTGTGTGCGATTTTGATGGATCGGAGCTGTACCAGCGGGACGATGACAAAGCTGAAACGGTAGCGCGGCGAATCCAGGTCTACACTGACCAGACGGCTCCGCTGATCGATTATTATCAAAAACGCCACCTCCTGGCGCAAATCGATGGCACTCAGGATATCGAGACGGTCGGCCAGCATCTTTTGGATGCGGTAAAGCAGCAACGATAAGAAAGTCGATTAAGCGTGATGACTCAGTCCTCATTTGGTGGATCCCGCCGGCTTTTTGGAAAGCTAAAAAAAGACCTGTCCTGGGATCGTCAAATAAACCTTAAAACGCCGCAGGAAATCGAGATCATGCGGCAGGCAGGGCGGATCAATGCGGAGGCCCTGGCAGCCGCTTGCGCCATCATTCGCCCAGGGACGACGACCGCGGATTTGAATGCTGCCGCCGAAGAAGTTCTGGCCCGGTACGGCTGTTATTCGCCCTTTAAAAATTATCCAGGCCCTTATCCTTACCCGGCCAGTGTGTGTACCAGTATCAATGAAGAGCTGGTGCATGGCATCCCCAGCCCCAAGCGCAAGCTAAAGGAAGGCGACATCGTCTCGTTGGATTGCGGCACGGTTTACCAGGGTTTTGTCGGGGACTCGGCGGTGACGGTGGGAGTGGGTGAGATTTCGCCGGTCGCCCGGCGCCTGTTGGAAGTGACTGAGCAGGCCCTGGAAATCGGCATTGCCAAGCTGGTCGCTGGCAATCACCTGGGAGATGTCTCGGCCGCCGTCCAAACTTTTGTGGAGGGGCATGGTTTCCATGTTACCCGGGTCTACACCGGGCATGGCGTTGGCCGGGAAATGCACGAAGGGCCGTCGGTTCCCAATTTCGGTATAGCCGGCAATGGCATCCTTCTACGCAACGGGATGACCATTGCGCTGGAGCCGATGGTGTTGGTGGGCACCCCCCATACGCGGGTATTGCCCGATGGGTGGACGGTGGTATCGGACGATGGTTCGCTGACTGCTCATTTTGAACATTCGGTAGCCATTACTCCAAATGGTCCACAGATATTAACAAAATTAGAATGATCCGCTATAATCAAACCTTTGCGGGTCAAATTATTCAGGACGGTATCGTCTGAGGCTTGACCAAGCGGTTTGATCAACAATGATGGAAGGTTAAGGAGTCGATTAACATGAAAGTCACAACATCCATTCGCAGACGCTGTGCGAAGTGCAAGGTTGTCAAGCGCAACAGGCGACTGTATATCATTTGCGAAAACCCAAAACATAAGCAGCGACAAGGGTAAAGGTAACTATGGCAAGAATTGAAGGTGTTGATCTACCCCGTAACAAGCGGATCGAAGTGGGCCTGGCGTATTTGTATGGGATTGGCCCGACGCGAGCCAGGGAAATTGTGGCGGCGACGCGAGTCAACCCCGATACCCGGGTAAAAGATTTGACCGAAGCGGAAACTGCCGCTTTACGTGAGTATATTTCGAAGAACTTTAAGGTCGAAGGTGATCTGCGCCGTGAAGTGCAGATGAACATCAAGCGCCTGATCGAAATTGGATGCTACCGTGGTTTGAGACACCGCCGAAACCTTCCTGTGCGGGGTCAAAGGACGCGGACGAACTCGCGGACCCGCAAGGGGCCGAAGAAAACCGTGGCAGGTCGCGGTCGCCGGCGTGGCGCCGCAAAGAAATAGTGAACAACCCAAACCAGCCGGGCGGGACCTTCCTCCCAAGCGGCGGCCAGGATTGCCTGGCATCCTGGCTGGTTGGGATTTTATCCCTGAATATAAGACCACTTACACCTCTGAGGGGTCTTGTGTAGGGGAAGTTATTCTAAGGTTAGTGAGGGATCATGGCTCAGAACGTACGCTCGTCACGCCGTGGAACCACGGCGGTACGAAAAGTAAAGCGCACACTATCATCGGGGCAGGTGCACGTTTATGCCTCATTCAATAACACGATTGTTACTGTGACGGATACCCAGGGGAACACCGTATGCTGGGGCAGCGCGGGATCGGCTGGATTTAAAGGTTCGCGCAAGAGCACGCCGTTTGCGGCGCGCCTGGCGGCCGAGCAAGCCATCAAAGCGGCTCAGGCCATGGGCATCCAGGAAGTCGATTTATACGTCAAGGGGCCTGGCCCCGGGCGGGAATCGGCTATTCGCGCTGTGCAGTCCCTGGGGCTGCGGGTGCGCTCTATTTCAGATATTACCCCGGTGCCGCATAACGGTTGCCGGCCTCCTAAGAAACGCCGCGTTTAGCAAAAAGGAGAGAGGAATTCTATGGCGAAGTATCTTGGCCCGGCCTGTAAATTATGCCGGCGAGAAGGTGAAAAACTTTTCCTTAAGGGAGAACGCTGCTTCACACCCAAGTGCGCTTTCGAGCGCCGCGGGTTTGCACCTGGCCAGCATGGCCCATCCAGCCAGGGACGCAGTGAACGACTATCGGATTACGCGCGTCAGTTGCGCGCCAAGCAAAAATCCCGCCGCGTGTATGGCGTCCTTGAGCGGCAATTTGCTCGCTATTTCAGCATTGCCCAGCGCCGGCGCGGGCTGACCGGTTTAAACCTGCTGCAAATCCTGGAAACACGCCTGGACAATGTGGTCTTCCGGCTCGGTTACGCGGTTAACCGGCGGGAGGCGCGATTGTTGGTGACGCATGGTCATTTTATGGTCAACGGTCGCCGCACGGATATCCCGTCCATGTTATTGCGCCCGGGAGATGTCCTTTCGGTTCGCGAGGGGTCGCGCAGCTCGGAGTACTTTAAGACATTGACCGAAGCAGCCGAGTCTCGCACCGTTCCAGCCTGGCTGGACCGCAGCCTGAAAGATTTGAGCGGGAAGGTGCTACGCCAGCCTGAACGGGCTGAGATCGATGGCAACCTGACTGAACAACTTATCGTCGAGTATTACTCGCGTTAAAACCGGTTAGGTCGGTGTGCGGTTTCAGATGGTATACCGGCAAGAGGTGAATTGTGACTGGTCTAAGTAATATGGTGACGCCAAAAGTTGAACGGGTGGCCGATGCCCGCAACTATGGCAAATTTGTAATTAGCCCGCTTGAAAGCGGGTATGGAGTGACGCTGGGCAATGCTTTACGCCGCGTGCTCCTATCATCGTTGGACGGCGCTGCCGTTTCATCTATCCGAATCTCGGATGTTTTACATGAATTCAGCGATATCCCCGGAGTGCGCGAGGACGTCATCCAGATGATGTTGCAGATCAAGCAAATCCGTTTGATCCTGCACGAAGGCGAGACGTCTCACCTGCACCTGGATGTGCGCGGTGAAGGCACGGTTACGGCGGCGGATATCATTACCCCGGCCGAGGTTGAGATCGTCAATCCCGATCTTTATCTCTTCACCGTGGATAATAACAAATCGAAGCTCGAAATAGAAATGACCGTTGAGCGGGGTCGCGGGTATTCACCGGCCAACGAGCGCAGCGGTAAGCTGCCCATCGGTGAGCTTCCGGTGGATGCCATCTACAGCCCGATTAAACGGGTCAACTGGACCGTCGCTTCGGCTCGCGTTGGTCAAAGCACGAACTATGACCGTTTGATCCTGGAAATCTGGACGGATGGCACTATATCGCCCGAAAAATCCCTGGGCACGGCCTCAAAGATCCTGATTGACCACCTGCGCTATATCGCCGGCATCAACGAAGATGTCTTGAGTGTGGGTGTGGAAAAAGAGGTCAGCGGTGTTCACCTGACGAGCGAAGCGGCTGAAACGCCGATCGAAAACCTGGATCTTTCGGTGCGGGTGTTCAACTCGCTCAAACGCACTGGCATTACGACCGTTGGCGATGTGCTGGAGCTGCTCGAGAAAGGCGATGAAGCAGTCATGTCCATCCGCAACTTCGGCGAGAAGAGCCTGGATGAGCTACGACAAAAGATGCGCGAGAAAGGTTTCTTGCGCGACGAAAAAGATGTGGAGTAGGCAAAGGTATGCGACACCAAGTAGCTGGTTATAAATTAGGTCGAAGCAAGGACGAACGCTATGCTCTCAGGCGAACCCTGATCAAGCAACTGTTCGAACATGAACGTATCCAGACCACTTCCGCCAAGGCTAAAGCCATTCGCAGTGAAGCGGAAAAGTTGATCACGCTGGCGCGGAACAGCAGCAAGCTGGGAGATGCGGAAAAGGTCAACGCTCGCCGCCTGGCGGCTGCCCGGTTGGGCGGCACCAATGCGGAGGTGGTAAAAAAATTATTTGATGATATCGGCCCTCGTTTTGCCAATCGCCCCGGTGGATACACCCGGATATTAAAGCTGGGCCCCCGGGAAGGCGATGCGGCCGATATGGTTCTGATTGAGCTGGTTGAGGAGTAAGCCCATCCGGTAGCGATAGGACCGGATAGGAATGGCACGTTACCAGGTTATACTTGCATATGATGGCACGGCTTTTGCCGGGTTTCAACGCCAGGCGAACGCGCGCTCGGTGCAGGGTGAAGTCGAAGCAGCCCTGCGCCACCTCGGGTGGCAGGGCAAGACAATCCTCTGTGCTGGACGGACCGATGCCGGGGTGCACGCCAGCGGCCAGGTCGTTGCTTTTGACCTGACCTGGGAGCACCCGCTTCCCGCACTGGTCAAAGCGTTGAACGCAGCCCTCCCCAAAGATATCGCCGCGCAGGCGGTGCACGAGGTGGAGGACGACTTTCACCCGCGGTATTCTGCCAGGGCCAGGCGCTACATCTACCAGTTGTATTGCGCGGAAGAGCGCCAACCCATGCTGGAACGGCTGGCCTGGCGAGTCTGGCCGGCAGTGGATGCCAGCCGGTTGCACGAGGCGGCTGCCAGCCTGCCAGGCGACCACGATTTTGCCGCCTTTGGCGCGCCTCTCAGACCGGGTGGGACGACAGTACGCTCGGTGATGCGTGCGAGCTGGGAAGAGGTTTCGCTTCTGCCAGGGGCCAGGGGCCTGCGCTTCGAGATTGTGGCCAATGCTTTCCTGTACCACATGGTGCGCCGGTTGGTGTTCGTCCAGGTGCTGGTAGGGCAAGGCCGGATCAGTATGCAAGATTGGGTGCGCGGGTTGCAAGACCGCCAACCACAAACGCCAGGATTAGCGCCCGCTCATGGGCTGGCGCTGGCTGAAGTACTTTATGATGGATGATTTTGAATGTGGAGAGGATGACCGTGGACAAGACATACGTCCTTAAAGGCCAGAATGACGCTCAATGGGTCTTATTTGATGCCAATAACCAGACTCTGGGCCGGCTGGCAACACAAATAGCAGTGTATTTGATGGGAAAACATAAGCCTACCTTTACCCCAGGGGTCGAGATGGGTGATTACGTGGTAGTGGTCAATGCCGCCCAGGTCACGGTTACCGGCAACCGGCTGGAAGAAAAGATGTACAACCGGCATTCCGGTTACCCGGGTGGGTTAAAAACGGTGAGCCTGAAGGAACAATTGAGGACCCATCCCGATCGAGTTATCCGGGACGCGGTTTGGGGCATGTTACCTCACAATAAAATCGGTCGCCGGTTGATCAAGAAACTTAAGGTTTATGGTGGAGCCGAGCATCCCCACGCTGCTCAATCCCCTAAACCGGTAGCATAAAGGAGCAGAGGCAAGATGGCACAGTATTTTGAAGGTATTGGTCGGCGCAAAGAAAGCTCGGCGCGCGTGCGCTTGATGAGTGGCACGGGTGTCTTTACCGTGAATGACAAACCGGCCGGGGATTATTTCACCCGCCTCGGTGATCTGGAAGCAATCCTCTCGCCTATGCAGGCGGCAGGCCAAAATCCAGAAACTTACGATATCACCGTGACGGTCAGGGGCGGGGGCGTGACGGGGCAGACCGATTCGATCAAGCTGGGCATGGCGCGTGCTTTATCCAAGCTCAATCCTGATTTTCACTCGGTCATGCGCCAGAGCGGTTTGCTCACCCGCGATGCCCGGGTTAAGGAACGGAAAAAGCCAGGCCTCAAACGCGCTCGCAAAGCGCCAACTTATACCAAGCGTTAATCCCCATATCCAGCGGCTATGGCTGCTGGCGTGTGGTATGTTAATCGACCACGGATGGCACGTGGCCCATGGGAGGGAATCACCGATCGTGGGACAGGCGTCATCCGTGTTTTTTTGTTGTGATCCAGAAAGTGAATGATGATGATCCATCACCACGATGACCAAACGCCAGGGATTACAATCCTGGGCCTAGGCCCGGGAAACGGATCGCACCTCACGCGCCAGGCCTGGGAATGGCTGCAAGGCTGCCGCGAGATGTATTGCCGTACCCGCCAGCACCCTGCCATGGCTGACCTGCCTGAAACGCTCCAGGTTTTCTCGTTTGACTCTCTTTATGAGCAAGAAGAGTCATTTGAGGCGGTGTACGCTCACATCGTCCGGGAAGTGCTGGCGCTTGGGCAACGACCTGGGGGCGTCACCTACGCCGTTCCGGGGCATCCTTACGTGGCTGAGGCGACCAGCCCGGAGATTGTACGCCAGGCCAGGGCGGCTGGCATCCCGGTGAAGGTGATTGATGGCGTGAGCTTCCTGGAGCCAACCTTCAGCGCTTTGGAGCTGGATCCTTACCCGGCCTTAAGCCTGGTCGATGCGCTGACCCTGGGCAATAGCCATACTCCCGCCTTCCCCCCGGATCAACCAGCGTTGATCGCCCAAATCTACTCGCAAATCGTAGCGGCCGAGGTCAAGATGACCCTCCTCTCAGTTTACCCGGATGAGCACCCCGTACGCCTGGTGCATGCCGCCGGGACGCCGGAAGAGAAGGTAGAGGCCCTGGCGCTCTATGAAATTGATCGAAGCCAGCACCTGGGACTGCTTTCATCGTTGTATGTCCCTCCCCTGGAGCCAGGCACGTCGTTTGAAGCGTTCCATGAAATTATTGCTCGCTTGAGAGCGCCGGATGGCTGCCCATGGGATCGGGAGCAAACCCACGCGAGCCTGCGGAAGCACTTGCTGGAAGAAACCTATGAGGCGATCGATGCGCTTGACCAGGAGGACATGCCTGCCCTGGCGGAAGAATTGGGCGATATCCTGCTCCAAATCGGCCTGCATGCTCAAATAGGCACGGAGGATGGCGAATTCAACCTTTACGATGTGGTTAAAGGGATCAACGCCAAGCTCGTCCGCCGGCATCCCCACGTGTTTGGCGATTGGAAAGTGGATGGAGTCTCCACCGTGCTGCAAAATTGGGAGAAATTGAAGGAGGCGGAACGCGAAGCCAACGGCGTGGCCGGTACGAAAGGCCTGTTGGATGGGGTGGCCAGGGCCTTACCGGCGCTCGCCCAATCCCAGGAAATCCAGGCGCGGGCAGCCCGGGTGGGGTTCGATTGGGATACGATCGATCCGGTGTGGGACAAGGTGAGGGAAGAGCTGGAGGAAGTGGTCCAGGCCGGCAACGCTGAAGAACGGGCTTCAGAACTGGGAGACCTGCTGTTCGCGGTGGTCAACCTGGCGCGCTGGTACCAGGTGGACAGCGAATCAGCCCTGACGGCGACCAACCGGCGTTTTCGGAACCGCTTCAGTTACATCGAAAAGCGCGCGCGAGAGAAGGGCACGCCCCTGTCAGAGCTCTCCCTGGCCGAGATGGATGTGTGGTGGGAAGAGGCTAAAAAGAAGGAGTAACAGCGGTTCAAGGTTACTGTCCCAATTGGGGAAAGTTGTACCACAGGCCGGCAATTTGATACGGCGGTGTGTTGGTCAGTACCAGGCGGTGGGTCAGCGCCTGGTACTTTGTAAAATGCAGGGTATAAATGACGATATAATGGGTTTGATTATTCGCTGTGGCCGATAAGACGGAGGAGACCTCGCGCGATTGGTACACTCCCATTTTCGTTGAAAAGGTATAGCGCAGGTTGACCAGGTCGGGCTCGAGGAAGGCTTTTTTCATGGCCGGGTCAAAATCCTTCGAAAAGGTCGCATAATCTCCCGATTTAATCCCGTTGAGGAGGTTGTCTTCAATGGGATCAGCGATGGCGATTATTTTGTCTCGCTCGCTTCCTGTGATCACCTGCTCATTGTTCCTCTGGCAGGCCGTCAAGGGGATGGCCAGTAGGAGAATAGCGGTTATCAGGCTGGCAATTTTCTTCATAAGCTCCTCACTAGGCTCTATAAGGGCTCAAACCGGGCGGTGAAATGGCGCAGCAGCTCGGGGGCATAGGTAATGCGGTATCCTTTTAATGTCTGGCGGCGTTCGGCGATGCGTTCAAGGGTGCTGACCACGTAGTCCAGGTGAGCCTGGGTGTACACCCGGCGAGGAATAGCCAGCCGCACCAGTTCCAATTCCGGGTAAACCACCTGACCGGTGTCGGGGTCAGGATAGGCAAACATAACCGATCCAATTTCAACCGCGCGCACGGCGCCTTCAAGATAAAGCTCGGCGGCCAGGGCCTGGCCAGGAAACTGGGCATGAGGGATACCGGGCAAGAAGTGGCCGGCGTCCAGGTAGATGGCATGGCCGCCTGGGGGTTGGATAATGGGGATGCCGGCCGAGAGAAGACGCTGCCCCAGGTAATGGGTTTGCCCCAGGCGATACTCCAGGTAGCGCTCATCCAGGCCTTCTTCCAGGCCAATCGCGATGGCGTCCAGGTCGCGCCCGGCCAGGCCGCCGTAGGTGATAAAGCCTTCCCGGAGAATGAGCTCATTGCACACACGTTGGTAAAGGTTGCCATCGCGCATGGCGAGGAAGCCGCCGATGTTGACCAGGGCATCTTTCTTGGCGGACATGAACGCGCCATCAGCGAGGCGAAAGATTTCCTGGGCAATCGCCAGGGTGGAGGATTGCGCGTAGCCTTGTTCGCGGAGCTTGATAAAATAGGCATTTTCAGCGTACCGGCAGGCATCGATGAAAAATGGGATGCCATAATGGTGATACAGCTCCGACACCGCGCGCAGGTTGGCCAGGGAAACCGGCTGCCCACCGCCGGCATTGTTGGTGATGGTCATCGTGCCGAACGGGATTGCCGCCGGCCCGACCTTCTCAATAAAGGCTTGCAATTTAACCAGGTCCATGTTGCCCTTGAAAGGGTGCAGTGAAACGGGATCGTAAGCCTCGTCGATTACCAGG
The DNA here is from genome assembly GCA_021789855.1 of Chloroflexota bacterium. Taxonomy (GTDB): domain Bacteria; phylum Chloroflexota; class Anaerolineae; order Anaerolineales; family Anaerolineaceae; genus JAJYIW01. The sequence continues at coordinate 3,688 of JAJYIW010000022.1, read as the reverse complement.
TTGGTTGGGCGGCCGCCTCGTGCGCGGATATTGCCATCGGTGGTGTCGAAATGCATGTTGGAGGGCACGTACTGGCCGGGTTTGACCAGGATACCGGTGAGGATATTTTCAGCCGCCCGGCCCTGGTGGGTGGGAACGAAGTGCTCAAAGCCAAAAATTTTTTCCATCACACTGGCAAGGTGGTAATACGAGCGTGCGCCGGCATAGGATTCGTCCCCTTGCATGATCCCGGCCCATTGTTCCTGGCTCATTGCCCCGGTACCCGAATCTGTCAACAGGTCCACATAGACATCCTCAGCCCGCAGCGCGAAAACATTATAACCAGCCTTTTGCAAGGCAATCTTTCTCTCTTCGGTGGAGATGAGCCGGATGGGTTCAACCATTTTGATGCGGAAGGGTTCGGGCGGGTATTGGGTCATTGAGATCCTTTTATGAGGAGGGAGTGAATCCGGCCTGTTCGCGTGAGCCGGTCGAAGTCGATTTCTTCAGAAGATCAATCAGGCTCGATAGCGCCTGGTCAATCTGGGCTATTTGTTCGAGGGTAGAACCATCAGCCTGGTCGGTCAGGGCGGATTGCCAGCGTTCCAGACTTTCAAGTAAAAAGGGTAAGTCCTTACGCACAACAAAAGGCACGAAGTGATTCGCGGTTTTGGCGCCTGGCGGGGGAGCTACGGCGGGTGAAGCCTGGTAAGTCGCGAGCACTTCCTGAACCAGGCTGGATAAATCAGGATCGCTGGCCAGTTCATTTAAGAGGCTGACCGCTTTTTCGGGTAATGGGTGGAGGCGCCTCAGGTTGTAGACCACAGCGCGGCGGACGTGCCCATTCACGTCCCCGGCCAGGGCCATGAGATCGGGCAGCGCTTCGATCCCTGAGATGGTAACCAGCGCAGTGACAGCCTGGGGACGGACGAATGGGTTGGGATCGGAGTAGGCCATCCAGCGTACCACATCCACGGAAGCCGAGTCATTCCATTTGCTCACGGCGGCCAGCGCTGACTCGCGGATCGAGATGGATGTGTCATGCAGCAGGGAGCGGATCAGGGGCAAAGCCGGGCGATAATTGGCCTGGAGCATCATCTCAATCAAGTTGCGCCTTAACCGGTTGCTGGGATCGGTAAGCTGCAACGCCAGGACGGGCGCAGCCTCTTCCGCGTTGAGCTCGATGAGGGCCTCGACGGCCGTACTGCGTAAACCGATCTCGTGCCGGGCAATTTCAATCAACAGCGGAATGGCAGGCTTAACCTTGAGTCGGGCAAGGACTTCAATATAAAGCTTTAACAGCTTCAAATCGCGTGGGGTGTTGCTGGCCAGGTGCTGTTCAAGGTAACCCTGGATCAGCGGGCCGGCAGGAGCGCATTCCAGGTAGCCGGCAGCGCGAACAGCCGCCAGGTGGATCACGTAATGCGGCGAGGAGAGAAATGGCTCTAACTCAGCCGCGAATCCAGCCGGAGCAATGCGCGCCAGGGCCAGGATAGCGGCCTGAACAATCATCGGGTTCGAGTCACCCAGGCAGGCTTTTATTTGCTCCACCGCGCCTAGGGCGTGCAGCAGGCCTAATGAGTTAATCACTGCAGAACAAACATAATCGTTGTTATCATCAATCGCGGCTAAAAGCTCATCAAGGATTTCAGGGGATGCCTCGCCCGTCAGGTGGCCAAGGGCTTCGGCCGAGGCTGAGCGGACGTAGCTGTTAGGGTCTTCTTTCAGCGCCCGGATTAAGTCCTCTGCCCCGGCATGGAGATCGCCCAGGCGGTGAGCGGCATTGGATCGGGTAAAGGGGTTGGTCGAATGAAGCTCTTCCAGGCAGCGGCTAATTTCATCCACGCGCTCAGGCTGGTGGTCTATGGAAGTGGTCGGATTGGAACCGGCCTCAGCAGGCGATGGTGTGTTCATCCAATTTGATTATATCAGCCTCGCCGGAGGACGGTAAGGACTGCGTCCTATCTGATTGAGGCCGCCAATTGATATGGCTATGCCAGGAAAACCTTGCCAGGCACCCCAGGATGGATCCAGTATAATTGTGCCCTATGAACACCTCTCCAGCTGGAATAATTGTCGCCGGGGTAACCGTCCTTGACCTGATACCCACTTTTTTGGAAAATGACCAGGCATCGATTCCGCTCATCCAAAACCGGGCTTTCTTAACGCCTGGACAGCTGGTTTCCTGTGGGCCGGCCAGGGTTGCTACTGGCGGCGCAGCGCCCAACACGGGCCTGGCGCTCTACCGCCTCGGCTTTCCGGTGCGGCTCGCAGGGCGGGTGGGGGACGACCTGTTTGGCAAGATCATCCTGGATAGCCTCGCCAGCCGTAGCCCTGAACTGGCCAGGAATATGGTCGTCAGCCCCGGTGAAACAACTTCTTATGCGATGGTGATTAATCCGCCGGGATTCGATCGGGCATTTTTATACTGCTCTGGCGCAAATGATACTTTTTCCGCCAGGGACGTCCATTTCGACCGGCTGGCTGACGCCAGGCTGTTCCATTTTGGATATTTAAACGTGATGCCTCGCATGTATCAAGACCAGGGGAAGGAGCTCCAAAGCCTGTACCGCCAGGCAAGGTCGGCTGGCCTGGTAACCTCCCTGGATATTGCTTTCCCGGACCTGAATTCCCAGGCCTTCAAGGAAGATTGGCCGGCTATATTTTCCAGGGTGCTTCCTGAGGTGGATATCTTCATTCCCAGTTTTAATGAATCCCTGGTCTTGCTCGATCGCCAGACCTACGACCAGCTCATCGAACAGGCGGGGCAACGTAAAGACAGCCTTGGAGGGATTTTATCGGGTGTGGACGGTGGGCTGCTCACCCTGTTGGGCGAGCGGCTGGTGAGCATGGGGGCGGCAGTGGTGGGGTTAAAATTAGGCGACCAGGGGCTGTATTTACGGACGACAGGCCAGCGAGACCGCCTGGAGCGCATTGCTGGCCGGCTGCCGGTTGATCCGGAGCAGTGGGCCAACCGTGAGCTCTTAACCCCTTGTTTTAAGGTGAAGGTCGCGGGAACGGTGGGCGCAGGAGACTGCACCATCGCGGGTTTCCTGGCTGGCGTGTCGTTTGGGCAGGCCCCTGAAGCGGCGATGACCTCAGCGGTTGCCGTGGGTGCGTGCTCGGTCGAAGCGGCGGATGCCACCAGCGGCATTCCGGGCTGGGACGAAGTCCAGGCGCGGATCGGGCGGGGCTGGGCGCGCCTTCCCATGGGGCTGGCTTTGCCCGGTTGGGAGTGGGATCCCGCGGCCCAGGTGTGGGTCGGCCCGCACGATGCCAGCCGCCAGGGTTAGCTCCTAACCAGGCCTGGCGCATTATTCTTCGAACTGGCCAATCCAGTCGATCTCGATGTTTCGGGTGACGCCCAGGCGTTCGCACAATTCACCGACATGATGCTGCAGGTGGCGGAGATTATAAAATTGTAATCCCAGTTTATCCATGGGGATCCAATGAAAGCCCGACGGCCCTTCCAGGTCAAGCGCGTCGACCTGCAGCCTGACCTGCTCACGGCAGAACCCCAGGTACTCGATAATATCCGCTTTGGAGTAGGGATCATCCCGCTTTTCCATTTGCTCATACTCCCGGCGAGCCTTGGCCCAGGGGATGAAGACGTCGGCGCTGGGCTGCAGGTAGAGATGGGTATAGAAAAGAGCATGGTAAGCGACCTGCCAGACCGCGTTTTGATAAGCCTGGCCATTCCACAGATCGT
>JAJYIW010000227.1 GCA_021789855.1 Chloroflexota bacterium | reverse complement strand
CAAGACCGGGGACGTGCAGGCCAGGGATATGGATGCCATGTAACCCGCTGCCAACCAGGATCAGCACGGCATAAATAATCCCCACCCCCAGCAGGCAGACATAAATGATACTGATGCCAACAGAACTGAGGAGCATAGGGCTTCATCTCCAATTTCAAAGGTATTATACTGGTTGCCCACCAGGAAAATCCTAGATTAACTATGGTTTTTCAAGATATGCCATGGCATAGGTGGGGATTCACCACGGAAATTCCTAAAGCACCTTGACTATTACTATAGCATAAATAATGAGAAAGCCTGGATCATTACCCACTGTAAACCTGGCGCAAAGAACTGGCGTGTAGCATTATAATTATTCTTGCCCCTGCCGGGGTGAAAAATCCCCGGATCGATGGCTGGAAGCGTGTTCAACTGGTCCTCGATGGGAAAATTCACTTCGACAGAGAGGAATTATGCAAAAACACCTGGATTTGACCCGCCAACGCCTGAAACAGTTTGCATCTGAGAGCCGGTTGAAAGGGAAAATTTATCCGAAAGACGCTCCGGTCCGGTTGTACGCTTATGCTGCGCCGGGCCGCATTGCTTATGGCGAAGCTATGCAGGGCACCTATCGAGCCATAGAGATTGGGGAGAAATTTGGCCCGGCCTGGTCGACCCATTGGGTGCGAGTGGAGATTGATATCCCGGAGGATTGGAAAGGCAACGAGGTCGCCCTGCTGTGGGACTCTACCTGCGAAGCCTGCGTCTGGCAAAATGGTGAGCCCAGGCAGGGGCTGACCGGATCGGGCTCTGGTTGGGCAGCGCGTTCCGTCCGCAATGATTATGTCCTGACCCAGCAGGCCCAGGGGGGTGAGCATGTCGATCTGTACGTGGAGGTGGCGGTTAATTCGCTGTTTGGGAGCGGGGGTCGCCCCCGCGGGGTCGATTTAACTGGCCTGCTGCAGCAGGCTGCGATTGCCATCTTCGACCGTGAAGCCTGGGATTTGTATTGGGATTTCTTGATCCTGTCCGACCTGGCCCAGCAGCTTCCCGCCAACACGCCGCGGGGTGGACAGGCGCTTTTTGCTGCCAATGCGATGGTCAATGCGATCAACCTGGAAGATCGCAGCACCTGGCCGGCGGCGCGGGCCATTGCGGCTAAATTCTTCTCGGCGCACAATGGCGATGGCCAGTTCAACCTCTCTGCGATTGGCCATGCCCATATTGACTCGGCCTGGCTGTGGCCGCTGGCGGAGACCCAGCGCAAATGTATCCGCACGTTCTCTTCGGTGATTAATTATATGGAGGACTATCCGGATTATAAATTCGCCTGCTCCCAGGCGCAGCAGTATGAGTGGATCAAGCAAAAGACGCCCGGCCTTTATGAAAAGATCAAGGCCAGGGTGAAAGAAGGCCGGTATATCCCCGCGGGTGGCTCGTGGGTGGAACCGGATTGCAACCTGCCTTCGGGCGAGTCGCTGGTGCGGCAGTTCCTCTTCGGCCAGCGTTTCTTCCGCCAGGAATTTGGCATCACGTGCCAGGAGTTTTGGGAGCCGGACGTGTTTGGCTACTCTGCGGCGCTGCCCCAGATCCTGCGCGGGGTGGGCATGCCCCATTTCCTCACCATCAAGCTATCGTGGAGCCAATTTAACAAGATCGGCGCCCATACGTTCTGGTGGGAAGGGCTGGATGGCAGCCGCGTGCTGACGCATTTCCCGCCGGCGGATGATTACAATGCGATGGCGGACGTGGCGGCGGTATTGAAAAGCGTGAGCAATTATCGCGATCTGGATCGCTCCAATGAGGCGTATATGCTGTTTGGTTACGGCGATGGCGGCGGCGGCCCGACAAAGGCCATGCTCGAGCAGGTCCAGCGTATGAAGGACGTAGACGGCCTGCCAAAAGTGGCCATGCGCTCGCCCAACGAGTTCTTTACCCGGCTGGAGACGGATGGCCAGGATCTGACCACCTGGGTGGGTGAGCTTTACCTGGAGCTGCACCGCGGCACGTATACCACCCAGGCCCTTAACAAAAAGTATAACCGCCAGAGCGAATTCCTCCTCCACGATGTCGAGTTCCTGGCAGCCATGGCGCATGCTTTGCATGGCGCCGCATACCCTGCCCAGGAGCTGTCGCGCTTGTGGAAGTTGGTGCTGTTCAACCAGTTCCATGACATTATCCCCGGCTCCTCCATTCCCGAGGTCTACCGGGATTCGACCGTGCATTACGAGGATATCCGCGCCAGCGGTGGCGGCCTGCGCCAGCAGGCGGCCCAGGTGTTGACCGGGGCGGGAAACACCAGCGCGGCGAACCTGGTGGCGCTCAATACCCTGGGCGTTGAGCGGAAAGAAGTGGTGGTTTTGCCAGCCGGAACACCCTCTGCACAGGTCTCCGCCGCCGGCGAACCCCTGGGCGTGATGGCGGCTCCGCCGATGGGATATGGGGTTTCTACAAGCCCTGAGACGGTGGAACAGCAAGTCCAGGTGACCGAAGAAGGCCAATCCTTCATATTAGAAAATGACGTTATCCGGGCCACCTTAAGCCGTGCCGGCGCTTTGGTCAGCTTGTACGATAAACGCGCCGCCCGCGAAAGCATTGAGGCTGGCGCCGAAGCCAACCATTTTGTGATCTACGACGATGACCCGGCCAATTGGGATGCCTGGGACGTGGATGTGTTCCACCTGGAGAAGCGCTACGAGGCCGGAGGGGCCGTATCGGCGCGGGTAGTTGAAGCCGGTCCGCTGCGCGTTGCAGTGGCGTTTGAGTACACCCTGAGCCCGGCGAGCACATTGGAGCAAACGGTGTCTCTGACCGCTATCTCGCCGCGGCTGGATTTTGTTACCGAAGTGGAATGGCATGAAGCCCATAAATTCCTCAAGGTGGAGTTCCCCCTGGCCGTGCGCTCGGCTAACGCCACCTATGAAATCCAGTTCGGCCACCTGCAGCGCCCGACTCACTTCAATACCAGTTGGGATATGGCACGCTTTGAGGTGTTGGCGCACAAATGGGCCGACTTGTCTGAAGCCGGGTATGGCGTCAGTCTGATCAATGATTGCAAGTATGGTCACGCGGTGCATGGCAATGTGATGCGCCTGTCCCTGTTGCGCTCGCCCAAGAACCCGGACCCCAACGCGGATATGGGACACCATGCCTTCAAATATGCCCTGCTGCCCCACGCGGGGAGCTTCCAGGAGGCGGGCGTGATCGCCGAAGCCTACCGTTTCAACGCGCCGATGATCGTGGCTGCTACCCAGGCTGCGCCAGGCGAGGTTTCCTTCTTCAGCGTGGACAACCCGGCGATGGTGATCGATACGGTCAAAAAAGCGGAGGACTCTGACGCGATTATCGTGCGCCTGTACGAGGCGTTTGGATCGCGCGGCAAGGCGACCTTATCCAGCCGGCTGCCGGTTAAGGCGGCTGCCAGGGTGAACCTGCTCGAGGAAGAAGATGAGCCGGTTGACTGGGTTGACGGCGGAGTTTCTTTTGAGGTGACACCTTTCAAACTGATGACCTTCAAGCTGACCCTGTAAGATTTGATTCAAGGAGAATGCGTATGAAAAACGAACCGAAGGATTGGCAAAACCAGCAAGTGCTGGAACACAACCGCCAGCCGGCCCACGCCACGCTGGTGCCCTATGCTGATCTGGAAACGGCCCTGGCAGGAGAACGTGGAGCGTCACCGTTTTTCAAACTCTTGAACGGCGAGTGGCGCTTCCTCTACGTGCCCAGCCCGGTGGACATCCCGGCGGGTTTTGAAGGTGAAGAATTTAATAGCGAGGGTTGGGATAGTATCCCGGTGCCGAGCAACTGGCAGATGTTGGGCTACGGCCGGCCCAATTACACCAATGTGGCCTATCCCTACCCGGTCGATCCGCCGTTTGTGCCCCAGGAAAACCCGGTGGGCCTGTACCGTCGTAGTTTCGATCTGCCGGTAGCGTGGGAGGGACGGCGGGTCTTCCTCAATTTCGATGGGGTCGACTCGGCTTTTTATGTGTGGCTGAACGGGCAGAAAGTGGGTTATAGCCAGGGTAGCCATCTGCCCTCCGAGTTTGAGATCACGCCCCTGATTCGACCGGGAAAGAACAACCTGGCCGTCCAGGTGTTTCAGTGGTCGGACGGAAGCTACCTGGAAGACCAGGATATGTGGCGCTTGAGCGGGATCTTCCGCGATGTGACCCTGTTTGCAACGCCGGGCGTCCACCTGCGCGATGCTTTTATCCGCACGCATTTTGACACGGCATTTCAAGATGCCGTGCTCAGCCTGGGTGTGACCGTAAAGAACTACACGCACGTGCCGGTCGTGCCGAGCAGCGTGGTGGCTCGCCTTTATGATGACCAGAAACACCTGGTGGCGGAGCAGAAAGTGTGTGAGCGGTTGGCGTTGGGAGCCGGCGAGGAGTCTGTGCAGGCGGTTGATATCCCCGTCAAGGCTCCGCGCAAATGGTCCGCCGAAGAACCGAACCTGTATACCCTGGTTTTATTCCTCCATGGAAGTAAGGATGCTTTGCAGGAAGTGATACGGTTCAACGTGGGTTTCCGCCAGGTGGAAGCGCATAATGGCCAGCTCTTCCTCAACGGCGTGCCCATCCGCCTGAAAGGGGTCAACCGGCACGATACCCACCCTGACCTGGGGCATGCTGTGTCGCTGGAATCGATGCTCACGGACGTGATCTCGATGAAGCAGCACAACATCAATACGGTGCGCACCTCCCACTATCCCAATGATCCACGCTGGCTGGACCTGGCCGACCGCTTTGGCCTGTACCTGATTGACGAGGCGGACCTGGAAACGCACGGGTTCCATTTTACCGGCGATGTCAGCCAGATTTCCAAGGACCCGGCCTGGGAAGCGGCTTACGTGGACCGCGCTAGCCGGATGGTGGAGCGTGACAAGAACCACCCCGCGGTGATCATCTGGTCGTTGGGCAATGAATCGGGCTACGGCCTGAACCACGATGCCATGGCGGCCTGGATCCGCAAGGCCGATCCCACGCGCCTGATCCATTACGAAGGCGCGGGCGACTCGGCGGTGGTGGATATCGTCAGCGTGATGTACCCGAAGGTGAGCGATTTGATCCAGCAGGGGCAAAAGACTGATGA
>JAJYIW010000226.1 GCA_021789855.1 Chloroflexota bacterium | reverse complement strand
ATCGCCACCACGCTGACCTCCCAACCCACGGTGGACCTGACCTCTGGGGTGGAACAGCTGACCCATTACGAGCGTTCTGATTTCTGCCCGGTGCCGCGAGCCGTCCCGGTGGTCGAGGCGATGGTAGCGCTGGTGTTGGCGGATGCCCTGATCGAGAAGCTGGGCGGCGATTCCCTGGAAGAGATGGCGCCGCGTTTTACCGCCCTGCGCCAGGCGCGATTGGAGGACGTGCGCATGGACGGCCAACCCCATATCTGGTGGCCAGAATGATCGGGCGGTGGTTGCTTTACGGGCCTCCTGGCTCTGGGAAAAGCGAAATTGGTGCGAGCCTGGCGCTTGCCCTGGCCCTGCCTTTTGTCGACCTGGATGAGGAAATTACGCGGCAGGCCGGGCAATCGATCCCGGATATTTTCCGCCTGGAGGGTGAAGCCAGTTTTCGGCAAAAAGAACGGGCGGCGCTCGAGCGAGCGTTGGCGCTGCCGGCCGGGGTCATTGCCCTGGGAGGAGGCGCGTTGCTTGACCCGGCCAGCCGCGCCCTGGCCGAAAGCCAGGGGCGGATCATTTGCCTGGATGCGCCTCCCGAGATGCTCCTGGCTCGCCTCAAGACGGCGGATGGCTCGCGCCCTTTGCTGGCCGGGCGGAGCGAGGCGGACACGCTGGCCTGGCTGGTTGGCCGGGACGCGCATTACCAGACTTTCCCAATCCGGCTGGACACCAGTGCGTTGACGCCCGATCAGGCCGCCTGGGAGATCCAGGTGCTGCTGGGGACCTTTCACGTCAGCGGTATGGGAGCATCCTACGATATCATCGTTTCCCCGGGGGCATTGGAGGCCCTGGGAAGTGAGCTGAGCCAGCGCGGGCTCAACCCCCCCATTGGCCTGGTCAGCGATGCTACTGTGGGCCGGCTGTATGCCGGGCCGGTCACCGCCGATCTACGCCGGGCGTTCGGAGACGTTCATGATATTCGCATTTCTGGCGGGGAGCGGCAAAAAACGCTTGAAACGGTGGCTGCCTTGTGGGCGGCCTTTGTGGATGCCCGGCTTGAACGTACCAGCACCGTGGTGGCGTTAGGGGGCGGCGTGGTCACCGACCTGGCCGGCTTTGCTTCGGCGACCTTTCTGCGTGGGTTGCCCTGGGTGGCGGTGCCAACCACCTTGCTGGGCATGGTGGACGCCAGCCTGGGTGGAAAGACCGGGGCTGACCTGCCGCAGGGAAAAAACCTGGTCGGCGCGTTCTATCCGCCGCGCCTGGTGTGGGCAGACCCCCGCCTGATAGACAGCCTGCCGGATGCAGAACGTCGCAACGGCATGGCCGAAGTGGTCAAGCATGGCGTCATCGGCGACGCCGGCCTGTTCGAGCGTTGCTCGCATGGCCTGGATGCTTTGCGTGGGGATTGGGATAGCCTGGTGCGGCGCGCCATGGCGGTCAAGATTCGGGTCATCCAGGTGGATCCCTACGAGCAAGGGCAGCGTGCGGCGCTCAACCTGGGCCATACCGTGGGCCATGCACTGGAGAAGGTGACCCGTTTCGCCATCCCGCATGGGGAAGCCGTGGCTATTGGCTGTGTGGTTGAGGCCCGGTTGGCGGTCAAACTGGGGCTGGCCCAGGCTGACCTGCCCGGTAGGATAGCGGATACCCTGGCCTGCCTTGGCCTGCCGGTGCGTCTTCCCCAGGGGATAAGCCTGACCACCTTGCAGGCGGCAATGTCTGTGGATAAGAAACGCAGCGGTGGCAAGGTAACGTTTGCCCTGCCGGTTCGCATCGGTGAGGTCGTGACCGGCATCCCTATCGATCATTTAGACCAGTTCTTGAAGGAGATCTATGAAAACGATTCTGGTGTTGCACGGGCCGAATATGAACCTGTTGGGTGAGCGCGAGCCGTCGATCTATGGCCGGGTGACGCTCGAAGAAATAAACCGGCGGCTGGTGGAGGCAGGCAAAACGCTTGGCCTGGAGGTCAAGGCGCGCCAATCCAACCACGAGGGCGAGCTGATTGATGCGCTGCAAGAGGCGCGTCATTGGGCAGCGGGGGTTATCTTTAACCCAGGCGGATACACCCACACTTCCGTGGCATTAAGAGACGCCATTGCGGCCATTGCCATCCCGGTGGTGGAAGTTCACCTGTCCAACGTCAGTGGGCGGGAAGATTTTCGCCAGCGTTCCCTCGTCGCCCCGGTCTGTTTGGGCAGTATTGCTGGCTTCGGCTGGCGATCCTACCTGCTGGGGCTGCATGCCCTGGCGGATGAAGCTACCAATCAAGGATAAGGATTTAAATTCAAGGCAATAGGGATTGACTTTGATCCCTATTTGTGGGATACTTAAACCAGCTTAGATAGGTAGCTGTGTTAGCAGGTTTACCAAATTTGCCATTCTATAGATGAGGAGGTGATGCCAAACATGTGTGATAGTAGTAGTTTGCAAAAGGCTGCGGCATCCCTCCTCTCTTTGATTTAATTATTAAAGAAACGGATGCCGCAGCTGGTACGACGAAAACCGCCCGAAAGGGCGGTTTTCTGTTAAGGCTCTTGCGAGTCCATAGCCCCGGTTAATCCAACGCGGCCAGCACCTTATGAATGGCCTCGGCGATCTCTTCCACCTGGGTGTTATCCAGGTCGGGGCTGACGTCCAGGTGGACACAGCGCCCCAACAGGTCCAGGGTTTTGGGGCACATATCCCGCGTGTAGTGGATCGGGCGGGGGTGGTTGCGCCAGGGACTGGCTGCCGGGCTCCATCCCTGCTGGTTCATGATTGGAGCCCAATGCGGGTAGATATGGTAATCCTGCCTGTCTTCCTCGTATATCACCTCAGCCGGCACCCCTTCCGCGGAAAGCGCCTGGGTCACCCAACTGGCTTGTTTTGCATTGGGCAGCATGAACATCAGGGCCACCGCAGCCTCGCCGGTGGGATCGTGGATCGTCCGGAAGGTGATTCCCTTCTGGCGGGCCAGAGCGGACATGCTCTCTTTGAGCATCTGCTTGCGCTGGCGCATATCGCGTAGAAGAATGTCCAGCCGTTTGAGCTGCACCAGCATCACGGCTGCCAGGAGTTCAGGCATACGGAAATTGATCCCCAGGATCACCTGGTCAGCAGGGATGCCATTACGTTGCCCGCCTACCACGTCGTGAGCCATCACAGCTCGCTGGTAAACTTCTTCATCATTCGTCACCAACAGGCCTCCCTCGCCGCTGGTGATGATCTTATTGAATTGCAGGCTGAAAATGCCGGCGTCGCCAAAGCTCCCCAGGCGCTTGCCATGAAAGCTGGCCCCATCCGCCTGGGCGCTATCCTCCAGGACTTTGAGATGGTGAGATTGAGCAACCTCCATCAGGGCGTCCATGCGGCACGGAGCCCCGCGCATGTGCACGGGGATGATGGCGCGGGTATACGGCGTCAACTGGCGGACGACATCCTGCGGGTCGAGCGTCAGGGACTCGTCTACCTCAGCCATGATGGGCACCGCGCCCACGGCTGCCACGGCAGAGGCTGAAGCGATCCAGGTATAGGCCGGGACGATGACTTCGTCCCCAGGGCCAATCCCCAGGCCAATCAGGCCGCAGACCAGGGCGGCTGTGCCTGAAGTCACCGCCAGGGCATACCGGGTACCCATGGTCTCGGCAAAGGCTTTTTCCAGCTCTTCTACTTTGGACGGGCCCGGCTGAGGGCCATAATAGCGGAACAGGCGCCTGGATCGTATAACTTCCAGAACGGCGGCTTCTTCTTCCTCGCCAATGCGCATCCCGCCGGGGTACATGGGCGGTAGGGGGTGGGTGATGGCAGGCTGGCCCCCATTCAACGCCAGGGAGGGTGCTTCGGTTGGGCTCATCTCAGGCTCCTTTTCGCTGTTAAATTGACCGGGAAAAGGTCAATGAAATCGAGGATCGATCAATTAAATTATAGCCGATTTGACTGGCTTGATCGTTTCGCCAGGATGGGCGCCAGCGGCAAGTGAAGAAAAGTATAAGGGCCCTTTTCTGGGGGTGGGGTATCGATGAAGAAAGAGCCTGCTTAACTTGATTAAATAAAGAATATGGCTATAGTATTAAATTTAAAGGGTAGAAGGAACGTTTATCGCAGAAAAAGCGTCTATAACACAGTTTCTATAATGAAGGTGCAATTAATTGGGAGGATGCTATGAAAAAGATTCATTTCGTTATCATTGCAGGGATACTGGCAGTGACCCTGGCTATCCCTACATTCATCTACGTGGCGCGTGCTGCTTCGGATATCCCGACCTTTTCCATTGTCAGTGTCACCCCTGATCAGAAGGTCACCATTCAGACGGATAACTTTCCTACAGGCAAAGATTTCGTGGCTCGTATGGGAACCAGGGGCACGCTGGGGATCGGTGGAACGGAGGTGGGCACCATCAATTCGGGTTCTGGCGGAAGCTTCCAGGTGACCTTTACCATTCCGGACGCGCTCAAGGGCCTGGCTTTGATTGATTTGCGACTGGACAGCACAACCGGAGGCTATTACGCCTACAACTGGTTTGCCAATGTGAGCGGCGGCGCCGCTGCGCCGGCTGGGGTAGTGTCGTCGACGTACCAGGGAATCCCCACGTTTGATATTGTCAGTGTGATCCCCAACGGGAATGTGACCGTTCAAACGGCCAATTTCCCACCCGATAAGAATTTCACCGTGCGGATAGGTCTCTATGGAACCCTGGGGGTTGACGGGATTTACGTTGGCTCGATCAACTCTGGGGCGGGCGGCTCGTTCCAATCGACTTTTCCCATCCCTTCGGCGCTGGCAACTGAAACCCGCCTGGCCATACGAATGGAAAGCCTTTCGGGCAGTTTTTATGCATTTAACTGGTTCACCAATGGCGCGACCAGCACGGCGAGTCCAACCGGCACGGGCGGGACGGGAGGTGCGAGTGGGAGCGGGGCGGCCATTTATACGGGCATACCCACTTTCACCATTACCTCGGTATCGCAAGATAACAGCGTGACCATCACTACTAGCAATTTCCCTCCGAATGAGACCTTCCAGGTCACCATGGGCGCCTATGGCTCGGCCGGTATCGGGGGTACCCCGGTTACCACGACCAGTTCGGGCGATGGAGGCAGTTTTAGCGCGAC
>JAJYIW010000225.1 GCA_021789855.1 Chloroflexota bacterium | reverse complement strand
AACGCTCTGACAATGGTCGCGGACAGGTTCTCCCCAGAGAGCTGCTGGGCCTGTTCGAAAATTTCCCCATCCGCGTCGGATATGTAAATGGTTCGATTGGGCATGTCCATTCCTCGCTCATCTTAAGCTGTTCCTTATTATAATATAAGTATACGTATAATGCAAGAGGGTATTTCCTCGTTTATCCAGCCCATCCAGGGCTTGCGAGGCCAGGAATGATCCCGCCCTCAGCAAATCCCGAATCGCACTATAATAGTCTCTGCGTTAGCGTCGTTCAGTCCTTGAGAGGGTGCGATGATCGAGCTTGCGAACCGTAACCTGAATCTGGTAATCGATCCCCAAAACGGTTTCTATTCATTGGACAACCCGGAAGAGCCGGCTGTTTTCATCCACCAGGCCCGCCTGGGCATCGAGGTGCTGGCGAGAGGCCGGCCGGCGCGCCTGCCCGCCGCCTGGCCGGAGGTCGATATCCGCCCGCCCAGCGGGGTGGACACCCGGCACGGTCACGGGCAGGCGGTTTCGCTGGTTTACCGCCCGTGGGCCAACGGACTGGCCGCCCGTGTGGATTTCACCTTGCTGGATGGGTCGCCGCTGTGCCTGCTGCGCGTCACCCTGGAAAACACCGGCCCTTCCCCCCTCGAGATTCATCGCATCCTCCTGCTCGAAGCCGCCGCGGGCGCCACCGGTTGCGGCGCAGCCGGAACGCCGGATAAGCTGCAAGACCTGGGGTTCTTTGCCAACGGCTGGCAGTCCTGGTCGCCCACGGCCGCTTACCCGGCCAGCCAGGCCCAGCGCCATACCCGGCTCAAGGGAATTGTGACGCCCATGCTGGCCAACGCTGGCACGCCCCAGCCCTCCCGCGCGGGGCATTACGCCGCCGACTTCTTTGGCGTGGTGGGCAACCGCCGCACGCGCAACGGCTGGTGCGCCGGGTTCCTGGCGCAAAAGCAGCATTTTGGCACGCTGGAAGCCCGCGTTGAGCGCTCCGCATCCGGCGAGGAGGGATTTACCGTCCGTTTGTGGGCCAACGGCGACGATGCGCTCCTGGATCCCGGCCAGGCCATCGCCACCGATTGGGCCGCCCTGGCGCCCGTCCACCTGGACGACCCCGATCCGTTGGAAAGCTATCTGAACGCGGCGGCGCGGGAAAACGACGTCGCCGCCCTGGCCGGCCTGCCCAGCCTGGCCGGGTGGAGCTCGTGGTACCAGTACTTTGAAAAGGTCAGCCAGGACGCCATCCGCAGCAACCTGGCCCGCGCCGCCGACCTGCGCGACACCTTGCCGCTCCAGCTTTTCCAGATCGACGACGGTTTTGAGACTCATCCCGGCGACTGGTTCAGCTTCAAGCCCACCTTTCCGGATGGGCTGGCTCCGCTGGCCAGGGAAATCAGCGCGGCGGGGATGATCCCCGGCCTGTGGCTGGCGCCCTTCATCGTCCACCCGCGCGCCCGGCTGATTGCGCGCCACCCCGATTTTCTGCTGTATGACGCGGCCCATCGCCCGGTCAACGCCGGCTTTGGGTGGAACACCTTCACCCGCGCGCTCGACCTGACCCACCCGGGCGCTCTGGATTACACCCGCCAGGTGGTGCAGACGGCTGTGCAGGAATGGGGTTACCGTTTTCTTAAGCTGGATTTTCTCTACGCCGGGGCGCTGGCCGGCCGGCGTTACGACCCTCACCTGACCCGCGCCCAGGCCTTGCGCCGGGGCATGGAAACCCTGCGCGCCGCCGCCGGGCCGCAGACCATCCTGCTGGGCTGCGGTGTGCCGCTCGGCTCAGCCCTCGGCCTGGTGCAGGCCATGCGCATCGGCGAGGACGTCAACGTCGATTGGGCTCCCACCTATTTCGGCGCCAGCTTCCCCTTCCAGGCGGAGTGGGCCATGCCTGCGGCGCGCAACGCCCTTTTGAATACCCTCACCCGTTCGGCTCTCCATGGTCGCTGGTGGGCCAATGACCCGGATTGCCTGCTGGTGCGAAAAGACACCCACCTTACGCTGGATGAAGTGCACACCCTGGCCACCGCCATCGCCCTGACCGGCGGCTTGATGCTGCTCTCGGATGACCTGGCCCGCCTGGATGCCGAGCGATTGGAGCTGGCCAGCGCCATGACCCCGGTGATCGGCCAGCGCGCCCGCCTGCTGGATTGGTTCGACTCTCCAAACCCATCCCACCTGCGCCTGGACCTGTCCGGGCCGGTCGGGGCCTGGTCGCTGCTGGGGCTGTTTAACTGGAGCGACTCGCCCCAACCCCTGGCGTTGGACCTGCGCGCCTTCGACCTGCCCGCCGAGGGCAGTTATTGGGTTGCCTCTGTTTGGGATCAACGGGTCTATGCCCTGGAAGATGGAAAACTCGTCCTGGGCGATGGCGTCGTCGGCGCCGTCCCACCCCATGGCGTGGGCTATTTCGCCGTGTATCGTCGCACGCACCAGGCGCCCCAATTCCTGGGCAGCAGCCTGACGCTCTCTCAGGGCCTGGAGGTGAGTAAATGGCAGGTGCTTTCCCACGGGGTGCACCTGGCGATATCGCTGCCGCGCCACGCCAAAGGCGCCATTGTCCTCGCCCTACCTCGCCCCATCGCGCGCGCCTGGCTGAACGGCCAGCCTTTAATCTGGAAAGGCCACGCCGCCGGCGTGTATAGCTTTGACATAGAATTCGATCGCCAGGCCGAAATTAAAATCGAAACCGTCGCTTGAGGGTGGGCTGCTCTGCTCCCTTCTCTCGGAAGCGGGGGAAGGCCCGGGGTTGAGGGCTCGTTCTGCCCCTGCGCCCTGGCGAGAGGCGAGCCCTCAGGGGGTGTGCAGCGCCAAAGCGATGGCGCGGATGTGGTCGGGAGTGCTGCCGCAGCAGCCGCCCATCATCCGCACGCCCAGGCCGGCAAATTTAAGCGCATAATCGGACATCACCTCGGGGGTCACATCGTACACCAGCTCACCGTTATCCAGGTGGGGCAGCCCGGCGTTGGGCTTGGCCACCAGGGTGGCTTCAGGCACGGCCTGGTGCATCTCGGTGACCGCCGTTAACGTCTCGCTGAGGGTGCGCCCGCAGTTCGCGCCGATGGCCAGCACACCCATGCCCCACAGCGCCTTCGCCGCCGTCCCCGGTTGGACCCCCATCATGGTGCGCCCGCGGGTATCAAAGCTCATCGTGGTGATGATGGGCAGGCTGCTCGCCTGTTTGACCCCCTCCACCGCAGCGGCCGCCTCTTCCAGCGAGCTCATCGTCTCGATCAGGATGGCATCCACCCCGCCTTCTACCAGGCCAGCCGCCTGCTCGGCGAACGCACGGGTGGCTTGCGCGGCGGATAGATCGCCAAAAGGCTCCAATAACCCGCCGGTCGGCCCGATGTCGCCCAGGACGAACACCTGGTCGCCGGCTTCCTCCCGCGCCAGCGTCGCCGCGATGCGGTTGATCTCGCGCGCCCGGTCGCCCAGCCCGACCTTTTCCAGCTTGAGCGAGGTGCCGCCAAAGGTGTTGGTCAAGATGACATTCGCGCCGGCAGCGATATACCCGCGGTGCAGCTCGCGCACGGCCTGGGGGTTTTCCAGGTTCCAAAGCTCCGGCGCCATCCCCACGGGCAGACCGGCGCGCTGGAGCATCGTACCCGTCGCGCCATCCGAAATTAAAATGTCTCCCCTGGTAAAGCGATCAATGAATGAGTCTGGCATGGCTGCCCTCCTTGGGTTGCAATCAAAGTGAGATGTAGACTGATTATACGCTCACTTTATCCAATCGGAAAATCGATCTATAATATGACAAATTAGATATCATTAGGAGTATATGTATGGCATCCCATTGGAATGAATTAGAGACCCGCTTCACCCGGCTTGAACCCCAGTTAATCAATGGACCTGAAAAAGAGGCTGTCTCGATCCTCCACGCCCTGATCCTGGCCAGCCGCCAGGATGGCTCAGGCCAGCCCACCTCCCCTGATCTTTCCAGGTCCTTCGAGCAGGTCGCCAACCTGTACAAGACCGCTCCCGCCATGGACGGGCCAGCTCAAAACCCTGGGCTGCCTGTTGGCGTCCAGGCGCCCGATTTTTCCCTTCCGGACGCCAGCGGAAAACGCGTCCGCCTGTCCGATTACGCCGGGCAACCGGTCGTCCTGGTGTTTTACCCATTGGACTGGAGCCCGGCCTGCAGCGATCAGCTCAGCCTGTACCAGAGCGAGCTGGATACGTTTGGCCGCCTCCACACGGCCTTGCTGGCGATCTCGGTGGACAGCCTGTACAGCCACGGCGCCTGGGCAGCCGTGCGGGGCATCACGTTCCCCCTGCTATCCGATTTCCAGCCTCACGGCGAGGTGGCCCGGCGCTACCAGGTGTACCGGCCTGGCAATGGCTTTTCCGAGCGCGCATTATACGTGATCGACCCGGCCGGGGTCATCCATTACCGCCACGTCGCCCCCCGGCTGCCTGAAATTCCCGATATTGGCGAGCTGTTCGCGGCCTTAAAGGCCCTTCAGCCAGGGGAGACAGCCCCATGATGGCGCAACCTCAGCCTTCCACCCCAGGCCTGGTCGCCCCAGAGCCAGGCGTCACGTTGTACGGCACCCTGTGGTGCGGCGCCACCCAGCAGGCCAGGCGTTTCCTCGAACGCCATCATCTGGCCTACCGCTTTTGCGACATTGAAACCGAACCGATGGCTGCCGACCTGGTGCGCTGGTGGACCGGCGGGGATACCAGCCACCCCACCCTGTGCATCAACGGCGAGATTCTCATCGAGCCCTCGCTCGAAGCGCTGGCCGGGGTGCTCACCCGGCAAGGATTGATCTAATACCGGCCATCCTTCCAGGGGACCTGGGCTATAATGGAGGATTAAAGGGCCCCTGAAATGAACAAAATTAATCTCCTTCCCTATATCTTGCGCTTGCTGCGCAATGCCATCCTGATCGATATTCTGGTACTCATCATCGTGGCAATCGCCGGTTATTTCTTAAAATTTACCGGGCTCAATATGGTTGGCAATTTCCTGTTCCTGGCCGGCATCCTGGTGTTGATTGTCGCCGGGTTAGGAGCCAGCGGCGGGGTGCGCCAGGGGCTTTGGAGCAGCTCTCCTTTTCTGTCGTTGCAACGCATTGTGACCCAGAAAGAGTACGACAACCCGAATTCCGAG
>JAJYIW010000224.1 GCA_021789855.1 Chloroflexota bacterium | reverse complement strand
CTCAAATCCGTCCCAAACCACTTTCACGAGCCAGACCAGGCCTAACACCAGCACCCCAAAAGGCGAGATCATCGCCAGGAGCACACCAGCCAGGACCGTTAACACCCCGGTCAAGCCATTCACCGGGCTATCCATCTCACTTAATAGCCACAAAATGATGGCGATCGCCAGGGGAAAATGGAGATTGGTAATCGCCGAAAGGAAGGGGAAAGCCTCAGCCACCCACATATCCGAGGTATAGCTACCGAAGATGAGTGCGATCCAGCCCAGGCCTGTGCCGAACAAGGCCAATAAGGTGGCTTTCCACGCTTGCTGATCATTTTTCAGGTACCGCTGAAAAAAATGCCCAAGCGCCAGGATCATCAGCATACCGTTGATCGTCCGCCCCAGGTGATAAGCCAACACAACCGAGATATTTAACCACCGGGCGACATGGCCCATGAAAATATGCACCAGGTAGATATAAGCGCCCTGTCCCTGGCTGGCTGTATAAGGCAAGACAAACCGCCAATGGCCTTCCCAGCCCTGGTACAGCTTTGCCAGGTAAGAATAACCATCGAAGGTATCGAAGAGCAGCCCATTAAACACATAATGCGGGCCGGCCAGGAGCCAACCCAGTAAATAAGGTAAATCCAATAGTAATGGCAGGATGATAGCCAGAGGGATCACCTTTTTCATCACCATCTCCATGGGGAATGAGTCTGAATGATGGTCAAAGTATAATCGAGAAACTTTTTTTTAACAATTCACTTGCGCTTCCTTCATTCCACCTCTATAATCGTGGGTATGACGTCGGTCCTAATGTTATATCGCCTGCAAAAAATAGACAGCCAATTAGATCAGGTCAAAAACCGTATAGCTGAAATAGACAGGCTGCTTAACGAAGATTCAGCCTTACGAGCAGCTCGCCAGGCGTTAAGCGACGCCGAGCAACAGCAAGCCAAAGCCCGGCAGACTCTGAAACAGGCCGAAAACCAGGTTGAAGCCCAGCAATTGAAAATCGAAGAGAGCGAAGCGTCCCTGTACGGGGGGCGGATCCATAATCCTAAAGAGCTCCAAGACCTTCAGAACGATGTAGCCTCCTTGAAAAAATACCTGCTCGTACTTGAAAACCAACAGCTTGAAGCCATGTTGGCCCTCGAGGAAGCAGACACCGGGGTACAGGATAAACAGGCCGATCTGAAAACGGTCGAAGGCCAGCACGGCAATGAGCACGCTGCCCATCTCGGCTCAAGGAATACTCTCCAGAGAGATATCGAACGATTGGATGCCGAACGGAAGGCCCTGACGCCCTCTATCTCCCTGGATGAAATAAAACTCTATGACAGGCTCCGCCAGCAAAAAAGGGGGATTGCGGTCGCGGCCGCGGCCGATAGCGCTTGCGAGGCTTGTGGAACCACGTTAACCCCGGCCGAATGGCAAAACGCGCGTAATCCGAGTAAGATCAGCTTTTGCCCAACGTGCGGCCGAATCTTATACGCGGGTTGATCCCATGTTCACCTTCTTATCCAACCTGCATATCGATCGTCTCTCTTTTTGGATTGGCTTTATCACGGCTTCCCTGTTCTGGTGGGTAGCCTTCCGGTCACTGGCCCTGGGGCGGGTGTTGCAAGAACGGATTAAAGCCAGGCTGGCCGAGATCGAACGCCAGAGAAAAGCCGGCATGGACGGCAAATTACGGCGCGAGACCCTGCGCCGCGTGCAGGAATATCACCTGGCTTCCCCTCTTTTTTCCCTGGAGGAAATTGCGATCCCTCCCCTTGTGCTACCCCCCTTCCAGGCCAGCAATGCGGATGGCACGCTTTCCCTCCATGAAGATCTCCTTCGTACCACCCTGCCATTAACCCCCGATTGGCCTGAATTAAATTCTCACTACCCGGCTCCAAAATTAACCCTTGCCCAGGCATTATCAGGTGGAGTGAGCCTGGCGGTCACTGGCCAGCCTGGCAGTGGGAAAACATTTGCCCTGGCTCACCTTGCCACGTTGGTTTCACGCCGCGATCCTTCCACCGGCGACCTGGCAAACCGCTTGCCCCTTTTTCTGCATGTCAGCGATTTACATTATCCTTCTGAACCGGCAGAAATCGAAGCCGCTGATCCAGCCGATATCTTGATCGCCGCCAGCTCGAATGGGTCGTCTTTGTTCCTCCAGCCACAGATAGCAGCCTACCTTAGTAAGACCCTGACCAATGGGCAAGTTTTATTGATCCTGGACGGAGCCGATGAATTGCCCCTGGCATACCTGAAAGGACTGGTCGTATTCCTCAAAACCTTGCTTGCCAGGTTCCCAGGCAACCAGGTGGTTATGGCCGCAAACCCTGATAATCTGGACGGGCTGGTTTCCTCCAGCATCCGCCCGGTGGCTCTGTGCAGCTGGACGAATCAGGATCGCCAGCAATTCGTTGAAAAGTGGGCATCGTTATGGCAGCAGGCCATTGAGCCCAGCATAGCCCGCCAGATGAACCGAGATCCCTTAAATTTACCTTTATTGAAAAACTGGATCCTGGCCGACAGGTCGATCAACAGCCCCCTGGAGATGACCTTGAAAGTATGGGCGGTTTTCGCCGGCGATTCGCATGGCCTCAAAGGCTTCCAGGCGATCGAAGCCTATCTCTCGCGCCTGGTGCCGGATGAAAAATTGTTGGTGAAGGTGTGCAACCTGGCCCTCCAGGAAACCCTGGCTGGCCGGATTACCTTTACCACCAGCCACGCCACCACCATTTTGACCGAACCGGAAACGTCCACGGGGTCACCTTCTGACGCCTCCGCCGCTCAGGAAAAGGCAGCCGCCCCAGGTGAGCCGGGCCGGAGTGTATCCGTCGGTCAAACCCCCGCGCAAGCCGATTTATACCGGTTAATCAGCCAGGGACTCCTCGTCGAAAGGCAAAATGATGCCCTGGCTTTTTCTCATCCGGTCATCATGGGCTACCTGGCCAGCCGGAGCGCAATAGATAATGCGATCCTGAATAATATGATGGGGCAACCCCTGTGGATCGGCAAAACGCTTTTCCTGCATTACCTTGCCACGATTGCCGATATCTCCTCCCAGGTCGAGGCGTTGATTAACCACGATACCAGCGATCCCCTGTTGCGCAACACGCTGACCGTCGCCCGCTGGTTGAGCGATACCCCCGCCAACGTCCCCTGGCGGGCTCAGTTGATGCGCCGCTTACTGGCTATCCTCCAAAACGACCGCCAGCCCCCTGCCGTCCGCGCCAGGAGCACCGCGGCTTTTATTGCTTCGAACGACCCTTCCCTGCAACCCATGTTCCACCAGTTATTGGTAGCTCCATCCGGGGTCATCCGCCAATTCTCCGCGCTCGCCAGCGGTATCCTCCAGGATACAAAATCCACCCGAGAGCTGAGCGGACTCCTGGCAGACCCCACTGCCGAGGTGCGGTATGCCGCCTGCATGGCCCTGGTCGCCATTGGCACCCCCCAGTCGGTCAATCCGGTCCTGGAGCTATTGGGAGCGGGCGATGAAGAGCTCAGCCGGGTGGCTGCCGAGGCTTTTGCCACCCAACCTGAAACTGGCCATGCCATCCTCAAAGAATGCACCACCCATGAAAACTTGCTCGTCCGGAGAGCCTCGGTATTTGGCCTGGCTAAAGTGAACCAGCCATGGGCTCTCGATTTATTAAAACATATACAAATTGAAGATGCCCAATGGGTGGTTCGCAACGCGGCCAGCCATGTGGTCGATATGCTTCAAAAACCGGACCCGGCGGTGCCTCACCCGCTCCTGTTACCCCATGACTCACCCTGGCTGATTGAATATGCCAGCAAACAGGGCGTGGGAATTATCCCCGGCGACCCGGCGACGGAAATGCTCCTCAAGGCTATCGATTCTGGATCAATCGAAGAAAAAATGGCCGCCCTGGAATACCTGGCGCAAAAGCCCCCTGATAAAGACCTCATCTATCGCTTGCAACAGATGATTGAAAATGAAACCGGCCTCCTGGGCGAAGCGGTTGCTTATGCCATCTGGCTGCTGCTGGCCTGCGGTGGGGTATTGAAAGCGTCGTTCGAACGATAAAGCGGTCGCTTACCGGGCAGGGTTGATCCTGGCCAGCACTTTTTCCTGGACTTGTGAGGCGCTCATATCCAGGATAGTGATAAGCTTATCTTTCCCGTTTTTCCCCGCGAGGACGTCGATATTTTTCGTTGGTGTCCCCAGGAGGTCGCCGATGAACTGGACCAGCTCTTTATTGGCTCTTTCATCGGCAGGAGAATAGATCAATTGGATAGCCAGGGTGCCATCTTCTAACAGATCGACCAGCTTATTGCGCTCCCCGGCTGGAGCCAGGCGAACGGTAATCGCGGAGCCGGTGACGCCATGAGAAAATTGTTTGCTCTTTTTAGCCATGCTATCACCCGACCGACACCAGGACGCTGGTCAGCACGTATTCCAGGATCTGAATCACGATGATCAAAATGATCGGGCTGAAATCAATCATCCCGATCGGCGGGACGAACCGCCGAATGGGGGCAATTAAAGGCTCGACGATCTGGTCAATGGCCCGCCGGACCGGATGATAGGGCGACATAAAAAAAGACAGGAAAGCATCGATGATGACCAGCAGAGTTAATACGCGGGCTACCAGATGGATTAATTCCACGATCAATGACATAGTCTTCAGGCCTTTGACTAAAATGATAATAAACGAATTGCTGGTTTAATTATAACTGGTTCTCCAGTTTTTCTTGTAGCATCAGCCTCACCAATACAGAGCTTTAACACAGGTTGTTAAAATCGTGCCCCACCTTGATGGGCGTCATGCCAGGGAAGCACCCCTTTACCCCTATGTCCTTGGGCCAAAAATGGCCTGGCCGATCCGTACCATGGTGGAGCCTTCCGCAATAGCCGCTTCATAATCGCCGCTGGTTCCCATGGAGAGTTCTTCCCATGTAGCAGACGGGAATCGCGCGCTTAAGATCTCACGAAAGGCACGCAATAAGCGGAAATACCGCCGGCTATCCGTGTAATCCAACGATAACGGCGGCATGGTCATTAAACCACATACTCTTAGCCCGGGCAGGTTCACGATCGGCTCGATTTCGCCATAGAGCCCTGCCAGCTCCTTTTCATCGCTTACTCTCCAGCCTGATTTTGACTCTTCCGAAGCC
>JAJYIW010000021.1:10433-25318 GCA_021789855.1 Chloroflexota bacterium | reverse complement strand
AGCAAGCGCCCACGCTGCCGGCAGGGCGATTCCCATCCCCCATTTCTTGCGTGTGGCAGCCCAGAAGAAAGGCAGGCTGAAGGCACCGGCTGCGGCAGTCAGGATCAAAATTAAATAAAACCGGTGGACATCCGGGCTGAGGAGGCGGTAGGTTATGGCGCTTAACACCAGCATTCCGCCGTACTGGTCGGCCATGAAATCGGCTCTCATCGAACTGTTGAAGAATAAGCCGGATTGGGCGACGGCCCAGGCTTCGCGATCTCTGGCGTACGCATCGCGAAAATAAAAACCGGCGTGGGTAATGTAATCGTCAGTGTCGGTCAGGCGCGGAAATTCCCAGGTGATCAACAGCCCGGTACCCAGGCGGAGGATGAATGCCACGGCGACAAGCCAGGCCAGCGCTCGCCCACCGCCGGCCAGCCGCCAGGCTGCCAGCAGTCCAAAAAGGCACAGGAAAAGGAGCACTGAAGTGCCCAGCCAGCCCACAAGGAATGAGCCGCTTCCCAACCAGGCGGAAAGGGCAGCTCCGATGACCAGGCTGGCGCCGGCCGCTGCCAACGCTGGGATACGAATAGATTTCAAGAAGGACTTCATAACGGCTCACCTGATAAAATGGAATAATTACCCTTAAGAATTCAAGATTTCTTTCTTCCGGTTAAAAAAGCCGCTGGTATAGACCATATAACCCAGCCAGGCCACCCAGAGCACCACCCAGGTTTGCAGGGGGACCAGAAACCGCGGGTTATCCCCATGATCGAGCAGCGTTTGAACAATCGAGGTCACCCAGATGGTGCTCATAACCAGCCAGCCAAACGTGGTGACACGCCCTGCGCGCCGGAAGCGCGGCCACGCGGCCAGCAGGCCTGAAGCGATCAGGAAGAGCATGTTAATGCCGACGAGGACTATACGCTCGAGGAATGCCAAACCTTGCATGAGGCCGCTCAGGATGGGCGTTATTTGATCAGGCGCCCAATAGAACGGCGCGCGCCAGAACATCCACCAACCGCTGGCGACATTTTGCAAGTAGAGGAAAGGGTGGTGCAAGATCAAGTCGATAGAGATAGCCTGGAGTGTGCGGGATAGCTCGTAGAAACTCTGGCCGGAGACGCGCTGCATTTCGGGGATGGCATCCCAGATGGTGTTGCCCTGGGTGCCGTACTTCGCGATGCGTTGCGCGCGGTACTTCAGGTAGGTATCGCGTAAGGCAGCGTATTGATCGGGTACGTACTGGAAAAAATTACCGGTGTGCTGGACCAGGTGATAGCCGTTCATGGTGGTTACGCTGAGGATGTGAAAATTGGTGTCAATATAATAAACCCAACCACCAATCAGCAGAAGAGAAGGAATCACCACCCCAAGGAGGGGTTGCCAATGGATTTCAATCCGCTTGCCTTGAAACGATACCGCCAGGAACAGCGCCGTCCAGAATGGGAGGAAAATGAACAAGGGCCGGATCAGGGTCGCCACACTGGCAGCGACCCCGATCGCGATGGCCAGCCAGATGGATCGCCGTTTCGGGTAAGCCAGCCAGATAAAAGCGCCGACCAGGGCCAGAACGATAAAAAAGGTAGAAGAATTTTCCGTGATCAGATCGGCTTCGAAAAAAAGCTGGCCCAGGTTGAGCGTATGGATCAGGGCAGCCAGCAAGCCGAAGGCCAGGCGACCGGAGAGTTTCCAACCCAGGTAAAAGAAAATCAGGGTCATCAGCAATCCCAGGGCCAACTGTGCCAGGTAAACGTGATGATCGGATCCGAACAGCGCCATAAACGCCGGGTAGCCGGGTGTGCGGGTGCCATCATAGCCTGCCCAGCCATGGAGGATAGCATCCGCCGACCGCCGGTAGCTGGCCGTGTCATGGTAAGTCACTGGCGCGTAAAAGAGAGCCAGGATCACACGTTCAAGCACAGCCAAAAGTAGCGTTCCGCTGGCCAATATCCATAATGGAATTTTTTGGCGTTTCATATTAATCCTTCGATGGAGCGTTGAGCACGCTCTTGCCAGGTATAACGGGCCACGTCGCTGCGGGCCTGGCGCGCCAGGGCTTCGCGCCGGCTGGCATCCGAAATTAAGGCGTTTAATGCGCTCGACCAGGCGGATGGCTCATCTGCCGGGCAAAAAACCGCATTGGCCGGGCTCAACACCTCATGGAGAACCGGTAAATCACTCGAAAGGATGGCCCGCCCGGCGGCCATATACTCGAATAGCTTCATTGGGCTGCAAATATCCGCCGTGTTACCGCCGCTGCTGGTCGACACGATCCTGCCATAGGGCATCAGCAGGACATCGCCGGCGGCCTGGTAGAGCGGAATTCGGGCGTTGTCCACAAAGCCAGTCAGGGTCACATTGTCGATGCCAGCCGTGTGCAGGCGCTCGCTCCACAGGGCCACATCCGCCGCGCGCCCGCCAACCCACAGAAAATGGATTCCCTGGTTGGCCTGTGCCAGATCGAACAATAACCCGGTACCGCGTCCCGCATAAAAATGGCCGGTATACACCGCGGTGGGCATCTCAGGCAAACCAAGCGCCTGGCGCGCGGATGGGGCATCCGGCAAGCCAGCGTAGCGTTCCAGGTCGACGCCGTCCGGGGAGACGACCACCTGTTTTGCTGGGATGGTAACTCGAAATTCCTTTTCTAGCGCGGCCAATAAGGCGTGGGTTATGGGAAGCAGGCGCTTCTTTCCCGGCCAGCCCAGGATTTGGCGAAAGAGCAAGGGTGCAATCCGCCCAGTAATGCGATCGTGCAGCTCCAACGCAACTGGCTTGCGTTGCATGAGAGCGATCCAGGCGCCTTGCAGCATCCAGGTGTAGACCAGGTCGACTTTCAAACGCCTGGCTTGAGACACGGCAGCCCAGGCCAGGTCATAGCGCCGTAAGCCGGGCTTGACCGGCAGCCAGGTGATCTCAAAGGGGGTCAACAGGCCATATCGCTCCTTCAACTGCGGCCATGCCACCGGACTACTGCCTGGCACAATCAAACGCACCCGGT
Organism: Chloroflexota bacterium; assembly: GCA_021789855.1. Taxonomy (GTDB): domain Bacteria; phylum Chloroflexota; class Anaerolineae; order Anaerolineales; family Anaerolineaceae; genus JAJYIW01. The sequence goes on along the minus strand of JAJYIW010000021.1, from coordinate 22,332 downwards.
GGCCAAGCTGTGCAAACGCCTGGACCGTTTTCATCACTTGAATACTGTTAGCGGTGATCGATGGGATCTCTGAAGCAGCGATAAACGCGATATAAGTCATAGCCTTTACACATTAACCATTAACCAAGCAGGTGACCGGTGCGGCGGTCACCCGGATACCCTGATCATGGGCGGCGGGTCAACTCCCAGGGCTGTGTCGCGCTCTCTCACTTTCAAGAGGCTCAGGCCGCGCCAGACCATCAGACTGATCGACACGACAAAATAAGCCGACAGGATACCTGCTTCGCTGACATAACCCAAGATCGGGACGAGCCAGACGGTGAGCGCCACCTTTCCGAGGGCTGACCAGAAATTAACCGTCATGGGGTAACCAGGCCGGCCCAAGGCCAGGAGCAGCGAACGGTTCCAAAAAAAGATACTGGCAAAACCATAACCGATCAACAGCACCAGCAAGGCAGGATATGCTGGCAGATAACCTGATTTAAACGGGGAAAAAGCTTTACCCATAATACGGATGGTATGTCCAAAGATGACCCAGTTCTGGAACAGGAGCGATCGACCAAACAACAGGATGCCCAGCGCCACCGCTCCAGTCCAGGCAGCCGCGATGAGGGTCACCCGCTTTAACAACGAGCGCAACTGGCGCCACTGGCGTAAGACGATGGCGCGGTTGATCTCAGGATAGGAAGTATTGACAAACGGTGAGATGGGCAAGACAACCAGGTTGATGATGGCTTGAGCCACTTTGTAATAAGCCACTTCTCTCCGGGTAAAGAAGAGGCCAATCCACAACTGTTCGCTGTCGCGGGCTACCAGGTTGACGGTTCCAAAGAGGTTGGTCGTCAACGCAAAGTGTGAAAGCTCGTGGAAGGGCGGCAGCAGGGAAAATGGCGCTCGCCACCAGCCTTTTCCTAGCGTGCGGTTGAGGTAGTACAGCGCCAGGAGAATCGGGCCCAGCCCCAGGATCATCTTCCCCACCAGGTAGGCCGTGAGGATTCCCATCAGCCCCCCTTTGAGCAGGTAAGAGGCGACAATCATCAAGGCTACCAGCACGCTTTGAACCAGATTGATCGTAGCCTGGCTGCGGAAATGGTTGCCTACCTGCAATACGCCGGTAGCGGTTTCGGTGGTGATGTTACCGAGGATCGAGATTCCATAAAATATAAACAAAGGCGCGGTGCTGGCATCTTTAGCGAAGATGGCGGCTGCCAGCGGGGCCGCTAACGCCAACACCAAAAATGCGACGATGGAGGTGATCCCCTCGGTGAGACCAGCGGCTTTAACCAGCGCGGCGGCGCGGTCATGATCCTGGCGGGCCATGTATTCGCCCATGTAACGCACCACCAGGTCACCCATGCGGAAAGAAAGCAGGCGATTAATGGCTGAGGCGAAAGTAACCACGATCCCCAGCATGCCCAGATCGCTCAGGCCCAGGATGCGCGCCGTCAGGATGGTCAAAATGGCGCTGATAGCGTAACTGGCAAACATCGCGCTGGAATTGCGCATGACCCGGCGCAATACGGCATCTTGCCCCCAGGCTGCCAGGGAATGCAGGCGACCCTGGAAGGTGCTGCCGGGCAATTTCATGCGGTAATGACCTGGCTAGCCCAACTACGCTCGGCCAGGTACCAATCGACCAGCCGGGTCACCCCTTCCGCCAGCTCGACCTGGGGTTGCCAGCCCAATAACGACCTGGCTTTGGACACATCCGCCAGGTTGACCAGGGCGTCGGCCGGGTGCAAGGGTAAATATTGCATCTGCGCCTTCTTTCCCAGGCGTTCTTCCAGCATGGCGACCAGGGCATTCATGGTGATCACCTCATGGCCGCCCAGGTTGATCACTTCGTAGCCTAAAGGTTTCAGGCCAGCGAGGGTACCGCGAGCGATATCATCGATATAGGTGAATCCGCGGGATTGTTCACCGTCGCCGTTCATCTTGACCGGTTGGCCTTCGGCAATCCACTTGGCGAAGCGGAACATGGACATATCGGGCCGGCCAGCCGGGCCGTAGACGGTGAAATAGCGGAAGACGGTCACATCAATGTGATGGAGATAATGGTAAGCATAGGACAGCGCTTCGGCGCCTTTTTTGCTGGCCGCGTAGGGCTGCAAGGGCAGGTTGGTGTCTGCGTCCTCGCGGTAAGGCACGGGGTTTTGGGCGCCGTACAGGCTGGAGGTGGAGGCCAGGATAAATTTTGGGATAGCATGCTGGCGGCATATTTCGAGCATGTTGAGCGTGCCGGTGACGTTGGTGTCGATGAAAGCGTGAGGATCCTCCACGCTGGCGCGGACGCCGGCGCGAGCAGCCAGGTTAATCACGCCATCGAACGCTGTGGGATCGCTGTTGAATAACCCTTCCAGGCCGGCCCGGTCGACAATATCCGTCTGGTAATAGGTAAAACCGTCCCTCCCACGAAGGCGGTTCAAACGCCACAGCTTGACGCGCACGTCGTAAGCTGTGTTCAGGTTGTCCAGGCCCACCACCGCGTGGCCAGCATCCAGCAGCATTTCACTCACCCGCGCTGCGATAAATCCCGCGCAGCCCGTCACGATATAGTTTGCCATGGTTATAACCTCACGACCTTGGGATTATCCTTGCCCGCATTGCCCAGGGCATTTCGGGTGTCCACCACCAGGTTGGCGGCCTCCAGAATGGCAGGATAATCGTAAACTTTATGGTTGGTCACGATCACGACCACATCCGATTGGGCCACCGCTTGCATCAGATCGGGGACGGACGACTTATCCCAGCCCTCATGATGGATATGGGGAATGTAAGGATCATGATAGGAAACCAGGCCGCCTTTTTGCTCAAGCAGGTGCATCACGTCCAGGGCCGGCGACTCGCGCAGGTCGTCAATGTCCGGCTTGTAAGCCGCTCCCAATACCAGGATGCGGCTGCCGTTGATCGATTTCCTCAGGCCGTTAAGCGCCTCCTGGACTTTCTCGACTGCGAAACGGGACATGTTGGCGTTAATTTCTGAAGCCAGCTCGATAAAGCGCGCGTTGTAGTTTAATGAGCGCAGCTTCCAGGACAGGTACAGGGGATCGATGGGGATGCAATGCCCGCCCAGGCCAGGCCCGGGGGTGAACTTCATGAACCCAAAGGGCTTGGTCGCGGCTGCATCGATCACTTCCCACACGTCGATACCCAAATAGTCGCACATCACCGCAAGCTCATTGACCAGGCCAATGTTGATCATACGGAAGGTGTTTTCATGCAGCTTGGCCATCTCGGCTACCTCAGCCGAAGAGACCGGCACGACCTTCTGTAGCGCCTGCGCGTACCAGGTCTGAGCTACCTCACCGCAGGCCGGTGTGATCCCGCCGATGACCTTGGGGGTGTTCAGCGTGGTCCAATCTTTGCGCCCTGGGTCGACGCGCTCGGGGGAGAAGGCCAGGAAGAAATCGACCCCGGCTTTCAGGCCGCTGAATTCTTCCAGGGTGGGCAGCACCAATTCACGGGTCGTGCCCGGATAAGTGCTTGACTCCAGCACAACGACCATCCTGCGATGCAGGTAGGGTTTGAGGGCATCGATGGCGCTATTGATGAAGGACAAATCTGGATCGCGGAATTTGCTCAACGGGGTTGGGACACAGATTGAGACGGCGTCCATGCCGGTGAGGATCGCATAGTCCGAGGTGGCCTTTAATTTCCCGGCTTTGACCAGGCGAGAGACCTGCTCACCCGGCACATCCTGGATATAGCTTTCCCCTCGATTGACGGCTGCTACTTTATCTTCGACCGGGTCAATCCCGGTGACCTGAAAACCGGCATTGGCAAAAGTCACTGCCAGGGGCAAGCCGACATAGCCAATGCCGATAACAGCCACCTTCGCCTCTTTGGCTTTTAAGCGGGCTATTAATTCACTTTTAATCGCATTCTCCATATCGATCCTTTCTGGGGATTAAAAAAGGCTCAATTGCCTGGGCTCGTCTTTTGGGTTATCTTCGGGTTTTTCTTTGATCTGAGAGGCGCCGTCTATAAAGGGCAATTGTTTAGGTTGGGCCGGCGAGCTTGGCGCAGCCTGGCTTTCGGTTTCTGCCTGCTTTTGCCGGGCCATGGTGATCATTTTCGGCAGGTTGGAAAAATCGGTTTCGATGTCTTTCCGTAAAGCGGGCTGGTGTAGGGCAGCGGCGGGATGGTACATGGGCACGACGAGGCGGTTATTGACCCAGCTCGGGCGCCCGTGGATAGACGAGATGCGGGCGTTGGGCAGAAAATGCCCCATCGAATAACGTCCGAGGGTGATGATCACCTTGGGCTGGATCGCCTCAATTTGCCGTTCCAGGTAGGGGCGGCAGGCGGAAAGCTCGTCCGGCTGGGGATCGCGGTTGGCGGGAGGGCGGCACTTAACCACGTTGCCGATGAATACCTCCGACCGTTTCAGCCCTGCCTTTTGCAGCAATTCGTCCAGGAACTGCCCCGATGGGCCGACAAATGGACGGCCCTGCTCGTTTTCATAAAAGCCTGGCCCTTCGCCAATCAGCATGATCTCGGCCTGGGCGGGACCTTCGCCGGGCACCGATTTTTTCCGCGAGACATGCAAGATGCATTTCTCGCACACCGCCACTTCACTGGCTACCTGATCAAGCATTTCCTTTGCATTCACGGTCTACCTCCGAAGGCGAAATTATACAACCCAACGCGATAAAATGGCCTGATTCAGGCGATTTAAGGTCATCAATAAGGCGTCCTCCTGATTATCATGGTAATACCGGCGGCGCTCACCGGCCATCTCGAAACCCATTTGCTGGTAAAGCGCCTGGGCGCCCAGGTTGCTGCGGCGAACTTCCAGGAAGGCCATGCTGCCTCCCCTGGCCGCTCCGGCCAGCAAGGTGCGAGCTACTAACTGTCGTCCAACGCCCATGCGCCGGAAGCCAGCCTCCACGGCGACTGTGCCAATATGGATTTCATCCACAATCAGCCAGACCACAATCATCCCGACGATCAACCGCTGTCCATTTTCATATACCGCTTCAGCGACCAGGGTGATCGCGTTGGTGTTCTGGGTTATTTCATATAAGAAAGATCGTTCCGGCCAGGGTAGGCTGAAGGATCGCTGGTCTAACTGGTGAACCTGAGGGATATCCTCAACCGTCATCGGCCGGTAATTGATTTTAAATGGACGGGGCGGGATATCGGCGCCCGATAGCTGGGAATCCATGCGGGATGAAATACCTCTCAGGCCCTTGCCGTCAGGCAGGGATTGGATCTGCGATGTGTAAATAAATGGGGGCCAGGCTGAGCGGGTCATCGACGCGCCCGGCCTGCCACCGCCGCCAGGCCACTTCGGCTAAATAGGAAGGCCGGCGCAGCGATTGGGCAGGGGAAGCCAGGATTACATTCTTTCGCTTGCGTGAAAGGGTTTGCCTTTCCACGGCAGACAGCTCGCCGCATATGAGCGTAGGCTCGCGAACACTTTGCGCCAGCTCTTCCACGGTCATGACGGTGGCATCGCCGTCAGCTGCCCACGCGCCGGCCTGGTTATGGTACCAACCCACTGCCAGTCGCCCGCGCCCCGCTTGCAGAACAGCAGCCATGGGCAGGTCACGCACCGGGCGAGAAGAGGCTAAGAAGTCCAGCGTTGGCACTCCCACCATGGGCAAATGCAAGGCGTACGCCATGCCTTTGATTAAACCCAACCCAATGCGTAGGCTGGTAAATGAGCCGGGCCCCAGAGCAACGGCCAGCGCACGCAGGTCTCTGGCGGTAATCCCTGAACGAGCCAGGATATTGTTCAAAGCCGGGGCTAATTCCACTGTATGGTGGTGATGCGTCTGCCAGATTTCTTCACCGACTACCTGGGTGCCGTCATAAAGGGCCAGGCCTACCCACAAAGTTGATGTATCTACCGCCAGGAGCACTAGACACCTCCATAAATACCGCGTTTAAATTCAGCCAGGAGACGCTGGTAGCGGATTCCTTGAGCGGTGAAGACCATCCCCCGTTGTTCATCTGCCAGCCAACGCAGGTTCACCCAAAAGCGATGGCCGGGCAGGATCGACTTAATCCGCTCAGCCCATTCGATTACCAGCGGGCCCTGCTCCATAAAGAATATCAAATCCAGGTCTTCCGCTTCAAGGGCATCTTTCAAGCGATAGGCATCCAGGTGATTGAGTTTTTGCCCGTCCGGGCGGCGATAAGAATTGACCAACACAAAGGTGGGGCTGGACACCATGTCCAACGAGCCCCACCCTTTGGTCAGGCCCTGCACCAGGGTGGTTTTTCCCGATCCCAGGTCACCCGACAGGCAAATAATGTCGCCGGGTTGCAAGAGCATGCCCAGCCGCATACCCACCCGGCGGGTCTGGTCTGCGCCGTGGCTGAAAAATTCAAGCGAATTGGCATCCAGGATGGGCATAAGGTCGTATTCACCCCTCAGGTAATAGCTTCTGTCACACCTAACTTTGCTGCGATCGCCTGGGCAATCAGCCGTGAAGAATCCGGCCTGGCCAGGCGCCGGCAATTAACCGCTACCGTTTCCAATTCATGGGGATGCTCAAACCAATTCCTTAGTATTTCGACCATTCGCGCCGGGCGAGGAGCCCAAACCCCCGCACCTTCATTGATCACGTAGGTTACGTTGCCATCTTCCTGGCCTGGCATACGGCTGTATAAAATTATGGGCAACCCGGCGATAAAGGCTTCGCTTATCGTCCCCGGCCCGGCTTTTGTCAACAGGACATCCGCGGCGCGCATAAAATCGGGCATTTCACGCACAAAACCATAAATAAAGGTAGGCAAGGTCCATTCTTCGGATTCGAGCTGGACTTTGAGCTTATGATTACGCCCAGTGACGATCACCAGAGCGGCATTCAAGTGGGCCTCTGAGATGGCCCGGGCCATTTTTCCCAACGGCCCCATCCCTTCCCCACCGCCGACCAGTAAAATAACCGGCAAATCCTGCGGCCATCCCAGGCGGCTGCGAAGCTGGCGGCGGTCGCCCACCGGCTGGCAAAAACGCTGGGCGACGGGCAGCCCGACCACGCGGATTTGATCCGGCCGGAGGCCCAACGCCAACCCACGCTGGCGGGCAATCTCCGTCGGCACCATCACCAGCTCGGAGCGCCGGTTATACCACCAGGCGTGCGTCGATACCATGTCCGTGACGACCGTGAAAAAAGGTGGAGAACTGGGGCGCATGGCGCGAGAGATCGGTACGACCGGAATAGGGTGAACCGTCACCAGCAGGTCATAAGGATGCTCTGCAATCAGTTTGTAAGCCGCACGGCGAATATATGGCCACATGACATTGTAAAAAAAGTGCGCTCGCCGGGGCCCATTGCTCAATTTGTAGCCAAATTCCCACACGTCTGGCACCTTGGACATATCCGGGTAAATTTCAGGCGCCAGGTCGAACGGCGGGGGGGCGTACTCCTTAAAAAAGTCGACCATCTCGGTTGTGATTCGTTCGGGGTAATCCAGATTAATGGCCTCGATGATGGCCTCCGCTGCAGAGCGATGCCCTCCGCCTGTATCTGAAAATAGAAATAAGACGTGCGGTTGCTCAGGTTCCGGATGAGTCATCGATTCCTCTCGGAAGGATTATTTTCAAGCGGCGGGCCAGTTCCCTCCGGGTTAACAGCACCCGGTGGCCACACTTCAGACATTCCAGGCCGATATCTGCACCCAATCGGACGATCTTCCATTCATAACTACCGCACGGGTGGGGTTTGCTCAGCCGGATTTTATCGTCTAGGCGTAAATCGGGTAACACTTTAAGATTATACCACCCCATGTTATAATCAACCTCATGCTCACTAATTTCACCCTGGCGGGTTTAATCACAAACGTGATCATCCTGGTGATTGCGTTGCCGGTTCATGAAATGGCTCACGCATGGGTGGCAGACTATTTTGGCGATATGACTCCCCGGATGAGCGGTCGTTTAACGCTCAATCCGCTGGCCCACCTGGACGTGGTCGGGTCCTTATTGCTCATCTTTGCCGGGTTTGGCTGGGCAAAGCCTGTCCCCATTAATCCCTACGTGCTTGGCCGGCGCTCACCCGCTGCTGTGATGTTGGTTTCGCTGGCTGGCCCTGCATCTAACCTCTTGATGGCCATTTTAGCGGCGATTCCTTTTCGCCTGGGACTGGTGACGCCATTTTATACAACCAGCACGGTGCTCCCCACCTTAAGCTCGTTCCTCTGGTCATTTATTACCATCAACCTGGCGTTGTTCCTGTTCAACCTCATCCCCATTGCTCCTCTGGATGGAGAAAAGATTTTGGGTTATTTCTTTCCCCCTTCCTGGAACCAGGCCCTGGCTCGCATTGCCCCTTACGGGCCAATGATTTTGATGGCGGTATTTTTTGTCTTACCGGTGTTTGGGTTCAACCTGTTTTCGATCATCTTGAATCCGCCGCTCACCTTTTTACAGAGGTTATTAACGGGAGTTGCTTTATGACCATCCAGATCAGCATCATTGGGCTCGATCAGGTGGGCGTCTCATTAGGCCTTGCCCTGGGAAACCACAAGGACCTCGTCCGGCGGGTCGGCTCAGACGTGAATCCCGCCGCGATGCGCCGGGCGGAAAAATTAGGCGCGGTCGATCACCTCACTTACAACATCCCATCGGCTGTGCGCCAGGCCGATCTGGTGATCCTGGCGGTGGCGGTTGATGACCTGGAGGAGACTTTCAAAACGATCGCCGAGGATTTGAAAGAAGGGGCGGTCGTGATCGATACGTCTCCGGTCAAGATTGCGGCGACTGAATGGGCTAAAAAGACCTTGCGGGAAGGGCAGTCTTTTGTCTCCTGGACGCCCGCTCTCAATCCAACTTACCTTAACGAAGCCGGCACAGGCGCGGATGCGGCGCACGCTGACTTGTTTCAAAATAGCCTGGTTTATGTGACGGCGCCAATGGGTACCCCGGCAGAAGCGCTCAAGCTGGCATCTGACCTGGTCACCCTGGTGGGCGGGACGCCCATGTTCGCCGATCCCTATGAAGTGGACGGCTTGATTGCGGCCAGCTACCATCTGCCCGGTTTAACCGCGGCAGCTTTGTTTAATACCCTGCAAGATCAACCAGGCTGGCGCGAGAACCAGCGTTTCGCGGGGAAAAACCTGGCTTCAGCCAGCGCGCCGGTCCAGAACCTGACCGAGCGAGAAGCTTTTGGCCAGGCGATTCTGCTCAATCGTGATAATGTGCTTCGCCTGCTGGATCACTATATCGCGTCTTTGACGGCTTTACGAGAAATGATTGCCGATCAAAATGCACAGGATTTGCAGGCTCAACTTAAGCGCGCCGTGGATGGCCATCTACAATGGCATAAAGATCGGCGGCAGGCAGCGTGGCTGAACGCCGAAAAGCCCCCCTCTGATTTGCCTTCTTCGAGCGACATGTGGAAGAATCTTTTTGGCCTTGGGGGAAGTAAGAAGAAATCCCGTTAACGTCACCTGCCAATTTCTCTTTTGTACTGTTCAGGTTTAGCGGGTCTACTTGCGCCGGAAACCAGTCAGGCCGACGATGATCAGGCCGATCACGCAGATGGAGACCAGGACCATGCCGATAGTGCGCTGATTCCCATAGATCTGCGGCGCTACTCTGGCGTACCACGGCTCAGGCGTAGGCGTCGGCGTGATGGTGGGGGATGCCGCGCGGGTCGGGCTGGGAGTGGGAGCTCGCGGCGTGTGGGTGGGAAACCGGGTAGATGTAGCTGTTGGCAGGGTGGCGGTGAGAGTGGGGGTTTCAGTGGCCGGTGAGGCCGGTTTAATGACTAATTTTTCTCCCACGTAAACAGTGTTGGTATTGGCAGGTAAATTGCTGTTTTTGAGGATATCGGCAATCTTGACCCCATAAGCAATCGCAATGCCCCATAAGGTTTGACCGTTACCCACCACATGGATGATTGACCCATCTGAGTTGGGGGTTGAAGTAACCAAGGGCTCGGTTGGCACAGCCGTGGGGAGTAGGCCTGTTGGCGTGGCTTGCAAGGTCGTCTGGGCGACCAGCCAGTAGGCGGGAGCGATGCCCTGCCTGGCCGGTTTGCTGGAGGCGTACACGGTGAGTGGATGGTCGCCCAGGATGAAAAATGCACAGATAAAAGTCAAAACAGCAATAAAGGTTTTTTTCATGAGGTATAACGCCTGAAATTAAAGCGCGCAATTCATGACAGCCTGCTTAAATTGCGCGCAGATTAAAAGCTCATGGAACAGTTAAATTAAAATGGCCTCAACAAGACGTAAAGGCAGTTGGGCCAGGTCTTAACCGGGAATACGCTCACCAGGGGCACGCCCCATCGCTTCGGCAGCGACCAGAAAATCGGTGTCTGAGATCATGCCCACCAGGTTGCCGTTGTCATCCGTGACGGGGAGGTGGTGGATGGTATGCGTGCGCATCATTTCAGCGCATTCTTTAAGCGTCCAGTTTTCTTTAGCCGTGATCAACGGACTGTTCATTACCTCTCCAACCTTCACGAACGCGGGGTTGCGTTCCTGGGCCACGATCTTATCGCAGATATCCGTCGCCGTAATAATCCCAAACTCTGGGTTGGCTTGCGATTTGTTGACGATCAGGCTATGGATGTACCGGCGTCGCATCAAGGCCAGGGCATCAGTGACGGGGCTTTCGGAATCGATGTAAACCACCAGATCGTTCATCCATTCCCGGACTGTATATTGCATACGGATCTCCTTTCTCATCTTTTAGACTTGAAAATAATTTGATGATGAGCCCGGCAATCAGAGGGGCAAAATAAACCAGCTTATTATTTATACCACAACCCAGGATTTATCACCAAAGGGCTCCTGGGGGTCGCCGGCGCTTAGCCTTTTCGTGGTCAATCCGGGCAGCCAGCCAGGATGATCAATGGCGCACCGTTTCAGCGATTGAAGCCAGGCGGGCAAACAAGCCTGGAGTCAATTGGAGGTGAAGCACCTGGGCAATGACCTGGGTCCACCCGTGAAGAAAATAGAGCCAGCCATCTTCCACCCGCACGTCCCGGCTTTCCACCTGAGCCAGCGCCTGGTGCATGAAATCGAGCTCGCCGCGGTAGTTGAATTCCCAGGCGATGCCGTGCTCAGGGAATAAGCCCTGAGAGGTGATGGGCGACCCGGGCGTATCCTTCCCCATGCCCGTGGCATTGATGACCAGGCTGTTGGGGGGCAGAGTCGCCATGATAGCGTCATTGCGGTAGGGGTTTTCATTTTGTTGATACACCACTTCGATATCGGTCTTTTGCCTGTTGACCATATCGCGCATGGATGCGAGCCGTCCTTCAGACCGGTTGACTACCAGGAATCGTCGCGGGCGATCTCCTGCCGCCTTTTTATCAATCAGGTGAAGCAGCGTGGCTACTGCGGAGCCGCCTGCGCCAAAGCACAACACCCAGCCACCTGTGCGGCCAAAGTAATTTTCACCGATCATCGTATCCAGGCTGAGGCCGGCAGATATCGGGTCCTTGGCGTGGCCTTCCAGGTTTCCTGCGCGCTTGGAGATGCTGGAAACTTCACCACAAACCTGGGCGTAGGGGTCAAGATAATCGAACATATCTAGAGAAGCGTGGAACAGGTCGATCTTGTGGGTGGTCACCAGAGCTCCCAGGGATAATGGATCGAATTTGATCTGGGCTACGGCGGCGCGATACGCCTCGGGATCATCGTGAATTTTTAAGTCGATCCCTTCAATCGCCAGTTGCGGATAACCCAATTCTTTGGCCCACAGGGGAAAGACTTTCATGATTGAAGATTTCGCCGTCGTGACGCCGATGAAATAAAAAGTTAGGCTCGTTTTAGAGAGGATGGGATAAGAGAAGGTTTGGGTAGAAGACATCTACGAAACTCCTCAGGGTTGATCGATGCCGGGGCGGATCCACCATCGCCGCTCCTCTGGCGTGTGGTGAGCAGCGCTATCCAGGATGGTTCATGAGCCTATTTTAGCCCTGGCCGTTTTAAC
>JAJYIW010000021.1:0-10423 GCA_021789855.1 Chloroflexota bacterium | reverse complement strand
CGAAACTCCTCAGGGGTTGATCAATGGTGAGGGAGGCCACCATCGCCACCCCCTCCAGCGCCGGGTGAGCGGGTGTTATCCAGGGTGGGCTATGAGCCCGTTTTAGCCCTGGCCGTTTTAACTGCCTGGACGAACTCGATGGCCCTGGCGGTAATTTCAGTGAAACGTCCTTCTTTGGCCAAGGCCGGCGGGCAGAGCTCGCTGCCGGCGCCCACACCGAACACGCCCGCGGCAAACCAATCGCCCACGTTGGATGCACTGACACCGCCGGTCGGCATCATGGGAATGTAAGGGAAAGGCCCTTTAAGAGATTTAATATAAGCCGGTCCTACCAGGTTGCCGGGGAAGATCTTGACCACGTCGCTGCCCATGGTATAAGCCTTGAAAACCTCGGTGGGGGTTAAAGCGCCGATCATGGTTGCCAGGCCGGTGGCAAGCATGGCTTTGCCCAGCTCATCCTCGACGAATGGGCTGACCAGGAACGTTGCACCGGCGTTTAAGGCTTCAACCGCCTGGCGAGGATCGGTCAGGGTGCCCATCCCCAGCACAATCTTTTGCCCGAACGTGGCGTCCAGTGACTTAACCACATCCGCCGCGTTAGGCGTGCTGTAGGTAATTTCGATGCCCTGTACTCCGCCGGCGACCAGCGCCTCGACCATCTTGAGGGTCAGATCGACCGATGGGCCGCGGATTACCGCGACCAGCCCCAGCTCTTTGATGCGGGACAATACCGTTTTCTTGTCAGCCATTTTAATCTCCTTTGAATTAATGGTACTGCATCATATCACACGGTAACGCGGCGCTTCACCGCGCAATACCGCCAGGCAGTCCATCATCGCCATGCGCCCCATGGCGTTGGTGGCCCCATCGGTGTGGGCGGCGCAGTGAGGGGTGACGATCACCTGGGGCAGCTCTAGCAAGGGGTTATCCGGGTGGGGAGGCTCTGTAACAAATACGTCCAGGGCTGCCCCACGCAGGTGGCCCGATTTCAAGGCCTGGTACAGCGCAGCTTCGTCGACCAGCTCCCCGCGGGCGGTGTTAATCAAATACGCTCCGCGCTTCATTTTACTCAAAAATTCGGCATTCACCATCTCGCGGGTGTCGGGAAGAAGCGGGAGGTTAAGCGAAACAAAATCAGCCTCAACCAGGAGCTGGTCCAGTTTAACAAGTTCAACAGCCAGGGCCCTGGCTGTCTCCTGGTCGGGAAATGGGTCGGTTGCGATAACCCTGCAATTAAAACCGCCCAGGTGCCGGGCAACTTGCTGGCCGACTGCGCCAAAACCGATGATGCCGATCACTTTATTCTCCAGGGTGAGGCCGTTTAAACGCGGCCAGCCTCCCTGGCGGGTCATCGTGTAGACTTCAGGTATCTGGCGCGCCAGGCCTAGCATGAACGCCAGGATCAGCTCCGCCACGGATGTCGCATTGGCGCCTGGCGTGTTGGTGACCACGATGCCCTTTTCCCTGGCGAAAGCCAGGTCTACATTATCCACGCCGACCCCGTACCGGGCGATTACCTTCAATTGACCGGCGTGTTCCAGGGCTGCCCGGTTGATCTCGTCCAATCCGGCGATAAAGCCGTGCACACCAGGCAGCACCGTTGCCAGCTCGCTGGAAGTTAATGGCCGCGGAAGATCGTTGTAAATCACCTCACCGGCCAGGGCTTCCAAATCCCTCCGGAGGGCAGGATTGCTCTTGCCAAAAGAGGTAGGAGTCACCAGTAAACGGCAGTCTTTAAGCTCCATAATTCTCCTCAGGAAGCGGGTTTCCACCGTGGGTTATCCAGGATTTGAGGCCCGCTGGTTGAAGCGATCACCAGTTTATGGAACCCCTGGCGCTCGATGGTGCCGTAATCATGGCCGGCATTGGCCGGGTAGACCCAAAAAAAGACCAGGTCGTCCGGGCCGGTGTTGACCGAGCGGTGCGCCCAGCGCGGGGGCACATAAATGACGCGGCCGGGTTGGTAGGTCTCCACCGAGCAATCTCCTTCGGGGTTCTCCATGACCATCATGCCCTGGCCGTGCAGGACGACATACACTTCAGCGGTTTCCAGCAATGCGTGGAAGTGCCCTTTGGTCATGAAAAACTCATCGCCCACCCTGCCAGGGTGGATGACCGAAATGCCCGAGATCAGCTCGCCGCTGACAGCGGGACGGCTCAACTCATAGACTTCATATAAAACCACATCCTCCTGCTCTAGCAGTTGCTGGTAGGCCGCCTGGTCGAAAAACTGGCCGGCCATCGAGGATAGTTTTCGCAGTGTGTGGTGATCATATCGCGAGGGTAGACCCGTGGATGGATCCAGATCGTAATTAAAAGGTCTATTCGTCATAAGGTATACTCTCTTTAGGGCTGTAGAACGACTTTTAAAGATTGGCCGGTTTCGGCGGCCTTGAAAGCTTCATTGGCCTGAGCCAGGGGAAAACGCAGGCTGACCAGGTCAGACAGGTCAATGCGACCTGAATTGAGGATGTCCGTCGCCTGGCGGCAGTCTGCGGTGCTGCAGGCGGTGGTGGCCATGACCACCAACTCCTTGTAATGAACCAGGTTGGAATCAAAGTTGATGGTGGTGTGACCGCTGGGAAGGCCGCCAAAAAAATTGATCCGCCCTCCAATCCCGGCCAGCTTCAGCGCATCTTCCTGCGCCTGGTGGTTCGGCGCGGCAACGATAATTACGTCTGCCCCATCGCCGTTGGATTCTTCGCGGAGGATGCTGGCCAGATCTTCGTTCTGGGGGTTAACCAGGCGATCGGCGCCCATGGCCCTGGCCTGGAGTAGGCGAGCCGGGTTAGGCTCGCTGACAATCACTCTCCTGGCGCCGCGCAGGTGCGCCAGTTTCGTGTGCATCATGCCGATGGGGCCAGCGCCCATCACCAGCACGAGCTCGCCTGGCTGAATGCGCAAGGCATTCTGGCCGCGCACCACGCAAGCAAACGGCTCGATTAGCGCTTGCGCCGCTGGGTCATCCTGCTCATTCACGGGTATCAGGCATCCCTGTTGGATGCCGGCTACCGGGATGCGTACGTACTCAGCAAACGCCCCATCGAAAGTGACCCCGATGGCTTCATAATTGGCGCAACGGTTGTTTTGCCCGCTGATGCACTGCTTGCAATGGCCGCAGCCAATGTTGGGCGCCACGAACACCCGCTGGCCGATCTTTAAGCCGGGCATCGCGGGGTCCAGGGCTTCCAAAAGTCCCACCATCTCGTGGCCAGGGATACGCACGGTGCCGGGTGGGTACTTGCGATGGCCTCCGTGCAGGATGCGCAAGTCGGTTCCGCAGATGCTGGCGCTCAAGACTCGCACCAGCGCTTCCCCAGGCCTGGGCTCTGGCCTGGGAACTTGTTCTACGCGTAAATCGTTTGGCCCGTGATAGACTGCTGCCAGCATATCAACCTCCTGGATGCTAATCGGTTAAAATTTCCGAAAGCTTGACAGGGCGCTCTTCGAGAAAAGAGCGCGTGCCCGCCAGCACCCCGGCTACCGCCCAACGTCCATCTACCCCACCCACGGCAGGGCCTTCACCCTTTTGAATGCAGTGGATAAAATGGGCCATTTCATTGATATATCCCCAGGCAAAGCGCTCTGGCCAGGTGCGGTAAATAGGGGTGATCAGGCCCTGATCGCGATTGGTACATACCCACACCGCTTGCCCCTGGAGCTTGCCGATTTGCATGATGCCTTCTTCACCAACAATTTCTACGCGTGCATCGTAACCGTACTGGCACGGGCAGATGCCCGAAATACTGCCCAGCCCACCGTTTTCAAAACGGATGCTAACCAGGGCGTTATCGTAAAAATGAGGGGTGTCTACATGGTTGGCTGGCCCTTTAAAGTTGGCCACTTCGACATAAACGCGCTCATAATTCGATCCCATCAGCCAGCGCACCGTGTCCCAATCGTGACTGTTGACTTCGGCCAGAGCGCCATTAGATGTGCGCAGGTCGCGCGCCCAGGGTGGAGGCAGTCCTGGCCCGTGGGTCAACGATTTTACCATCATAGGTTGGCCGATTTCACCCGCCTGGATGCGTTGAGCCGCCGCGCTGAATTCGGGGTCAAAGCGGCGCATAAACCCAAGTTGGAGCAGCACTCCAGCCTGCGCGGCTGAAGCAATGATTGCGTCACATTCGGCCAGGTTGAGCGCCATCGGTTTTTCGAGGAACACATGTTTCCTGGCTTTCGCGGCAGTGACCGCCAGCGCGGCGTGGGTGAACGTCGGCGTGGTGATTACCACCGCCTCGAAATGAGCTGATTCCATAGCCTGTTCGAGAGAAGCAAAGCGCGATCCGGGGTCGATGCCAAACGCATCGCCCATGGCATCGCGAGCCCCGGCGGAGGTATCGACCACCGCCGCCAGGGAGGCATTGGGCAGGTGGTGGGTAAGGCTGTTGGCGTGCACGTTCCCGGCGCGCCCGGCGCCCACCAGGCAAACACGGGTTACAGGGTTCTTCAAGGTTAACTCCAAGGTTCAGATAATACCTGGAAAGTTTTGCTCTGGATCTGTTGCCAGGCGATGTAGCGTTCCACCAGGGGTTGGTATGCTGCGACCAGGTCAGGATCAAGGGGGATGCGCTCGCCGCTTCGCTCGATGCTGGCGTCTGCGGCAGCGGCCAGGTCGTCGAACAGGCCGGCAGCTCGCCCGGCGATCAGGGCGCAGCCCCACGTAGCAAAATCGGATCGCTCCAGGTGTCGATAAGGCACACCCAGCACATTCGCTTTAATCTGGTTCCAAAGTGCGTTGTGGGCGCCCCCGCCGATCACCCTCGCTTCGATCAGCGGCATGCCGGGGATGAGCTGGCGCAGTATTTTCAGGTAATAGGCGTACTCAAAGGCCACGCTCTCGATCGCCGCGCGCAAGAAATGCGCCTGGGTGTGGCTCCAGGTAAAGCCCGCCCACGATCCGCGCATGGCGGGATCAGCCGGGCAGATCCGTCCACCCAGGTGGGGTGAGAAAAACAGGCCATCCGCGCCAGGGGATATGGGCGCCGCGATGGCGGCCATGGCATCGTACAGGTCAGCCTCCAGGGGTTGGGGCTGGCCACGGAAGACGTTGAAGAAAGTATCGCGAAACCAGCGCTGGACCAGCCCTCCGCCGGCAATATAAGCCAGGGGCAGCCAGAGATCGGGCAGTACCGAGTGCATGGTGAGCAGCGCGCGGTGTTCCACATCAGCCGTAAAACGGTCGGTGCAGCCTGCCAGGACGGCGGCTGTCCCCGCGGTGTCCAGCAGCATCCCGGGGTGGACGATGCCGGCGCCCAGGGCTCCCACAGCCGTGTCGCCGGCTCCAGCGGCCACGGGTGTCCCTGGCGCCAGGCCAAAATCGGCTGCTGCTCGTTCAGAGACTTCTCCGATCACCTCCCAGGGGAGGACAATCCGGGGGAGCTTGCCTGGATCAATTCCCAGCAGGTTCACCAGCTCAGGCGACCAGGCGACCGCCTGGGCATCTGCCAGGGACGAAAAATGGATGAAGGTATGGTCGATAAAAGCCTGATCGGCCTTAAGACCGGCCAACCGCCCGGCGACGTAACCCGCCGGCATGACGAATTTGGCCACTCGCTGGTAGCTTTCGGGAGCCTCTTCTTTCCACCATACCATCTTGGGGCCATGATCGACAGTGGGCGGGCAACCGGTCAGGCGGGTGATCTTTTCGCCTGCCAGTTGGTCGAATTGCTTGATATAGGGCTGGCAACGGGTGTCCAGCCAGGAATCGAAACGGGTAGCCGGGTTAAAAGCATCATCGATCGAGCCCAGGCCTGCCATCTGACTATCGAAAGCGATAGCGGCCACCTCGGTGGCTGCCACCCCCGAGCTGGCCAGGCAGGTATGAACCGTCTGCGCTGCGGAGGCATAAAAGTCATTGTTTTCCTGCTCAACGACGCCTGGGCGGGGATAGTATAGCGGCACGTCGGAGGTGGCTTCAGCCACCAGCGTCCCATCGACGCGATAAAGTGCGGCCTTCGTTGCGCTTGTGCCTAAATCGACACCGAACAGGTAGCCTTTTTTCATCCGTTAAGAATGGATATCGATGAAAACTTTGAGCGATTTATCCCCCTGGGCATCAATGAAGTGATACGCCTCGAGGTAATCGTCGATTGAAAAATGTTTGGACATCAACGGCCTGGTAATCACCCCGCCTGAAGCGATCAGATCGACCGCGCGCACATAATCAGCGCGTTGATACATCAGCGTGCCGCGCAAGGTCAGCTCATGATCCTGAACCAGGCCGAGGTCGACGCGTGGTTTTTCGCCGAAGACGCCCACGACCACGATCGTGCCGCCTTTCTGAATGGCTGCGATGGCAGAAGTCATGGTCGGTTCGACCCCCACGCATTCCAGGGCGGTATCGAAGCCGGCCTGTCCGAAGACGCGCTCCGACGCCTGGGACAGGGTTTCATTGCGGGCGCAGGAGGTGGCGGCCAGGCCACACTGCTGTGCGATCCCCAGGCGATATTCGCTCAGATCGGTGATGAGCACGTTTGCGCCTGCCTGGCGCGCGGTTTGCGACACCAGGTTGCCGATCGGCCCGGCGCCCAGCACCACCACGTTTTTCCCGCGGATGTCGCCAGCCCTGGAAACCGCATGGACGGCTACGGAGAGGGGTTCCACCAGCGCGCCTTGTTCGAATGAGAAGCTGTCCGGGAGAGGAATGATGCTGTCGGCGCGGGTGACCCAATATTCCTGGGCGCAGCCGGGGGCCTGGAACCCCTGGACTTTGAGATGATCGCAGATGTGATAATCGCCGCGCTTGCAAGGAGCGCACTCCCCGCACACAATCTGCGGCATGGAGGTCACCTTTGCCCCGGGAGTGAGGCCGCTGACTTCCGATCCAACCGCAGCGACGACAGCGGAAAATTCATGGCCCTGGACTACCGGGTAGCTGGTATAGGGGTGTTTACCATGGTAGACATGAATGTCTGATCCGCACACGCCGATGCGCTGGATTTCGAGCAAGACTTCGCCAGGGCCAGGAACGGGCACCGGGACGTTACGGATTTCAATTTTACCGGGGGCTGTCATCACGGCTTGTTTCATAAATTACCTCTTTTCTGAGATCGGCCTTTACAGGGTTATCAGGATAAGGATGTATCAAGGAATGGTTGGTTTCTCACCGGGCTGTTCGCCAGGAGAGGATATTTACGCTACCACGTTCAGCCAGCCGCCGTCCACATAGTAAGCCGAGCCGACGCAATAACTGGCGTGGGGTGAACATAAGAAGACAAAAAAGTCAGCCAGCTCTTCGGGGGTGGCAAAGCGGCCAATGGGGGTCAGGTCTTTGGCGAGCTGATCCAGGTACTGGTCGGCGGTGTGGTCAGTTCCGGCAGTGAGCTGCGCGGCTGTCTTCTTCCAATCGGGGGTCAGGATCAGACCAGGGTTGATCACGTTGACCCGGATGTTGTCCTTGATCAGCTCGTTGGCCAGGCACTTGGACATCATCACCAGGGCTGCCTTGGTGGTGTTGTAGATCGGCTCGTAAGAGAGCGGCTGCTTGGCGCAAATCGAGGCGTTATTGATGATGCTACCGCCCCCGCGCTGGCGCATTCCCGGAACCAGGCCGCGCGCCAGGCGCACGGCCGCCATCACGTGCAGCTCCCAGTAATACTGCCATTTTTCGTCGGGTGCATTCATAAAAGTTTCGTTACTGCCCGTGCCGGCGTTGTTGATCAGGAGGTCGCAACCGCCAAATGCTCGCGTCGTTTCCGCCACCACTTTTTCGATGTCACCAGCTTTGGAGACATCGGCGGCTACCGCGAGCGTTTTGACGCCGTAATCAGCGGCAATCTTACTGCCCTGTTCGGCCAGGCGCTCCTCCTGGCGTGCGACCAGCACCAGGTGTACCCCTTCCCTGGCCAGCGCCTGGGCGACGGCCAGGCCGATCCCCACGCTACCACCGGTGATCACGGCCACCTTGTCTTTTAGCTGCATGTCCATAAGAACCTCCTCGGTATTCGATCAGACGGGTTGAGATGATGTGATTCGAGCCAGATCGTCATACAAGGGCTCAAGCGTGCTGTACGTACGGTTGAAAAGATCATAAAGTTGATCATAAAGCGGCTTGAGCTCAGGATTGGGATTGACCCGATCGATGATCGGCGTCAACGTTTCGGCCAGGCTGAAATCCTTGAAAATCCCCATGCCTACCCCGCCTGCCAGGGCAGCGCCCAACGAGGTGGCTTCGGTCAACAGGGCCGGTCGCAGGATGGTTTTGCCATAGATATCGGCCATGATCTGGCGCCACAGCCGCCCTTTGGCTCCGCCGCCGATGACGCGCATGGCGTCAATTTTAGCGCCCTGGTCTTCAAAAGCTTCCAGGATCACACGCAGGTTCAACGTGATGCCCTCGAGCGTGGCCCGAATGATGTCAGCCCGGCTGTGAGACATGGTCAGGCCAAAGTAAGCCCCGCGCGCCTTGGGGTTCCAGTGTGGGCTGCGCTCACCCAGCAGATAGGGCAGGAACAGCAGGCCATTCGCGCCTGGGCAGGACTGTTCAGCCTGGAGGTTCATCAACTCATAGGGGCTCAGGTTTAGCCGTCCGGCGGCCTCTTTCTCGGGCAGGCAAAATACATCGCGTAGCCACTGGTAAGAGCCGCCGGCTGCTTGCATGGTGCCGGTGGGGGTGAACAGGCCGGGCACCAGGTGGGCAAAGGTGAACGTGCGCATCGTCGGATCGTAAACCGGATCGCGCGTGGCGATGCCGATCCAGGAAGACGACCCCAGGTAGTTGTAAGCCGCGCCTTCGCGCACCACGCCCGCGCCGGTGGCGGCGCAGGCGCCATCCCCGCCGCCAATCACCACCGGAGTGCCCGGGGCGAGGCCCACTTCGCGCGCGATCCGGGTGGATACTTCACCCACCACATCCGTGGAGGCATGCAGCTCGGGGAGCCGGTCGCGCTCCAGGCCGGTGCGATCCAGGATGGCGTCTGACCAATCCCTGGCTTTCAGGTCATACAGGTTCGTCCCTGAGGCATCCGAGTAATCGGTGACGAATTTGCCGGTCAAGCGAGCCACGATGAAATCCTTGGCAAGTAAAAATTGGTGCGCCTGGGCATAGATATCCGGTTGGTGGGCGCGCACCCACAATATCTTGGCTGCGGAATAGGAGGCGCTGGCGCGGTGGCCGGTGATTTGGTAAACCGCCTGGCTGCCGAGCTGTTCGATCAATGTGTTGGCTTCGGCCACCGCGCGCGTGTCCGCCCAGATGATGGCCTGGCGTAGCGGCTTGACCTGGCGGTCAACCGGGACACAGCCCATCATCTGGCCGCTGAACACGATACAGGCGATATCGAATGGCGCCACATGTTGGGTGGACATGAGCTGCTGGGTCGAGTCGACCACGGCCTTCCACCAATCTTCCGGGTTCTGCTCGACGAAGGAAGGGTGCGGGTAGCTGGTCGCGTAGCCTGCGAAGGTACTGGCGATGGCTTTCCCCTCGTTGTCGAACAAGGAAGCTTTGTTTCCAGTGGTGCCCAGGTCGTGGGCCAGAATGTACTTGCTGCTCATACGGATTCTCCGGTTAATTTCCGACATTCTTCCAAAATGGTTGCCAAGACGACTTCTAAATGCCGATCGACATCTTGATTGGAAAAGCGCAATACGGATAGCCCCCTCGCTCGTAAAAAATCATCCCGTGCCTTATCATAATCGGTCTGACTTTGGTGGACGGGGCCATCGACCTCGACCGCCAGTGTGGCCTGATGGCAATAAAAATCTAATATATAACGGCCAACGATTTGTTGGCGGCGAAAATGCCACCCCTCCAACCTTCCAGCGCGTAGGCGAGACCACAGCTTCTTTTCAGCGGGGGTCATCCTCCTGCGCAAGTCAACGGCTTTCTCTCGCAGGCTGTTTGGGATCGATTGGCCGGTGACGATGCCTTTCACAAGTAACCTCTCCCTTACCCTCCCCTGAAGGGGAGGGGATAATGCAGGATGTGCAGCTCCTGCTCCCCTAGCTCCTCCCTTCAGGGGAGGGGGGTCTCAGTTGATTGCCCCTCCCTTCAGGTAGGGGTTGGCTGGCCATGTAACCCCTCCCTCCAGGTAGGGGTTGGCTGGCCAATTGGCCTTTCCCATCAGGGAGGGGTTGACTCGCCAGCTAGCCCTTCCCTTCAGGTAGAGGTTGGCTAGCCAATTGGCCTTTCCCATCAGGTAGGGGTTGACTCGCCAGCTAGCCCCTCCTTCCAGGTAGGGCTTGGCTGGCCAATTAGCCTTTCCCATCAGGTTGGGGTTGACTCGCCAGCTAGCCCCTCCCTTCGGGGGGGTTGGCTAGTCATATAGCCCCTCCTTCCAGGTAGGGGTTGACTCGCCAGCTAGCCCCTCCCTCCAGGGAGGGGTTGACTCGCCAGCTAGCCCCTCCCTTCAGGGAGGGGTTGGGGTAGGTCTTCTTTATCTCCCCATTATATATCGTAACCCGGTTGGCCGGACCGCCA
>JAJYIW010000020.1 GCA_021789855.1 Chloroflexota bacterium | reverse complement strand
ACGCCTGGGCGTTTTCGGCGGCAGCTCATGGGGCAGCCATTTCCCAAAGATGCCCCACTTTCGGGTCAACTTCGCGAAAAGAACTCGGTGACGGCCCATTTGCCCAAAGGATGCCTCGCTCGCCGCCTAAAAACCGGTGCTGTCGTCTCTGTTTTGCCAACCCGAGGTAGGTTTTGGGTTCAATTTGTAAGGTTCGGTGATACCGGAGTGATTCCCGGTTATTTCATGTTCCGCTTTTAGCGGAAACTAAAGTTAAAGAGTCCTGATTAAAAAGGGGTTGAAGTGCTAAAATATTGGTGCATCGAATGAACTTATGACGATAGGAATCCCATGCATAATAAGGGCCAAAAACGGGCAAATAAGCGCTGGCGCTCTCTCATTCAAGAATTGCGGTGGCTAATCCCCGGCATGGGGGTTAAACGATGGTTGCTACTCATCCTGATGGGCACCACGCTGCTTGGGATCGGGCTGGCGGTGTTTACCCTGGAAGTGTACCGCACGGCTCCCGATACCTGGTGGTTGCCGGCTTTATCGACCCTTTCTTTGCGATTTCTCGACCGGCCGATCCGGGTCATTATCTTTGGCCTGTTGGGATTGGGGTTCCTGGGGGGCGGCGTTTGGGGGCTCAACCGGGCGCTGCTGCGGCCTTATCTCCGGCCGGGTAAAACGGTGATCGAGACGATCGCGGACTACCGCCGTAGGGATCGGGGGCCGCGCATCGTAGCCATTGGCGGGGGGCATGGCCTGGCTAACCTGTTGCGAGGCTTGAAAGGGTACACCCATAACCTCACCGCCATTGTCACCGTTGCGGATGATGGCGGGTCTTCCGGGGAGCTGCGGCGGAGCATGGGCATCTTGCCCCCCGGCGACATCCGCAACTGCCTGGCTGCCTTATCCAATGATGAGGCATTAATGGCGCAGATATTCCAGTACCGCTTTGCTACCAGTGATGGGCTGAATGGCCACTCCCTGGGGAACCTCTTAATTTCTGCGCTGGCGGACGTTACCGGGAGTTTCGAAGAAGCCATCGCTGAATCGGGACGGGTACTGGGAGTGTACGGTCAGGTGCTGCCTGCTACGTTACATGATGTTCGACTGATTGCGGATATTGAGAAAGAGGATACGAAGCAGCGTGTCCGGGTGCAAGGCGAAAGCAATATCCCAAAGTCGGGAGGTAAGGTCAAACGGCTCTGGTTAGAACCAGAAAACGCGCAGGCTTTTCCGCCGGCCATTGCAGCGATCCTTTCGGCGGATCTGATCGTCGTTGGGCCAGGAAGCCTGTTCACCAGCCTGCTGCCCGACCTGCTGGTCAAGGACATCGTTGAGGCGATCCGTTCTAGCCGGGCGTTAAAATTTTATGTGTGCAACGTGGCCACGCAGCCAGGTGAAACCGATGGCTATTCTTGCATGGATCATGTCCGTACCCTGGAGAAGCATCTCAATGGACGCCTGTTTGACCTGGTGATCTGTAACCACCGCTACGAGGGCCACTTACCGGGCAACATTGATTGGGTGAAAATAGATCCCGAGCTGGAAGAAAATTATGCAGTGTACCGGGGGGATTTAATTGATGATGAGAATCCCTGGCGGCATAACCCGGCCAGGCTGGCCAAAGTGATCAACGATATTTATAATGAGAGGACCGGCCCACTGGCAGGATAAGCTGGGGACAGAAGTATGTGATTCTTTGCTCAAATACTTTGCCGTTCAACTCAAGGCATGGTAAAATTGTCTCCGACCTGGCCCTAATAGCCAAGACCTGGAACAGAGGGTGTTTTCGGGTGGATCATTAAACACATCGACATCAGGCCTGATAAAAGTCCGGGTTAAACACAAATATTTTTCCACAACGATTTATGGAGGTGTGTGATGACAGTTCGGGTAGGGATTAACGGCTTTGGACGCATTGGTCGTCAAATCCTCAAGGCAATTATGGAATATCATGCGGGGTCATTGGAAGTCGTTGCCATCAACGATTTATTTGATTCACCTACCAATGCTCATTTATTCAAATACGACTCCAACTATGGCATCTACCATGGTGAAGTTAAAGTGGTTGATAACGATCTCGTGATCGATGGCAAGGTAGTGCGGGTTTTTGCCGAAAAGGATCCTGGTAATTTAAAGTGGGCTGACCTGGGCGTCGATATTGTGATCGAATCCACGGGCATTTTCACCGATGCCATTGGCGACCCGGCCAAGGGTAAACCCGGAGCGCGGGTTCACATTGACAAAGGCGGCGCAAAGAAAGTGATCATCTCGGCGCCAGCTAAAAATGAAGATATCACCATTGTGCTGGGCGTGAATGACGATAAATATGATCCCGCCAAGCACCATGTGGTTTCGAATGCTTCCTGCACGACCAACTGCCTGGCTCCAGCGGCCAAAGTAGTGCATACGCATTGGGGCATCGAGCAGGCTATGATGACCACCATTCACTCGTATACGAATGACCAGGTAATCCTGGATCAGGGGCATAAGAAGGAAATGCGCCGTTCACGTGCGGCGGCTTTGAACATTATCCCCACCACCACCGGCGCCGCCAAAGCGGTTGCACTGGTGATCCCTGATCTCAAGGGCCGGTTTGATGGTTACTCTCTGCGCGTTCCGACGCCCACGGTATCTATCGTCGATTTTGTGGCCACGTTGTCCAAGCCTACCACGAAGGAAGAGCTTAATGCCGCCTTCGTTGAGGCATCGCAGGGCGCGATGAAGGGCATCCTGGGGGTGACCTCCGGCTCATATTCTGATCCGCTGGTGTCCATGGACTTCAAGGGCGATCCACGCTCCTCGATTGTGGACCTGGCCAACAACATGGCCATGGGAGGTAAGCTGGTGAAGGTCGTCACCTGGTATGATAACGAATGGGGTTACTCCTGCCGGGCGGCTGACCTGGCTGAAATGATGGCCAAAAAACTCTAATATCGAGTGGGAGGCGATCTCATCGCTCATTGATGCGTAATGGACGGTTGCAGCAATACCACGCCATTACGCATTTTTTATCTTGATGAAAGCAGAGGGAGCTATGTTTAATAAAAAATCAGTAACGGACATTGATGTCCATGGCAAGAGGGTGCTGGTACGGGTTGATTTCAATGTGCCTATCAAAGAAGGTAAAGTGGGGGATGATACCCGGATCCGTGCCGCGATGCCGACTATCGAATACCTGCTCCAGCATGGGGCGGCGGTGATCCTGTTTTCTCACCTGGGGCGCCCCAAAGGCGGGCCCGATCCTAAGTTTAGCCTGCGCCCGGTGGCGGATTACCTGGGTGGATTGATGGGCCAGCCGGTGGCGTTTGCCGATGACTGCGTGGGGCCTTCTGCCGAAGCAGCGGCCAAGGCATTGAAACCCGGGCAGGTCCTTTTGCTCGAAAATACCCGTTTCCACCCAGAAGAGGAAAAGAATGACATGGCACTGGCCCAAAAAATGGCGTCCCTGGCCGATGTGTATGTCAATGATGCGTTTGGCTCAGCTCACCGCGCGCATTCCTCAACGGAAGGCGTCGCGCACTTCCTGCCTGCCGTGGCGGGCTTTTTAATGGAGAAGGAAATCCGTTACCTGGGGCAGGCTATTGCCGATCCCAGGCGTCCCTTCGTCACCATCCTGGGCGGGGCAAAAATTAGCGATAAAATCGGCGTGATTCGCAACCTGCTGGGCAAGGCAGACGTAATCCTCATCGGCGGCGGCATGGCTAACACTTTCCTGGCAGCCAAAGGTCTCGCAATGGGCGATTCCCTGGTTGAGGCTGAGTCGATCGACACGGCCCGCCAATTGCTGGGCGAAGGCTCGGCCAAGCTTCACCTCCCGGTGGACCTGGTTTTAGGCGACAAATTTGACGCGGAAGCTCAATCCAAGGTGATGGATACGGGTAACGTACCGGATGGCTGGCGTATCCTCGATATCGGACCCAAGACGATCGACGCGTATGCAGCGGCGCTCAAGGGCGCCGGAACCGTGGTGTGGAATGGGCCTATGGGCGTGTTTGAGTTCCCCCGTTTTGCGCAAGGGACTTACGGCGTGGCCAGGGCTGTGGCGAACAGCGGCGCGATCAGCATTATAGGCGGCGGCGATTCCGTCGCGGCTATCCAGGAATCGGGCCTGGCCGATAAGATCACCCATATCTCTACCGGCGGCGGGGCCTCCTTGGAAATGTTAGAAGGCCTGGTGCTGCCTGGCCTGGCGGCCTTGCAGGATAAATAACGCCTTATCCCTGGTGCTGCCCGGCAAGGCATCTTGCCCGCCCGGGCAGCACCAGGGAATCTAATGATGATGCGGATCCGGACCTATCGCACGCTACAAGCCCTGACATTAGCCATCCTGGGGTTCTATTTATTGGATAAATTTGGGGGTGATGTTATCCAATTGTATATCAATCCGCATTTTATCTTATTAACCTTGTTAGTCGCCTTGCTTTTCTTTATACTGGCCCAACGTATTCTTTTCAATGGCCGTGATGAACAGGCGGAGGGCGCGTCCGGGTCGTCTTTCATGCGCTCACCCCAAGCTCCTCTGGGCCTGTTGGTCTTGCTCATTCCCCTGGCGTTGGACCTCGCCTACCAGGCCTTGCCTTACCAGGCCCGGTATTTGTATGTGGCGGGCATCAACCAGGCCATACCATTGTCTCCTGGGGCAGCCTCTCCAACGTTATCTCCCACCCTTAAATCGGATCAATATTCGATCCTGGATTGGGTGCAGGTGTTCAATAAAGTGCAAGATCCTCGCATTTTCAATGGAGAAGCTGCCAGCGTGGTGGGGCTTGTCGATCACCCGCGCGGCGTGGGCCAGAACAGCTTTTACGTTTTCCAGTTTGCGCTTACCAACAGCGTTGCTGATCTCCAGCCGGTGGGAGTGCAGGTGGATTGGCCGCAATCTGCATCTTTACCTGAAAACCAATGGGTGCAGGTAGCGGGGGTCATCGTTTCTCCTGATCTATCCCACCCGGCGACACCCCGGATCCAGGCTCAATCGGTGAGGTTGATGCCTGATCCAGATGTGCCTTATCTATTTCCATAAATGCGGCTGAAACTTCCTCAATTGGGACGCGTGGTTTTAGCGGCGCTGGCTGGACTGGCGCTCATTATCGGGATCGGGGTGCTGGTTATCGGTCCACCAGCCGCCTTTTCTACATGGTTGAGCGGTCGACAGGAGAACAAACTTATTTATACCCGGAGATGGTTGACTTAACTGAGGGGAAGGTGAGCGATCCAGCGTTATCTCACGGGGCGATCGGATAGCCAGCCGGAAGTGGTGGTCTGGATTAAAGCTACACACCAGGCTAAAGTCATTGCCCAAAATGGCGCCTTACCGGCCTGGCTGCCTTAAGGCCGGCTCACTGGCTGGCCAGCGCCAAGGTAATCTCGCCGGTCACGGCGGCTTGCGTTTCGATAGAAAGAGCTTTTTCGAGCGCCAGGCGAGCCGGTGGAAGATTAAGCCTGCCCAAAGCCCAGGCGGCGGCGCTGCGGACGACGATTTCCGGCTCATGAAATAAGGTTTCAGCCAACACTTCCACGGCATCCTGATCGCCTGAATTTCCCAGGGCGATGGCGACATTTCGCAGGTATCCTCGCCGGTGGGGCCGTTGAACCGGGCTGCCTCTGAACTTACGGTTGAAGCTTTGGGGGGTCAAAGACAATTCGTGCATTAAATCCGGGAACGGGATCCCTGGACGGGGGGATAACCCTGGAAAGATCGCGTTCTGATACGCTCCCGTTTCAGCAGCGAAGCGCAGGTTCCACGGGCAGACCTCCTGGCACACGTCACAGCCGAATACCCAGTTCTCCATCAATGGCCTGAGAACGGGATTAATGGAGCCTTTGTGCTCGATGGTCAGGTAAGAGATACAGCGTGACGCATCCAACGTCCGGTCGGGCCGGATACACCGGGTTGGGCAGGCCTGGATGCAACGCTGGCAGGAACCGCAGGCATCCAGGCTAAAGGGGGGATCGGGTTCCAGCTCCAGATCCAAGAACAGCTCGGCCAGCAAATCATACGAGCCATGACCCAGAGCGATCAAACAGGTATTTTTACCGATCCAGCCCAGTCCTGCCCGTTGAGCCAGCTCGCGTTCGAGGATAGGCCCGGTGTCGGTGTAGGCTTTCGCGGCGACGGGCTGTACGGTGAGCGCCTGGATGCGACTAACCAGTTCACGCAATTGGGGCGGGAAGACCAGGTGGTAATCGTTTCCCCAGGCATAGGCCGCTACCCGGCCAAACGGTTTACCGGGTGCGGGCAGCTCAATGGACGCGGGGGAGGGATAGCGTGCGGCCAGCGTCAGGATCGTGCGGGCGCTGCCCAGCACCAGGCGAGGCTCAGCGCGCTTTTGGCGGGCCATTTCAGTGGCCAGGTAGCCCATGCTGGCGTGCCGGCCGGATGCCAGCCAGTCCAGGTAAACATCATCATGAGGGGGCGGCTCTGTGGTTGTCACCCCCACCAGGCTAAAACCGAGGCGATAAGCCTCGGTTTTAATGGCCTGTTTTAGCGCCGCCGCTTTCATTCGACCGGTTTCGAAATCTGGCGGATGGAACCACTCAGGGTGTGGGCGTCGATGTTGGAACGATCACGGTGGCCGTGGGCGCCGTTGTCGCGGTGGCAGCGGTCGTTGCCGTAGCGGCCGTCGTCGCTGTGGGGGTGGCCGTGGGGACGTTTGCAACCTGCACCGCCAGCGTCAGCTTGAGAATATTACCGCCGGTCAGGGTATTCTGCAGGTACCAGGTGGTCTGAGCGCTGCCGGCGGTGCTGGGAGCGGTAAAGCTGATGCTGATATCGGTGGTCGAACCAGGCGGGACCGAGCCCGACAGGTAAGCGGTGTTTGCCAGGGATAAGTTTTGTCCTTGCATCCCGCTGTACCATTTCAAGGCATAAGTAGTCGTCCAGGTAGATTTGCCGGTATTTTTAAGCGTCCAGGTGACTTTGAAAGTTTGACCCAATCCAACGGTTGAGTTATCGGCTACCGATTGGGATATCAGGGTCGCCTGGTCATCGCTGGAGCTGCTGGCCAGGCTGGTTGCCGTGGCGCTGGGCGCCGCTGCGGTGGGCGTGTTGGCAGATGTCGCGGTGACGGCTGGCGTTGGCGTGACAGGCGATGTGGCAGTCAACGTAGGCTGAGGCGTGGCGGATGGCGTAAGCGCCGCCACCTGGGTGGCCTCAGCCTGGGCTGCCTGGGCCGCCTGGGTGTAGATAGCCTGGGCATCAGGGGTTGGAGTCCCGGTAGAGCGAGAGGTGCCGCAGGCGGTTATGGCTAGAATGACCAGGCCAATCATCAGCGACCGGGTCAAAAAAGTTTGACGTAACATAAAGCATTCTCCTTAAAGGTTAAATCATAAAGCCTGCCAATTGTAACTGAAAAAAGAAACAATAAACGAGGCAATCTAGGCTTAAATGGCCAGATTACCTCGTTTTTTGAAGTAAACAGCTTACTGAATCCTGGGCAATAGCCAGTAAGATTTGGTGCCAACTCCCGTGCCGTTGGCCGTAACCATGAGAATAAACTGGGTTGATTGTCCAGCCAGGGATGACAGGTCTTCATCCACTTTAATAAATTTACCGTCGTTGGTTTTCGTCCACGTCTTGAAGGTGGTTTGCGAACCGCCGTTGGCGATGTAGGCCAGGGTGAACGTGACAGAGCAGTTGGTCGAGCCTGAGAGGCAGCCGATCACGGTTTTAAAATGGCTGCCGGTGGTGACGCTGATGGCAGGGTATTTTCCGGAAATGGTGCCATTGTTGACCGCCTGAGGCGCTGTTTCCAGGGCTGGCTCATTATCCTGGTAGCCGCCATCCAGGACAGGGTTATTCACTTTCACCACAAAACCACTGGTATCCGTGGTGTTGCCGGGGCAGGATAACACGCCCGATCCGCTGCGCCATTCGGCTTTGCACATATTATCAATGAAGCTATAGGTGGTGCTGGGCACTACAATCTCGACCCAAAATTTTGAAAAGATAATGCCAGCGCCATTGCGCAACCCCCAGTTTCCGCGGAATGTTCCGGTATTACTCGGGGCAGTCAGGTCAACAGAAACCTGGAGCGTCTGGCCGGGCCCAATCGTTCCGGTGGTCAACGGTTTGGAAGCGACGCCGTTCATGGCATCACCGCCCAGAAACACCAGGCTATAAGAGGAATCCCAGGTGCAGGTACCGTCGTTGGAGAAGGTCCAGGTCTTGGTAAAGGCGGTGCCTGGGGCAAAAGTGGATCCGTCTTTTACCGTCTCATCGGTGAATTTGGCGCGATCACAGATGCCCGTGGCGGTGGAGGTTGGCAGTAAGGGCAGGGGTGTGTTGGTTTGGAAGGCGACCGGCGTCAGGGTGGGGGCGTTGGGCTGAGCGGTTTGGGTGGCAGCCGGGGTCAAAGTGGGAGGCGCGGGGGTAGGCGAGCTGGCCAGCTCCGTACCCATTGCCTCAACCGTCAAGGCAGCCGCTGTCCGGACGGCATCTTGTTCGTTGGCCACTGGCGTCGATATGGCGGTGGCGCTCCTGGGGAAATTACATGCACTCAAAGCCAACAGGGCAATTAAAATAATGATTGCGGCTCGCTGAACCTTACTCATTTTGTACTTCTCCCGTGATTTGTCTCTTGGTTTAAAAACTCGAGATGGCGTTTTCTCATTCCCAACCGTATTATATACCATCTAGACCTTAAGACGTTTTTAGCGGAGTTAAGTTCCCGGCGATATTCGGTAGAGAAAGCTTTCCGCCGCCCAATGCGGCGATCGGGCGATGTTTTTAAATCGCACTGTGCAGCGGCAGATCATTTTTGCCTACTGCTTCTCGTAAGGTGTGTTTTCGGCTGCCGGAGGGATAGCCCGCCCAACCACGCCCGTCAGGACAATGATCGTCAGGATGTAAGGGAGCATCTGCGGGATCTGGGATGGGATGTCCGGCCGGTAAATGCTCACGGTGGTTTGCACGCTGCTGCCCAGCCCAAAGATCAAGGCTCCAATCAGAGCGCCAAAGGGATTCCATTTACCGAAAATCATGGCTGCCAGGCCGATAAACCCAAGGCCGTTCGTCATGCCCGGGTTGAAAACATCGACCGCCTCCAGGGTGAACCAGGCCCCGCCCAAACCTGCCACGAGGCTGCCCAGGAGAACGCTGATGTAACGCGTTTTGAACACATTAATACCCAGTGTATCAGCGGCGCGAGGGTGCTCACCTACGGCGCGCACGCGCAGGCCCCAGGGCGTAAAAAACAAGACATACTGGATGAATATCACCAGGAGGATCATGATGTAGGTGAGGGGCTTTTGATCAAAAAGGATAGGGCCGATCACCGGGATCTGGCTTAAACCAGGGATGGGCAACAGGGGAAAAGTGCCCGGGCCGGGTGGAAGGTTCTGAGCCAGGTATTGGCGGTAGAAATATCCCGTTATTCCCAGGGAGAGGATATTGATGACGGTCCCGCCGATGATCTGATCCGTCTTATATTTTATAGAGACAACCGCCAGCAGGAGACCTAAAAGGGCGGAAGATAAAACTCCCAGGACGAGAGCTAATAACCGGCTCAAGGTGCTGGCCGCATCAGGATCCATCCACTGCATAAAAAGTTGGTACGAAAACAGGTTGATGGCGTACCCGACCATGGCAGCCATGAGCATCTGCCCTTCTATGCCGATGTTGACGATGCCGGAGCGCTCACAAATCAGGCCGGTGAGGGCTGCAAAGGCGATGGGCGTGGCAACCCGCAGGGTCTGGGCGAAAGTGCTGATCACGCAGGTGCTCTCGCACCGGCCGCTGATGACCAGGTTGAGCAGCCACCAGGCAGCCACCAGGCCGAAGATTGAAAACAACAGCGTGACCCACCAGGTGCCGCGGAGGGAGAAGCGTTTTCGTTCGTTTGTTGCCGCAGTAGCGCTCATAATTTACCTCCCAGGCGAGGAGAGATGGTGGCTTCTTCTTGGGGGCCGGCCTGCCGTTTGAGCCTGAATTTGATCACGGTCTGGACGATGGCGGGCGCTGAGACAAATAACAGGGCCAAAGCCTGGATCAAGGAAATGACGTCCTTGGAGACCCCCGAGGTGAGCTCCATCAGGTCGGCGCCATTCCGCATGGCGCCAAACAGGAAGGCGGCGGCCAGGATGCCGAAAGGATCATTTTTAGCCAGCAGAGCGATAGCGATGCTGTCAAAGCCATAGCCGCTGACAAATAGCTCGGGGAGGCAATGGCAATCGGTGACCCCAAGCACTTCAATGCTCCCGGCAATGCCGGCCAGGGCGCCTGAGAGAGCCATGGCAATCACGATGTTGCGGGTGATATTGATTCCAGAATAGCGAGCTGCGTTAGAGTTTGACCCGACCATGCGCAATTCGAAACCGAGAGGGGTTCTCCACAATATCCACCAGACCAGGACACTGGCGCACACGGCCAGGATCAAGCCAATGTGGAGTCGGTCATACTGGTCGGTGAATGGCCAGAATAACTTGCTCAAAGGAGGCAGGCCGAAAAAGATAATCATACCCACGATCAGCGCTGTGACGGATGAGAAGATGAGTTTTTGCCGGGTGGTCGTTACCCGGTTCTTCAAGCCGGTCCGGCCGACCAACCAGCGGGCGATCAGATACACCAAAAAAGTGATGAACAGGGCTACCCCCAGGGCGTTTAACGGATCCTGTAAATGCTGAGGGATCGAAGATAAAGACCAAATCCAGGCGGTTTTAGCCGCGGGGGATGTCTGAACTGCTGAGCTGTACGGATCTCTGAGCGGCCCACTTACCAGAAATTGCAACAGCAGGACAGAAATATAGTTCATCATAATGGTGGTGATGACTTCGTGGGCGCCCACGCGGGCTTTGAGATAACCCGGAAAACCGGCCCAGATCGCCCCGCCCAAAGCGGCGGCGAGGAGGGTCAGGGGAAGGTGGAAAAAGGTGGGCAGGCTATGGAAGGCCTGGCCCACAAAAGCGCCGCAAATGGCGCCAATGTTAAATTGGCCTTCCACACCAATATTAAACAAACCGCTCTTAAATCCAATGGAAACTGCCAGGCTGAGGAAGATATAGGGCACGGTGGCGACCAGAGATTCGGAAAGGCTTCGCTCCTTAAAAAAAGCTCCCCTCAACATGCCATCGTATGCCTCTAAAACAGTTTGGAAACTACCGCTGGTCAACCAGATTAACAGGCCGCCCAGTATGAACGCAAATACAATGGCAATCAGCGGCATGCCCACTTTATTTCCGAGCCGTTGGATGGTGTTTTTAAAAGAGGAAGGCGAATTGGATGGATGGATGCTGGCTTCAGGCATGGTTTTCCTCCTTCACCACACCAGCCATCAGCAGCCCGATCTGCTCGCGGGAAACGGCACTGGCGTCCAGGGTTTCCAGGATGCGGCCCTTGTACATCACAGCAATCCGATCAGACAGGCTCATAATTTCGTCCAATTCAGCGCTAATCAACAGCACCGCAGAGCCTTTATCACGGGCTTCCACGATGCGCCGGTGGATAAATTCGATCGAGCCGACATCGAGCCCACGGGTGGGCTGGCTGGCAATGAGTAATTTGACCGTCCGGGCGAGCTCACGCGCGACGATCACTTTTTGCTGGTTCCCTCCAGATAACGAACCAGCGAGGGTCATGATGCCAGGGGTGCGTATATCGAATGTATGGATCAGTGTGGTGGCCTGATGCTCGATGGCCGCATAATCCAGCTCGAGACCGTGGGAGAACTGCTTGTTATAATAGGTGTTCAGCACCAGGTTATCGCGAACAGGAAACGATAGCACCAGGCCGTGTTTATGGCGGTCCTCCGGGATATGAGAAGCGCCGGCGTCATGCACCTGGCGCGGATTGGCCAGGGTGGTTTCATGATCGAGGATAAACACATGCCCAGACGTAGGATGGCGCAGCCCGGCCAGCGCTTCGGTCAATTCGGTCTGCCCATTGCCCTGGACGCCGGCGATCCCCAGGATTTCCCCTCCACGCACCTCGAAGCTGACGCCGTTAACCGCCATGTGGCGGCGATCATCCTGGACGTGCAGATCTTGCACTTTTAACACCGGCGCTGTGGGCCTGGCTTCGGCTTTATCGATTTGCAGAATGACTTTGCGCCCGACCATCATCTCGGCCAGCAATTCCTGGGTGGCCTCGGCAGGTTTTACCGTGCCGATCATCTGGCCACCGCGCATAACGCTGATCCGGTCTGCCACAGCGAACACCTCGCGCAGCTTGTGCGTGATAAAGATGATCGATTTTCCCTGGCTGGCCAGGGTGCGCATGATCACGAAGAGCTCGTCGGCTTCTTGTGGCGTCAGGACTGCCGTGGGCTCGTCGAGAATGAGGATTGCAGCATTGCGGTAGAGAGCCTTAACGATCTCGACGCGCTGTTGAGCTCCAACAGGCAGATCCTTTATGGTAGCCTGGGGATCCACCATCAGGCCATATTCCTGGCTCAATGCCTGGATGCGCCTGGCGACATCCCGCCTGTCTAAAAGCGCGATTGGGCCTAATACCTTACTTGAACCGGCGGTGGTTTCCTTGCCTAACATGATATTTTCGGTTACCGTCAGGGGCGGTACGAGCATGAAGTGCTGGTGGACCATCCCGATCCCCTGGGTAATGGCATCATGGGGCGAAGTAATTTTGGTCGGCGTACCATTGATCTCGATTTCCCCTTCGTCGGGCTGGTACAATCCGTAGAGGGTATTCATCAGGGTCGTTTTTCCAGCGCCGTTCTCACCCAAAAGCGCGTGAATCTCACCCTTTTGGAGGTCGAAATTGACGTGGTCATTCGCCAGAACCCCGGGGAAACGCTTGGTGATACCCGTTGCTTGTAAGGCCAATGTCATAGTCACTTCCTGGTAGGGGCTAGAAAAAAGGGTGCTGTATCAAGAAGACACAGCACCCCAGGTACCATTTGAAGCGGATTATTTGACTGAGCTGAGGTCGATCTTGATAGTGCCGTTCTTAATACCATCGGTGGCAGTCTGGATCTTGGCTTTGAGGTCAGCCGGGATCTTGCTGTCCCAATCATGGAAGGGAGCGAGGCCTACACCGCCGTTGGTGAGGGTGGCGGTCAAGACGCCAGCTTTGTCCGTCTTGTTCACGACGGATTTGAGATAATCATAGACGGCCGTATCGACGTTCTTCATCGCGCTGGTGATGAGGGCGCTTTTTACTTCAGGGTAGGTCAGGTATTGATCGACGTCCACGCCGATTGCCATCAAACCTTTTTCCTGGGCGGCCAGTAGACCGCCATTGCCGGTGTTGCCGCCGACGCCGAAGACCACATCACAGCCCTGGCCGATCATGCTGAGCGCAGTTTCTTTACCCTTGGCAGGATCGGTGAAAGAAGGGATGTAGACATTTAAGGTCTTGGTACCGGGTTTCTCCCACACAGCGCCCTGTTGGAAACCTACCACGTAGCGCTCAACGGGTGGGATCTGCATGCCGGAGTCCGTGCAGACGGTGCCGGTTTTGCTCATGCCCGCAGCCAGGACGCCCGCGAGAAAGCCGACCTGATCCTCTTCGAACATCAGGCTGGTAACATTCTTCAACCCGCCGTCACTGTAGCAATCTTTCACGGTGTCGGGGCAGGCAACGGAACCCTTGGTGGGGAAATAGGAGTTATCGATAATGGCGAATTTGATGTTGGGGTACTGTTTGGCTTTGGCAGCCGTTGCATCGCCCATCAAAAAGCCCACGGTAATAATCACGTTGTAGTTTTCCGTGGCAAACTGGTCGATGTTCTTTTCGTAGTCGGTTGTCTGCTTGGACTCAATATAATTGCCGTCTATATTGAAATCCTTCATGGCTTTTTGCACCCCGGCCCAGGCCGATTGGTTGAATGATTTATCGTTGACACCGCCAGTATCGGTCACCAGGCCGACTTTTAGCTTACCGCCGGAACTGCTGGTGGTCGCACAGCCGGTGATAAAGGCTGTGGCCAATAGGACAATCACCATCATAAGGGAAATCTTCCTGGTCATGACAAGCGCCTCCTGAGTAGGACAAATATGGAATTTTGGAACAGCACACATTGAATGGGGTTCTATCAGAAGTAGAATATGAGAACCACCTTAATAAGTATACTGCTGAATTTTATGAGATGCAAGATATCCGCATCAACTTTGATAGGCTTACCCCTCTTCCCTGGCAGGCATAAGGGCGTGGGCTTCACCCCGGTGGACGCCCAACATCATCACCAGGGCAATGGCCATGAAGATGGGTGCAACCATCATAATGGAATTGTAATTTCGATTGGTGAGCTGGATGATCACGCCATTTAAATTAGGCCCGACAATGGCCGAAAGGGTTGAGAAAAGGTAATACAGGCCGGTATAGGTGCCGAGCCGGGCGTTGTCGGTCATATCCACCACCATGGGCAAGGAGTTGATGTTAATCAAGGCCCAGGCGGCGCCAGCCAGCATTAAGAACAGGCTGATGACCGGGATGGTACCCAACACGGGTAGCTTTCCGAGGACGGTCGTCAGGACAGCCGGCGAGGTAAAGTACATCACCAGCATGACCAAAGAGAGGATGATAATGCCCGTGCTGATGGTCTTCCGGCGGCCAATCCGCGCTCCAATCATCCCTGCGGGGAGGGCGAAGATAACGAATAAAAGGGAAAGGTGCCCTAAAAGCCGGGCTCCGTCTGCTTCAGCCACGCCGAGATGGTTTACCGCGTAGAGCGTAAAAAAGGCTTCAATGGCCGAGTAGCCGACAAACCAGAAGAAAATCGCCAGCAAAATGCGGATGCCGCTTTTATCCCGATCCTGGATCAGTTCCTTGAGGCTCTTGAACAAGTTGGGTTGCTCCTCCGATGGAGCATATTCCCGGGGCTCCTGGATGAAGATCAAAAGCAAAACAGTCGCCAGGATCACCAGGATGGAGCCCATCCAGAACGGGAAGGCGTGATTCAGGCGATATAACGAAGCTCCACCCAGGAAAGACACGATAGCGCCAATGCCACCCATCAAATTGATGATGCCATTGGCTACTGAGCGGTTGGGGGAAGGGGTGATGTCGGGCATTAATGCGATGACGGGGGTGCGCCAGAAGGCCATGCTGAGGAGCAGGGTGCTGGTGCAGGCCACAAATAGGGGCAGGACAGCGGTGAGGGGAATGAAACCGAATGCCAGGGCGCTGATGGGCGCCCCGATTAAGATAAAGGGCAGCCTTCTGCCAAGCGGCGTATGCAGCCGGTCCGACCAGGAGCCGACCGGCGGCTGGATGAACAGGGCGGCAATGTTATCCAGGGTCATAAAAAAGCCAATAATAGCAGGCGCCAGGTGAAATTTATCCGCCAGGAAGAGAGGCACAAAGGCATTGTAGACGCCCCACACGACACTGACGCCAAAAAAGCCAAATCCGAGCAAAAAGATGCGCCCATAATTAAATTTCATCGTTTTCCTCCTTGA
The DNA here is from genome assembly GCA_021789855.1 of Chloroflexota bacterium. Classification (GTDB taxonomy): domain Bacteria; phylum Chloroflexota; class Anaerolineae; order Anaerolineales; family Anaerolineaceae; genus JAJYIW01. The sequence continues at coordinate 10,196 of JAJYIW010000020.1, read as the reverse complement.
CTGGCCGGGTGGCAGATTGCGTGGGCAAGTACGGCTTGCCCCTCTAGGGTTTTGACTTAAGTTGGGTTAAAATATTTTGGTCGGATGGGGACAAATCGGCCTGAGACAACAGGTCGGGTCGACGATGTAAGGTGCGCAGCAGAGATTGCTCTCGCCGCCAGCGGGCAATCTCGGCATGGTTTCCAGAAAGCAGCACCGGGGGCACTTCCCAGCCACGGAATTCGGGCGGGCGAGTGTAATGGGGATATTCTAAAAGGCCGCTGGCGTGAGAATCGTCCGCAGCGCCGTCGGGGTCGCCCAGAACGCCTGGGATCAGGCGAGCCACCGCGTCCATCACCACCAGGGCCGGCAGCTCCCCCCCGGTCAGCACGTAATCGCCAATCGAGAGCTCGTCGGTGACCAGGTGCTGGCGAATGCGCTCGTCAATCCCTTCATAGCGCCCGCATAGAATGGCGAGGCGTTCGTGATGCGCCAGCTCCTGGGCGATCTTCTGGCTGAACAACCGTCCCTGTGGAGTCATCAAAATGATGGGGCAGGGAGGAGCCTGGCCGGCCTGGAATTCGAGCACCGCTTCGATCGCTGCGAAGACGGGCTCTGGCTTCATCACCATTCCCCCTCCACCGCCGTATGGCTCATCATCGGTCACATGGTGGCGATCATGGGTGTAGCTGCGTATGTCGTGCAATTGAATCTCAACCAGGCTGCGCTGGATGGCCCTCTGTAAGATGCTTACATTAAGATAAGGTTGGAATATTGCCGTGAAGAGACTGAATACGTCAAAACGCATGGTATGATTATAGTATGTATCTCCATGGCAGTAAATGGACAATGAACCGCCGCCGGCGGACGGTTAATTTCTGGTTGGTTGCGTTTCTCCTCGGCGCCATTGGCGCTTTCGTCTACCTGGATGTCTATGTGGTGCCGACCACCCCCCCGTTATTTGTTCCGACCGCCACCCCTACCCGCGATCCGCGCAGTTACGCACAGGAGGCGGCCCAGCGGATGACCGAGGGGAAAATTTCCCAGGCGATCGATCTGTATAACCAGGCTATCCAGGCCGACCCTAAAAATGTATCCAATTACCTTTCCCTGGCGCAGCTCCAGGTTTACATCGGCCAGTACAAGGACGCTCAGCCTAACATTGAAAACGCCATCTTATTGAATAAGAATAACGCTGAAGCGGTGGCTATGCTGGGATGGGATGAAGCTTACCAGGGCGATTACCTGTCGGCCAAGGCTTCTCTTGACAAGGCCCTGATGATGAACCCCAACGATGCGCTCATTTATGCTTATTATGCTGAGATGCTTGCCCTCGAATATCAGGATAACAAAGGCGATCTGAATACCACGACCAACGCTTCGGATTATTCAAAAAAAGCCATCGCGTTGGATCCCAACTTGATGGAAGTGCACCGGGCCAGGGGAATGGTGCTTGAGTTCACCAGTAACCTTCAAGATGCAGCGACCGAGTACAAGACCGCCATCAGCATGAATCCCAACATCGCTGACCTGCACCTGTCCTATGGGCGCACCCTTTTATTAATGAATGAATACGCCCAGGCGGTGGATGAATTTAGCCTGGCATCGGCACTCATCCCGACCGATCCGCTGCCTAATTTGTATATATCCCGCACCTATGATAAGGCTGGGGACGTGGCTAAGGCGATCCAATACGGTGAACAGGCCCTGAAGAATGACCCGACCGACCCAAACCTGTACGGTAACCTGGGGTCGTTATATTATCGCAACAAGGAATATGATAAGGCCATTGCTGATTTAAGCCTGGCGGTGCGAGGGGGCCAGACCCCGGAGGGCAAGACGATCCAGGGCATCCCTCTCAGCTATGATAGCAACGTAATGCTTTATTATGCCCGTTATGGCCTCGCGTTGGCGCGCCAAAATCAATGCAACGAAGCGGTGCAAATATCACAGGCTATGCTTCAGGGTGTGCCCAATGATGAAGATGCGGTTTACAACGCCCACGCGATGGTGACGATCTGCCAGGAAAATATCAATGGCACTCCCACACCCAGCCCAACGCCCAAGCCCAGCCCGACGCCCAAGCCCTGAACCGGTTAAGTTAACTTAGAATTATGCAATTAAGTGGTCACGAACCTACTTTTCGCCAGAATAAGCCGAAATCCAACCCTTACCGCATGATGGTTTGGGTGGTATTGATCATGGGCGCCATGGCCGTATTGCGCGCCAACATTCAAGGCAGCTTTCGTCCCTTTGCCCCCGCACCGACGCCTACTCGCACGACCAATTCGTACGCCCAGGAAGCTGAAACGTACTTCATTGCCGGTGATCTGGATAAAGCGATCACGGCTTACCAGCAAGCGACGTCGCGCGACCCCAGCGATTTTCACTTGTGGTCTGACCTGGCCAGGGTGCAGGTGTATTCCTCTGAGCTGCTGACGACCGACCAGCAGAAATATGACCGGCTGACGGCCGGGGTAGCCTCTGCCAGGGAGGGGGTCAAGCTGGCGCCAAACGAGAGCGAGGCGCACGCTATTCTTGCTTTTGCCCTGGATTGGCGAGCCACCAATCCCCTGGTGCCACCAGAAGAGCAAGCAGCCAATATGTTCGAAGCCGACCAGGAAGCTAACACAGCCCGCCACCTCGATGAGACCAATCCGCTGGCCCTGGCCTATTACGCTGAAATCCTGGTGGATGAGCAAAAGTGGACGCTGGCTCAACAATATAGCCAGGAAGCCGTGACGCGGGACCCCAATTCGATGGACGTGCGGCGGATTAACGCCTACGTTTACGAAAGCTATGGCGATTACAGCCTGGCGATCAAGGAGTACCAGGCGGCGTCTGCCATCATGCCTAACCTGACCTTTCTCTATATCTCTATCGGGAAAATTTACCGCAGCATGCAGCGTTATGATGACGCCCTGTCTTATTTTGACAAGGCGGCCAAAACCAACGCCCAGCTTGGGATTAACGACCCGATCCCTTACCTGGCCATTGCCAACACGTATGCTCAGCAAGGGCAGCCGTTGGTTGCGGTTCGTAATGTTAAAAAAGCGATTTCCTTGAATCCCACCTCGCCGGATGTCTATGGCCAGTTGGGAATGATCTATATCAAGGCGCGCAATTACGAAAGCGCTTTACCCGCGTTTGACTGCGCGATCAATGGATGTAATGCCACGCAGAGCTGTGATGTGCGCCAGTGTGATAATACGGTGGATCCACCCGTGGTGATCAAGGGGATGCCATTAACCGACAATACCGTAGGTTATTACTACTCCTATGGGTCGATCCTGGCGGCCATGCACCGCTCAGGCGTGGATAACTATTGCACCCAGGCTCTGCAGGTGCTGGCTAAAGTCCAGGCAGCCTATGCGTCCAATTCGACCATCATGGGCATCGTTAAGGCCAGCCAGTCGATTTGTAGTGGGCAATAATCGCCTGGCTCAAAATGTAAGAAGTTTATAAGAATTTAACTATTCCCCTTGACTTCTATTTGAAAGGCAGGTATTATACGAAGCGTGTTAGCACTCATGGTATGAGAGTGCTAACGCCCCAGAGTCTTATCAGGTGTTACCGCAAGCGAACACCGAATTTTACACTGTAAGGTAAGGTTTTCACCAGCGGTAAAAAAATAATTTAGTTCATCGTTTGATCAGGAGGATTAGCATGGCATTCTCATTAAGACCCTTAGGTAACCGGGTTGTGATCGAGCCCATTGAGCAAGAAGAAGTGACGGCTGGTGGGATTGTCTTACCCGAAACTGCTAAGGAGAAACCACAAAAAGGTAACGTGTTATCCATTGGGCCGGGCGACCGCAATGATAAAGGCGAACGGATTCCCCTGGATGTAGCTGTAGGCGACGTCGTGCTGTTCGCGAAGTATTCTGGCACTGAAATCAAGGTGGATAACAAGAAATTGTTGATCCTCCGTGAGTCGGACATTCTTGCTATTTTGGGCAAGTAAATTATCACACAACAAGAAGGAGTTTATTAATTATGGGAGCTAAACAACTGGTTTTCTCCGATGAGGCGCGACGGCGCCTGAAGAATGGTATTGATATCGTGGCCAACGCGGTCGCGACCACCCTTGGGCCTAAGGGCCGCAACGTGGCCCTCGATCGCAAGTTCGGTTCACCGACCATCACCCACGATGGCGTGACAGTTGCCAAGGAAATTGAGCTTGAGGACCCCTTTGAGAATATGGGCGCTCAGCTTTTGAAAGAGGCGGCTACCAAGACGAATGATATCGCTGGCGATGGCACCACCACCTCTACCGTTCTGGCTCACGCCATTGTAAGCGAAGGCCTTAAAAACCTGGCGGCTGGCGCCAATCCCATGCTGCTGAAGCACGGCATCGAAGCCGCTTCCAAGATCGTGGCCGAAAACATTAAGAAACAGGCCATTGTCATCACGACCAAAGATGAAATCAGCAATGTTGCCACGATCTCTGCCCAGGACCGCACCATTGGCAGCCTGATCGCTGAAGTGATGGATAAAGTTGGCAAAGATGGCGTCATCACGGTTGAGGAATCTAAAGGCCTTGAATTCGAGACCGAGTATGTAGAAGGGATGCAGTTCGACCGCGGTTATATCTCCTCCTATTTCGTGACGGATAATGAGCACATGGAAGCCGTCATCAGCGAGCCGTATATCCTGATCCACGATAAGAAAATCTCTGCCGCGGCGGATATCGTCCCGATCCTGGAGAAGCTGGTCCAGGTAGGTAAACGCGATTTGTTGATCATCGCTGAAGACATCGATGGTGAAGCCCTGGCGACACTGGTGCTCAACAAGCTGCGCGGCATGCTGAACGTGGTAGCGGTCAAGGCGCCTGGTTTTGGCGATCGCCGCAAGGCCATGCTGCAGGATATCGCCACCCTGACCGGCGGCACCGTCATCTCCGATGAAACCGGCCGCAAGCTCGAGACCGTTGTTCTGGGCGACCTGGGCCGCGCCGAGAAGGTCGAAACGGATAAAGACAACACCACTATCGTCGGCGGCAAGGGTGATTCTGCCGCAATCAAGGGCCGCATCGAGCAGATTCGGGTCGAGATTGACAATACCACCAGCGATTACGACCGCGAAAAACTCCAGGAACGCCTGGCGAAGCTTTCCGGCGGCGTAGCTATCATCCGGGTTGGCGCTGCGACTGAAACTGAGCTGAAAGAAAAGAAACACCGCGTCGAAGACGCCCTGTCCGCTACACGTGCAGCCGTGGAAGAAGGGATTGTTCCTGGCGGCGGCGTGGCCCTGCTTAACGCCATTGCTTCGTTGGAAGGCCAGAAACAGGCTAATGAAGATGAGCAGATTGGCCTGAATATCGTTCGCAAGGCCCTGGAAGTTCCCATGCGCAAAATCGCTGAGAATGCCGGGAAAGACGGCTCTGTGATCGTCGAGAGCGTGCGCCAGCAACAAAAGAGCAAGAAGAACCAGCGGATTGGCTATGATGTGCTGACCGAAGAGTACGGCGACATGGTCAAGGGCGGCGTGATCGATCCCGCTAAAGTGACCCGCGGCGCTCTGGAAAATGCAGCGTCTATCGCGGCGATGATCCTGACCACCGAGGCTTTGATCACCGACGTTCCTGAGAAGGAAAGGCCCGCTGCACCGCCTCCGCCTGAATACTAAATCGTAAGTACTTCTGGAATAAGGTTTAAGTTCGTCAAAAACATCCCGAATAAGATTAAATTCGGGATGTTTTTTTTAAACGGGTTTGACGGTAGACGTGAAGCGAGGTTATAATCACGGCTATGTTTTTCCTACACTTTAAAAATGTCAATATTCGAGCAGGGTTGGGGCTACTGTTGGTCCTGGTTTTCGTGACAGCCTGTAAGGGCCAGCCTACGCCCACCCCGGCTCATGCCTCGCCTTCCCTCACCGTCACTGGCTCAAATACGGCAGGCGGGCCTCTGGCGACCGGGACGAAGCAGGCGACGGCCGTGGTTCTACCGACCATGACCCTCACATCCGAACCACTGGCTGCCAGCGTTAACGGCGAAGGGATTACCCTGGCCGATTTCAAGGCAGAACTGGCGCGTTACCAGGCAGCTCCCAAAGCCAGCGGCGTGACGCCCTTATCGGCTCAAGACCAGCAGACGCTGGTGCTCAATGATATGGTCGATAACCTGCTTTTAGCCCAGGCGGCGGTAAAGGCGGGCCACCTGGTGACCGACCAGGATGTACAGACGCAAATAGCACAACTGGTGACCCAGCTGGGGAGCAAGCAGGCCCTATCGGATTGGGAAAACCAGCACAGCTATACCGACGCCGGTTTTCGCCAATCTCTGGTGCAATCCATCCAGGTGGCCTGGCAACGTGACCAGATCCTGTCCAAGGTGCCTGAGACCGCTGACCAGGTACACGTCCGGCAGATCCTGGTCTACAACGAAACGGACGCTGAAATTATCCTGCAGAAGCTCCAATCTGGTGCGGATTTTGCAACGCTGGCAGTAAGATATGATCCGGTTAATGGTGGAGACCTGGACTGGTTCCCACAGGGCTTTCTGACCATTCCTGAAGTCGATCAGGCGGCCTTCTCACTCCAACCCGGCAAAATTTCAGGCATTATAAAAAGCAAGGTTGGATACCATATTATCCAGGTCATCGCGCGCGATCCCCAACATCCATTGACGCCTCAAACGCGGGCTTTCTTACAAAAGCAGGCCCTCCAAAAGTGGCTGGAGAATGCGCGAGCCCAAAGCAAGGTGGAAACCTACCTGAATCCATAACTGCAGCTTAATTTTGTTCGTTGGAGAACCGATGATACCGCAAAGCGAAGGTGAGACGAAAAAAACGCCCAGGGGGAGTGGATCCATCTGGAATCTTTTAACGGGCCTGGTGATACTGGGGATCGTCCTCATGGTGGGTTATTTTGTCCTCATTTATCAGGATCCAGAATCTCCCATCAATCTATTTCCTCCCGCCCCCCTACCGGCAGCTTATGTATTGCCCACCCCATTCCCCTCTCCAACGCCGCTGGTTGAGTTTCCTCCTACCTGGACGGTGACGGCTTCGCCGCTGCCCACGCTGACCAACACCCCGCGTCCTGAAACGGCCACCCCCACGGAATATGCCATCCCCCGCACGCCGGGTACTTCCACGCCGGTTACACCCTCTTCGACGATTTCCCCGACGATTAAGGCCAATATGCCGTATGAGCTGGCCGGCACTCCGGTAGCCGTGGCCAGCGTTATCACCCACCCTGACAGCGATTGTTCCTGGATGGGGGTGGGCGGGCAGGTGATGGATCTGAGCAACGCGCCTATCGTCGGGGTGACGATCCAGTTAAGCGGCGTGCTGGGGGATAAATACCTGGACTTGCTTAGCCTGACAGGCACGGCTCTGGAATATGGACCAGCGGGCTATGAATTTACCCTGGCGGATAAGCCTATTGCCTCGAAGCAGACCCTGTGGGTGCAGCTTCTCGACCAGGCTGGGTTACCCCTCTCGGAAAAGATTTATTTCAACACCACCAGCGACTGCTCGAAGAATCTGATATTGATCAAATTCAAGCAGGTGCGTTGATGAATGCCTCTTTTCCTTGCAAGAAACCCGGAAAACTCCTTGACAAACCAGTGATCGGTAAATCAAGACATTAAATATATTTAATATTTATTTCCCATTTTATACCTTTTCAAATAGCTTATTTGTGATATGATCAACAATGTCAAAACCGGAAGATCATATCTTTTTTGAATTGGAGGAGTTTGTACAATGAGCGCTGCCAATAATCAGCAAAAAGCAGTTTCGTATACGGTGATGGAAGAAGCTCCAGTAGCCAAGTTCCTGTTTGGGGACATCCGTTTATCCTGGTTATGGTTGATCGTCCGCCTGTATCTGGGTTACGAATGGGTTTTAGCTGGTTGGGAAAAAATCACTAACCCGGCCTGGGTTGGGGCCAAAGCTGGGACAGGCCTGACCGGTTTCATTGCAAATGCATTAAAACAAACCAGCGGCGCCCATCCAGCCGTGCAAACCTGGTATGCCTGGTTTTTGCAGACCTTTGTCCAGCCTGCTTTGCCTGTGTGGAGCTACGTCATATCGTTCGGTGAATTTTTGGTGGGGGTTGGCCTGATCCTGGGCATCTTTACCGGCATTGCAGCCTTCTTCGGCGGCTTTATGAATGTCAACTACTTGTTGGCGGGCACCGTCAGCACGAATCCTTTCATGTTTGTGTTCGCGACCTGGCTGGTTATGGCCTGGAAGACCGCGGGTTGGATTGGGGTCGATCACTGGTTGCTGCCCTTACTTGGCACACCCCTTGCGCCGGGAAAATTAGTGCGTAAATAAACACGCCATTTTTGGCTTGACAGTTTAGTCCTGTTCCTGTAGAATTGATTTGATGAATATCGAACCAATTTTACAGGAACTTTTTTATGGAAACAGAAACCGTTGAGCTACTTACTTTTTTCAAAGCGCTGGCGGATGCCAATCGATTGAAGATCGTGGGCCTCCTGGCGCAGCAGCCCTCGACCGTTGAGCAATTATCGGCCATTTTAAACTTGGGGCCATCGACCGTCTCGCATCACCTGGCCCGGCTGGCAGAAGCTGGCTTGGTTAGCGCTGAAGCCAGCAGTTACTACAGCATTTATCGGCTCAATACGGATCAGATTGAAGCCAGGGCGCGGCGGCTTTTATCTCGAGAGAGTCTGCCGGCGCTGGCAGAGAATGCGGACGTGAAGGCTTTTGACCGGAAGGTGCTGTCGGACTACTTGCTGGAGGATGGCCGGCTGAAAACCATCCCCTCGCAGCAGAAAAAGTTGCAGGTGATCTTACGCCGCATCAGCGACGATTTTGAGCCTGGGAGGCTCTACTCCGAAAAACAGGTCAACGCGATCCTGTCGCGGTTCCACGAGGATACGGCCAGCTTACGACGCGAATTAATTTCGGCGCACCTGTTGGCCAGGGAGTCCAATGGGGCAACTTATTGGAAGCCTGCGACAGACTCCGAAGGCCATCCCGCCGGTCAGTGACTGTTACGCGGTTTCAGGCTGAAGGTCTCATCGCCTGCCAACACTCCTTCCAGGGCTGTAGCTGTCAGGGGGAGAATGCGCGTGTTGGCGAAATAAGAGAATGTAAACGAGGTCATGTCGCCGGAGGCTTTCCCGGGGATTGGCATTAACCGGGCCGTCAGCGGCTTATTCAAACGGGTCGCCAGCGCTGCCACATCCAGGAGGATAGCCGATAATTGATCTTCGCGGGCGTCACCTGGCAGGGGGATGGTGTCCAATCCGGTGCCACACACGGTGGAGTAAAGCAAGAGATCGTTCATGGATAAGATTCCCTGGGCAGCTCGTTGCGCCAGGGTGTAATCCTCCAGGATGGGAAGCATCAGGCCGTTAAAACCGGTGCGGGGATACTCCGCCCGATCGAGGGCTTCGGCCAGGATGGCAGCCGCCGCCAGGCTGCCGGCCAACCCAATCGCGGGCACGCCGACCCGCTCGAGGGCGGTGCCGGTGGAGCGTTCTTTTTCCGGGTAAGGCGCCAGGGTAAAATCCAGGCCCAAAAACTGCATGCCTGCCTCCTGGGACAACGACTCGGAGACTTTTACCAGGATCGCCGCGGCCGATTCGATGCTGGCGCGCAGGCGGTCGCGCGCTTCAGCGATGCTGGCGGCGCCGGTGAAAGCGGCCACGGCCAGATCGGCTGCCTCGATGGCCAGGGCAAAACCTGGCTCGTCCTCGGACGCATACGCTGATGGGAAAAAGGGCGCGCCCGGTGGGACGTTGGCCAGGGCGGCAAAGCGCAGGTTCGCAAACCCATCTGGCAAGAGCCTGGCGGCCCGGTGAATCACCTGGCTGCAGGCGTGCACGGCCGGCAACGAAATGCCCTGGCTGGAGGTCATTTCACCGGTGACAAAGACGGATTGGGTAGCCGCCAGGATGTCGGGGATCACCGGGTAGCTCCCCAGGCGGTTGGGGCGGGCGGGCCCCAGTGCCACGTAATCGAAGCCGTTTTCCTGGGACATGGTTTCCAGCGAGGTGGCAAGGTCAAGGCTATGAGCTGGCTCTACCAGATCGGAGAAAGGCACCGTGGCCAGGCGGGTGGATTGCACCTCAAACCCGGCGGAGGTTAAACGCGGGCGCGCCAACCGGATCAATTGACCTGCCTGGGCCAGCGCCTGTGCATTGACGGGCCAGCCAGGGTTGACAAAGGCGCTGATGGAACGTATTCTCATAGGAATCAATACCTCGAGTTCAGGGGATAGGGATCGATCGC
>JAJYIW010000223.1 GCA_021789855.1 Chloroflexota bacterium | reverse complement strand
GCCCTTCTTGAGAAAATAGCCGCCCGGCCTTCGGCGGTCACGCCATACGATTACGAAAAGCCAATCACAAGGTGGGGATGGTAGGCCTCTTCCAGCTGCTGGATATCGTCTGGGGTGAGCTTGACCGAGAGGGCGGCGATAGCATCTTCCAGGTGGTGGGGTTTGGTTGCGCCTATGATCGGGGCGGTGACAACCGGTTTAGCGAGCGCCCAGGCGAGAGCCACCTGGGCCATCGGGAGTCCCCGCGCTTCGGCCACCGCACTGACCCGTTGGACGATGGCGACATTGTCTTCCTGCGCATACCGCGCTTTGGTGAGCGCATCGGATTGAGCGCGGAGGGTCGCTTGTTGCTCTTGAGTTGGTTTACGGGTTAGCCACCCGCGCGCCAGTGGTGAAAAAGGAATGACGGCAATGTGCTGATCCTGGCAGAGCGGCAGCATTTCCCGTTCGTCCTCGCGGTAAATCAGGTTGTAATGCGGCTGCATGGACACAAAGCGGGTCCAGCCGTGCCGCTCCGCGGTGTACTGAGCTTTGGCGAACTGCCAGGCATACATCGCGGATGCGCCGATGTAGCGCGCTTTGCCGGCCCGCACCACATCGTTGAGGGCATCCATGGTCTCCTCAATCGGCGTTTCATAATCCCAGCGGTGGATCTGGTAGAGATCCACGTAATCCATGCCCAGGCGCTTGAGGCTGGCGTCAATCGAGGCGAGGATATGTTTACGCGACAGCCCCCGGTCGTTCGGCCCTGGCCCGGTCGGGAAGTGCACCTTGGTGGCAATCACCACCTCATCGCGGGACGCAGCGAAATCCCGCAGTGCGCGGCCGGTCACGGTTTCGCTCATGCCGCCTGAGTAGACATCAGCCGTATCAAAAAAGTTGATCCCCAGCTCCAGCGCGCGTTGGATATAGGGCCGGCTCTGGTCTTCATCCAGCGCCCACTCATTTCCCTTGCCTGGCTGCCCGTAGCTCATGCAGCCCAGGCAGATGCGCGACACTTTCAGGCCAGTGTTTCCGAAGCGAGCGTATTGCATGGTATGTTCCTCTCTTTCTATTCCCAGTATTCAATATGGTTGACAGTTCTCAAATTCAATCACAATGGTTGGCATAAACATTCTCTTGTCCGGCGCATCAATTGAGTACCGCAACGACGATAATCAGGGCCATGGCAGGATTTCCTGGGAGTGCAAAGGCGCTGATAAAGTTACGTATGTCCATGGCGTCACGGGCTGGCACCTCACGGGCGCAGCAGCGCCTTGATCGCGCGGCGTTCATCCATAGCGCGGTAGCCCTCCGCCACCTGAGCCAGGGGCAGGGTCAGGTCGAAGACCTTGCCGGGGTTGATCTTGCGGTTCCAGATCAGGTCGATCAACTCGGGCAGGTAGCGGCGAACGGGAGCGGGGCCGCCGTGCAGGTGCACATGCGAGAAGAAATACGGCGCCCCTGGGATTTCAACACCGTGGAGCACACCGACGAACCCAACATGCCCTCCGGGCCGGGTGGAGTGGATGGCCTGCATCATCGACTCCTGGGTACCAACCGCCTCAATGACCGAGTGCGCGCCCAGCCCGCCGGTGAGCTCTTTGATCTTCGCTACGCCCTCGTCGCCGCGTTCGGTGACAATGTCGGTTGCGCCGAACTCCAGCGCGAGCTTTTGCCGGTCCGAGTGGCGGCTCATCGCGATGATGCGCTCGGCGCCCATCTGCCTGGCCGCAATCACTGCGCAGAGGCCCACCGCGCCATCGCCGACCACCGCCACCGTCTTGCCAGGGCCGGCCGTGGCCGCATCGGCGGCAAACCAGCCCGTACCGAACACATCGGAGGCTGACAGCAGGCTGGGGATCAGATCGGCGGATGGCAGGCCTGGCGTCGCGACCAGGGTGCCATCGGCGAGCGGGATTCGGGCGTATTCCGCCTGTGCGCCGGTGGGGGCGCCGGGCTGCCGGTGGATGCAGGCCGATTGGTAGCCTGACCGGCAAATCTCGCAGGTATTATCCGACGCGAAGAACGAGCCGACCACGAACTGGCCAGGCTTGATGTTCCTTACCGCGCTGCCGACCTCCTCCACGATGCCGACGTACTCGTGGCCCATCGGCACCGGCTGCCTCACCGGGTCGATGCCGCGATAGGGCCAGAGGTCAGAGCCACATACGCAGGCGGCCGACAATTGGATGATGGCGTCGGTCGGCTCGATTATGGACGGGTCGGGGCGTTCTTCGAAACGCACATCCCGTGGGCCGTAAAGCATGGTTCCTTTCAAGGTATATCTCCTTTATCATTTTTAATAAGTTTCACTCGACCATGAAAGCAGAGCAACATATTCTCTGCCTGAAAAGTATTATAGGCACGCTGGTCGTGACCGGGTAGGATAATTTCGGGAAATGATTGTATAATTCTGCAAAGATGATCGATGGATATGAGAGAACATGGGAAAGAGGTTTTTATGGATATGATCAATCACCAGCAGGCAGAGCGTGAGGCGCAACGGATGCAGGCCAACCGCGAGGAACTGGTTGAGCGGATCGCGTTGACCGCCCGCGAAGATGGGACTGTCCAACCGCTGGAAGGACTTTACCTATCCCGCTCCTCCAGGCCTCTGGAGAATTTACATAGTGTGTTCGAGCCGTCATTGTGCGTGGTTGCCCAGGGGAGCAAGGAGATCTTGCTTAAAAATGACCACTACCGGTACGATCCTTTTCATTACTTGATCGTCACAGTCGATCTGCCTCACGCCGCTCAGGTCTTAGAAGCCTCCCAAGAGCGGCCATACCTCAGCTTGCGTTTGACCCTTCCTCCCGACCTCGTCAGCGCGGTTATGGTTGATGCCGGGCAAGCTGCGTCTCCAACTCGTGAGGATGTGAGAGCGATGGACGTCAGTCCATTGGATGTGAACTTGCAGGATGCCGTTGTCCGGCTCGCCCGGCTAATCCATTCGCCAGCCAGGGCGCCTATCCTTATGCCACTGATCGTGCGGGAAATCATTTACCTGCTTTTGACGGGAAAGCAAGGCGCCCGGCTTTATCATCTGGCAGTCCTTAGCGGCTATACGTCCCCCATCACGAAAGTGGTCAAATACCTCCGGCAAAACTTTGACCAGCCCCTGCGCATTGAAGATCTTGCACGCGAGGTGGGCATGAGCATCTCTGGACTGGAGCACCAGTTCAAGGCTGTTACGGCGATGAGCCCGTTACAATTCCAGAAGCAGCTACGGCTCCAGGAAGCCCGCAGGCTGATGCTAAGCGAAAACCTCGACGCGGCCAGTGTCGCCTATCGCCTGGGATATCATGACCCCGCTCACTTCAATCGGGAGTACAAAAGCCTCTTTGGCGCTCCTCCAATCCGCGATGTGCAGCGGTTGCGAGGAGTGGCTATGGAAAGCAGCGCCTGAAAAGTATAAAAAAAAGGACCGTATATTGGCGCACGTTGGCTGGATACCCCTGCCACAGAATCCCCTCATAGGGGGCAGGGTGCCGCCAACAGTCAGGCCATAACCGGCCGCTGGCCATTCAGCCAAAATAATGGAAATTCTTCCAGAACTGTTCCCAGGGCTGGCGTAAATGGCGGCAAAGCAGGATATCGGGGTGGTACTGGCTTTCCTCGTTTTGAATGCCATACGGGTTAGCGGTTGTGCCGGCAATGGAGCAGGTTTCGAAAAGCGAATAAGCATAGGATGGCGCCAGGCCCAGGACGATGACGGTCTCGGGCGGAGGGTTGCCATAACCCCATAACCAGAAGGAATCAATGCCACTGATGGCGTGCGGCAGGTTGTATGCGGGGCCGTAAACGTCGACCGCCCCGGCTTCGCCATAGTTGCCTGCCAGGATGCCCAGGCGGGGGCGCTCTTCAAGCGGAACGGCATCGCGGATGCCCGCCACGGTCTTGACCATCTCGGGCCAGCCGACTTCTTCACGGTAGAGATGGTGGTTGTTGTCAGCCAATTTCCACCAAGCCGAATTTAAGGGAGCAGCCGGGATTGAAAAAAAAGCTGCGCACAGCCCACCGATGACCAGGCTGTAATAAAGCCAGGAATACCGGGCACTGCGTTGGTCTGGAGCCAGGTCGCGCACCCGCTCGCCGATGGTGTAAGCACCGCCGGCGATCAACATGGGGTAGGCGGGAGCCAGGTAATAACCACGCCCTTGCAAGGCCAGGAATCCGACCATAGGCACCGCATACATCCAGACCAGGGGGCGGTAATTGGGCTCGCTGGCGCTGCGCCAGAAGAAATACAATCCTAAAACCCACAGGTAAATGGACGAGGGGTTGGCGGCAGAATAAAGCTGGTCGATGAGGAACCATTTGTAATACCCATTCCCTACGTCACGGGCATGCGCGGCGGAGAGTTTTTGCAATGAAATGAAGTCGTGTTGCGCCATCCAGAGCAAGTTGGGAAGAAAGATGAGCAGCGCGACGGCCACGCCAGCCCATAACCAGGGGCTTTTCAGGTAACGGCGAGCCGGGGTGAACAGCACACCGGCGACCAGGCCAGCGACCAGGAAACCCATGGTGAGCTTGGTCATCATGCCCAGGCCGATGGCTGCGCCAATCGCCAGCCACCAACGGGCGTCCCTGGTTTTCAGCAGGCTGATCACGCCATACGCCACCAGGACCCACCAAAGGAAATCGAAGGAGACGTACATGAAGATGCTGCCCTGAGATAGCGATACCCCCGATATGAGGGCGCCACCAGCAGCAATGACCTGCGCCCAGCGATTTCCACCCATGCGCCGAACCATCAGCCCGGTCAGGATCAGGACCAGACCTTGCGACACAGCCGGGAAGAAGCGGAATCCAACCGGGGATATGCCGAACAGCATCTCGGCGATATGGGCGACAAAGGGGGTAAAAGGTGGACAATCGACGTATCCCCAGGCCAGGTGGCGCCCATCTACGATAAAGTTGAGCTCATCGCGGTGGAAGCCATACTGGTTGTTGACCAGGCAATGGAGGAGGATCGATGCCACGGCCATCCAGACCAGGATGGCCGTGTCGGTAAGCAGATAGTCTTTCCAGGTGCGGGTGTGCACGGGGCAGCGCTCCTTCGAATGGGAGGAGGGATGAGAAAATTCTACTATGATGTGGAAGTCCAGTGAGGTTGCTTTCTTTTCCTGCCACTGGTTCTGTGCTCAACTCAGCCTCCTGATTTCGCTTTACCCATGCTCCCCCGTGGGTATTGTTGATATGAGTGTTGGCCGCGGAATCAGCCGATCAAAAAAATATGCTCATTCGACATCCACCGGGCAGACGAAAACACGATCGAGAATCGCCTGTTTCTGGTCGCCAATGATGGTAAACCCCTCTTCACAACGGATATCCGCCGAGGAAGAACCCACCATC
>JAJYIW010000222.1 GCA_021789855.1 Chloroflexota bacterium | reverse complement strand
GGCGCTATCCCTATCGTGGATGCGGTCGCCCACTCTGGAGAAACCGTGCGTGTGGCCGGCGTGCGCCAGACAATGCACCGAACCCGCACCTCGCGGGGCGAGAGCATGGCCTATCTCACCCTCGAAGACCTGGAAGGGATGTTGGACGTGGTCTTCTTCCCGGATGCCTACCGTCGCAGCCAGGCCATCTTATCCAGCAACACGCCTCTCGTAGTGGAAGGTGTGATGGAATACGAAACTGGCAGCGCTGAACCGGTATTGCGAGCCTCCCGCGCCTGGAAGCTGGCGTAATCAACCGCGCAACCTTGCGCCTATTTTCACGTATACCTGATAAACCAGTTCTACAGGGAATCTTATGAAAACTGAACCAACGATGATTATCATTGGCGCAGGTATTGCCGGCCTGTCCACGGGTATCTATGCCCGGATGAATGGCTTTGACACCCAAATTTATGAGATGGGCAGCCTGCCTGGCGGGCTGTGCACCTCCTGGAGCCGTAAAGGGTATACCTTTGACGGGTGCATCCAATGGCTGGTGGGGACCAACCCGGCCTCCAGCTCGCACGTCCCCTGGCAGGAAGTAAGAGCCTTGGAAGGGAAAACTATCTATGACCCGGAAGAATACCTGCGGGTGGAGGTCGACGGTCAATGTTTAATCGTCTATACCGATGTCGATCGCTTCGAGAAAGCCATGATCGACCTGGCGCCAGAGGACCTCAAGCCGGTGAAAGAGCTGACCGCTGGCATTCGCAGCCTGGCCAGCATGGACCTACCGCTGGACACACCGGGAGACCCGCTGGCGGGCGTTAAGTCCGCCACGTCATTCCTACCAGCCGCGCCGGTCTGGTTCAAGTGGGGCAAGGTCACCATGAAGGATTTCGTAGCCAGGCTGAAAAGTCCTTTTTTACGCCGGGCTTTACCCCTGGTCGCCGGAGAAGATTTTCCCATCGTCGGGTTGATGTTCATGCTGTCCTGGATGACCAATCGTAACGCGGGTTACCCCATCGGCGGCTCGCTGGAATTTGCCAAAACCATCGAGCAGCGCTACCTGGCGCTGGGCGGCAAGATTGAATACCACGCGAGAGTGGAGAAGATCTTAGTTGAAAACGACACAGCCGCGGGCATCCGCCTGAGCGACGGCAGCGAACACCGCGCGGCATGGGTGGTTTCAGCCGCCGATGGGCACGCGACCATTTTTGATATGCTCGATGGCAAGTACCTCAACGACACCATCCGCGGCTACTACGATACGTTCCCCATCTTTCAGCCCATTGTCCAGGTATCCCTGGGGATAAACCGCGATATGAGTCATGCGCCCGCCTCAGTCAGTTTTCCCCTGGAACAACCCATTAACGTTTCAGGAACAGAACGGACTCGCCTGGGCTACAAAATATACCATTTTGACCCGACCCTGGCGCCGGCGGGCAAAACCGTGCTGCAGGTGCTGTTTGATTCCAATTATGCCTACTGGAAAGCCATCGCCGGGGATACCGAGCGCTACGAATCGGAGAAAAAAGCCATTGCCGTCCAGGTGATCGACCGGCTGGAGAAGCGCTTCCCGGGCATCGCCGGGCAGATTGAGGTGGTGGATGTCGCCACGCCTCTGACAACCGAACGCTACACCGGCAACTGGCAGGGATCGATTGAGGGCTGGATGGTTACCGAGAAAACGATGAAGATGGCGTTTGGCAAGGGAATGGATAAAACGCTGCCCGGGCTAAAACACTTTTACATGGTCGGCCAGTGGGTTGAACCTGGCGGCGGCCTCCCGACCGCGGTGATGTCGGGACGCAAGCTGGTTAAGCAATTGTGCCAGAAAGCCAGGAAGCCATTCATCACCACAACGCAGTGACCACCGCTTAACCTGGCAGCCATCCAGTCCGCTCAAGTCCCCTGGCGCGCGGCCCAGGGCACCATCTCCGGGAGATTGTTGGTCGTCAGCGAAGTGACCCCATCGGCAACCAGCGCCTGGGCGATGTCCGGGTCATCCACCACGTACACGTTGACCCACAGGCCGGCCTGGCGATAAGCGGCAATCGCCTCGCCCGGCGCCGCCAGGTCGATGTTGACTGCCTGGTAACCTCGCTTCACCAGTCCTTGGGCATCGGGTGGGTGGTGACCATCGGCCCCGGCCACCCGGCGCATGGCCGGAGCGGCATTCCGTAACCAGGCGGCGCGGCGTGGATTGGCCAGGTACCACACCTGCTCATCGATCCGCGCCGCCTTAATCACTTTGTAAACGAGATCAAAGTATTCTCGCTGGTAGGGGTGGCCAGCCGGCGGCTTTCTGAGGTCAAAAATGAAAACCAGGCCAGCCCGCCGCGCCACTTCCAGCACATCGGCAAGCTGTGGAATCCGTTCCCCGGCATAGCGAAGCTGCCTGCCCTGGCCTGGCTCGATCGGGCCGCGCCGGTCAAACCAGGCCCCCGCATCCAGGCGCTGCAGCTCGCGCCAGGTAAAGCGCGACGCCGATTGGCGCGTCCGTTCGGGGTAAAGCTGGTGGACATTCGTTGTGCGGCCCAGGGTCGTATCGTGCATCAGGAACGGCACGCCGTCCAGGCTGATCTGGATGTCGGTTTCAAGCCCGCCGGCGCCCAGGGTGGCTGCCAGCTCAAACGCCGCCAGGGTGTTTTCAGGCGCCAGGTTGCACGCGCCGCGATGGGCAATTAGGGTTGGGGCAGGTGCCATGTTTACAAATCTCGGCGGTTAAAAGCCCGTATAGCCAGGAACAGCGAGGCTATCGTATAGAACACTGCGTAACCAATCATCAAGAGGCTGGGCACGGAGATGGATGAGAAAGGTGTGGCGCCGCCTAAGGCGCCGGATAGCGGCGATTGCATCTCGTAAGCCGCGCGCCGCCAGAGCGATTCGGAGGGAAAAATCAGGCTGGAGATAATGCCGATGTTGATCGCGGTCTGGTTTTTCATCAATGCGCCAAATTGCTCGATCCAGCCACCGATAAAGCTGACCCCAAACAGCCCGAACACCATCACACCGTTGGCCAGGGTGGAAAACAGGCTGCCGCCCAGTAAGGAGACGCTCAGAAGCAGCAAGCAGGTCAGCCACATCAATGCAAAGCCAGCCAGCAAGTTGGGCGGGGCGTAACCGGTGATAATGGATACCGAAAGCACCACCCCGCCAGCCATCATCAGCAGGTAAAGCGTCAGTAACCCCACAAATCCCAGCCATTTCCCGGCCAGGATCTGCCAGCGCTTAACAGGTTTCGATAAAAGCGTGTGAATCGTGCCAGAGGAGATCTCGCCAGACAGGGTATCCACCGACGTCAGGACGGTCATCATCACGGTCAGGAAATTTACTGTGTATAAGCCAGCCATCACCAGGAAATTGGACATTTCACTGATGATGAGAAATCGCTGGGAAGAGAAGAGGGTTTTATCGTACTCCTGGCGGATTAAATAAAAGCCCACAGCATAAATGACCAGGAACAACCCGCCAAAAACCAATGCTGCCAGCAGTATCTTCCGCCGGGCAGCCTCACGAAACGTTAACCGCGCCATCACCCAAACCGCCATCACAGCCCTCCATCCGTCCCGACCACCTGGATAAACAGATCTTCCAGGGAAATTTTATGCGGATACAGCGCGAAGACCTCCGCGCCGTGATCCAAAAGATAGTGATTGATCACCGGGATCTGGCCTTCGCTCTCCAGGGTCATGGTCACCCGTTCGCCGTCCTGGCGCACCTGGCGCCCCCAGGCGCTGAGGCCGTTGACCAGCTCAGGGGCCAGTGGCCGGGCCTTCACTTCCAGGGTCAGCTCACCTTGCATGAGATCGCGCAGGGAATGGGTCTGGATCACGACGCCATGCTTGATAAACGCCACCCGGTCGCAGGTAATTTCCACCTCGCTGAGCAGGTGAGAATTGAGGAACACGGCGGCCCCGCGCTCGCGCAACTGGTGGATGATGTCGCGCACCAGCAGCCGGCCCACAGGGTCCAGGCCCGACGTGGGTTCATCCAGGATGACCAGGTCGGGGTCATTGAGCAGGGCCTGGGCCAGCCCAATCCGTTGGAGCATTCCTTTCGAAAAAGTGCGCAGGGTCTGGCCAGCAAAAGGCGTTAACTCGACCAGGTCTAACAATTTTTTGATTTTCGCCTGGCGATCGGCTGAGGGGATACGATACAGCTCAGCATGCAAGGTCAGAAATTCGTTGGCAGTCAGCCAATCATGGAAACGAAAATGCTCGGGTAAAAAGCCCACTTTGGCTCGGGAAGCCTGGTCACCCAGCGGGCGACCCAGCAGGTAGCCCTGGCCGGAGGTTGGCGTCACCAGGCCCAACAGCATTTTAACGGCCGTGGTCTTGCCGGCGCCATTGGGGCCCAGGAAGCCAAACACTTCCCCTCGCCCGATAGATAAGGACAGGTCAGCCACGGCTACCTTCTCGTCATAACACTTACGCAGGCTGGTGGTGCTGATGGCTAAAGATGAAACATTTACGTTCATTCACGATTCCCATAGATGTTGCGATATTTTTTTTCAAATTCTTTTTCAGCCCGGTTCAATAGAGAACCGATGGAGCTTACCCCCACCTGCAGAGCATCGGCCAGCTCCTGGTAAGACAGGCCAGCAGAATGCAGCACCAGCAGCCGGGCCGAGCGAGGCTTAAGCTCTGCCAGCACCCATTGAACCTGGCGGCGCTCTTCCGACGCCTCTGCTGCACTGGTTGGGTCCAGCGGTGTGGCTTGCTCCAGGGCATAACGCCCGGCTAACCGCTCATACCAGGTCCGGCGGTAGCGGCTGCGCAGCGCGTTCAACCCCAGGTTCATGGCCGCCCGGTAAAGCCACCCTCCCGGATTATCCTCCGCTCCCAGCCGTTCCCTGGTCTCATAAAGCTTCTCAAACGCTTCCAGGGCCAGGTCCTCTGCTTCATCGGCATCACCGACCAGACGATCCAAAATAGACAAGATGCGCGGCCAGTGAGCCTCAAAAAAAACCTCGAAGTTTTCTAGCCCACGCTGGCTCGTTGCCCTTGCGCGAGCATTCACCTCGCTATCGCCAGGCTGGTCGCCGCTCATCTGAGAGGATTTTAAGTTCTGGAAAGCAGCCATAGGCTGATCTTACCCGGAGCGCAGGTTTCTTTCAAGCACTCAAGATCAAGTTTGGGTTAAATTCCTGGCACGAATCCACAATATTTTCTAATCTTAACTTGTTGACTCTCGTCCCCACCTGATCTATAATAATAGTGCAGGGAGTTCCGAGGAATTGGAAAGCCTCTGTGGTTCAGAAGCCAAGAACGTTGAGAAGAAGGCAAAATTCGAAAGAACCAGCCAGACTCAAAAACGAACAAGGCCAAAGGTTTGAAGGCATAGAAGCTTCACTCGCAATCG
>JAJYIW010000221.1 GCA_021789855.1 Chloroflexota bacterium | reverse complement strand
CCCCCTGTTTTCCAGCATGTAGTGGTCAAAGTCCAGCGACCGGATATACAAAAAGTCGTCGAAATCGACTTAAGCGCGCTCCGCGTGGTCGGCCGGTGGTTACAACAGTACCCGCCCATCCGGCGGCGGGCCAACGTTCCGGCGCTGATCGAGGAATTTAGTCGCACGCTCCACGAGGAGATGGATTACCTGGCCGAGGGGAAGAACGCAGAGATCTTCGCCGAAAACTTCAAGGGTGATAGCACCATACGCGTCCCCAGGGTCATTTGGAGCCATACCAGCCGCCGGGTGCTGACGTTGGAGGATGTCCAGGCGATCAAAATTACCGATTATCCCGCCATCGAGGCTGCCGGGATTGACCGCAGCCAGGTGGCTAACCGGTTGTTCCAGTCTTATCTGCACCAAATCTTCGAGGATCGTTTTTTCCACGCGGATCCCCATCCGGGCAATTTATTCGTCATGCCAACCGGAACAGCCTCTCAGGATGGCAGCAATTTCCGCCTGACCTTCGTTGATTTTGGCATGGTTGGCAAGGTAACCCCCAAGCTCTTTAACGGCTTGCAGGAGCTGGTGCTGGCGGTCGGATTGCGAGACAGCAACCGGGTGGTCAAAGCTTATCAAATTCTGGATGTCCTCCTGCCGGGGGCGGATTTAGAATTGATTTCCCGGGCCAGCGACCGCGCCTTCGATAAATTCTGGGGTAAAACAACGCCGGAAATGATGACGATGAAGCAGGACGAAGCCGAAGAGTTTGTCCAAGAATTCGGCAACCTCCTGTATGAAATGCCCTTTCAGGTTCCAGAAAACCTGATCTTACTTGGACGCTGCCTGGGGATATTGAGCGGCATCTGTACGGGGCTCAACCCTGAATTTAATATCTGGACCCAAATTGCCCCCTACGCAGGTAAAATGATTCAAGATGAGTCGGGCAACCGGTTTGGAACCGTGCTCAACGAAATAGGCGATATCCTGCGTACCCTGGTTGCACTGCCTCAAAAAACGGAAGCGATGCTCAACCGCCTCGAACAGGGCAAACTGACGGTTAATTCCCCTGAACTTAAAGATAAAATCGCTCACCTTGAACGGACACAATCTAAAATGGTGGGAGCGATTTTATTTACTGCTTTTTTCTTGGGCGCTATTGCGTTTCACCACGATGGCGAATCGGTTCCAGCGCTGGCAACAGGAGCGGCGGCAGGTCTCAGCCTGATCTGGACTTTATTCAAGCGATAGCCGTTCAGTCTTTGGCTTCTTCGCCTTTTTCCCCTTCCATCCGATCGATGGCCGCATTCACCAGGCTGCGCACGGCCAATAACATTTCCTTGCGCGCTTCACGCCGGTGTTGGATAAAGCCCGCCGGCAACCAATCCTCAACGCTATGTCGCAGGGCTTTACGAGCCGCCTTCATGTGGCTGCGAGCTTCTTTCCACTCCGGGTGTTCATCTTTATTATCGTGCATATCCTACCTCCGTATAAAACCTCAATTCATCCTCCACAATGACAGGACTCCCGTCATTTCTTGAAGGATTTATTCCATTATAGAAACATGGTGAATACTCGTCAAGGGGGTCAAAAAGGTCTGGCTTAAGGCTAAACGCCGGCCGAGGTGATGACAAAACCTTCATCCTTTAGGGTGATTGGATATAGTGGATATATATCATTATAATAGTCATAAAAGAAACAGATTTACAACGAAAGGAACACCAACGATGTTTGAACTACCTCCTCTACCCTATGCTTTTAATGCTCTTGAGCCTGCCATCGATGCGATGACGATGGAAATTCATCACGACAAGCACCATGGCGGATATGTTAACAACTTAAACAAGGCGCTGGAAAACACCCCTGAACTTCAAAATCGTCCAGTAGAAAGCTTGCTGCGCTCCATTAATTCCCTGCCAGACAACGTGCGTACGGCAGTTCGCAACCAGGGAGGTGGCCATGCTAACCACACCTTCTTCTGGGAAATCCTCGTCCCGGGCGGGAGCAAAACGCCTTCGGGCAGTTTAGCCAACGCCCTCTCTTCAAGCTTTGGCACGTTCGAAGATTTTCAGAAAACCTTCAGCGACACGGCCGCGGGGCGCTTTGGTTCCGGGTGGGCCTGGCTGGTTTTAGATGACAAGGGTAAGTTTAAAGTGTACTCCACCGCCAACCAGGACAGTCCTTACATGGATGGGTATACCCCCGTCCTGGGATTGGACGTATGGGAACATGCCTATTACTTGAAATACCAGAACCGCCGCCCGGAGTACATCAAAGCCTGGTGGGGTGTGGTCAACTGGGATGCGGTCGCAAAGAAATATAACGCGGCTAAATAAAGCGAATGCTATTTACCTTCTGTCTCCGGCATGAACTGCCGGAGATTTTTATTTGATCGCCGAGCCTGGCAAATGGCCTCTTTCCTAAGTTAAATACTGTCAGGTAACTGTAAACTGGAGAAGCCTTGAAAATAATTATAATGATTTTTAGCCATGGCAAACTCCGCATCATCGACTTCACTTTCAACTACCGTCCGGCGTCACGAGTCCTTAAGCCGGATCGCTACTTATGGTCTCATGTCCGTCCTGGTGATTGCCAGCTACGCTTTGATGGTCACCGGGATCAGCCTGATCAGCCTGGGGGCCATTACGCCAGGCAATCCGGTCCTGGCCGGCCTCCTCATTTTTTTGATCGCCATGGCCTTCGATCCGGCCAGGCGCTGGCTGCAGGCCCGCATCGATCGTGCCTTTTTCCACCATGAAGCGGTTTACCAAGATCAATTGCTGGCGTTTGGCAGGGAAATCGAAAACCTTAATGACATCCCGGCCGTTGTCGATTCTCTCAAAAGCCGGGTAGTCCAGCTCCTGGTGCCCACCCAGTGCCATGTGTTTATCCTGGAACATGGAGGCGGCTTTTACCGCGCCCCGGCAGATCCGGAGGGGATACTAAGCAGCGATCTGCGTTTTTCGACTGATAGTCCACTGGCAACAGCCTTAAAAGAACGCAATTCACCCTTGATCATCGATCTGGATAAGAAGGTCCCCAGCGGGTGGGAGCAAGAAGCCAGCCGGTTGAAGTTGCTGTCATGCCAGGTATTTATCCCCATCTACGACGCGCAGGCCCTGACAGGCTGGCTGGCCCTGGGCTCCAAAACGGCGAGAGGCGCCTATTCTGCCCAGGAAATCGCTTTCCTGACCTCGCTGGCGAGCCTGACCGCCCAGAGCCTGGGGCGGATCCAGGCCTATAACGACCTGCAAATTCGGATGCACGAGATGAACGTGATCAGCCGTGTAGCCCAGGGCGTTAATGTCACCATCGCCCTGGATGATATCCTCGAGCTGATCTATGCTCAAACAAGCCAGGTCATCCCGGCCCAGGACTTTTTCCTTATCTTGCACAATGCCAAAACCGGCACTTACCGGTATGCTTTCTACCTGGAAAAGGATGAACGTTTCAACGATCGCGAAAACAAGCCTATACTGCAAGAGCATAGCCTGGAACAGGACGTCATCCGCACTCACCAGGCCATTCTCACCGAAGATTACCGCCTGGAATGCCAGAAAAGAGGTTATTCGCCCCTGATCGCCGGTATCTATGCCTGGATCGGGGTACCGCTCAACGCAGGCGCGGAAACCATTGGGGTATTATGCACCGGCAGCCGCGACCCGAACTATTTTTACAATCTCGAGCAGATGGCCTTGCTCCAGGCCATCTCTGACCAGGCTGCCGGCGCATTGGTAAAAGCCCGGCTGCTACAGGAAACCGAGCAGAGAGCCAGGCAGCTGGCCACCTTAAATGAAATTAACCGGCAGGTTTCCTCTTCCCTGAGGCTGGAAGAGGTTTTGCAGAATATGCTGCAACATTCTATCGAGATATTAAATTGTGAAGCTGGCAGCCTCCTCCTGGCCGAAGAATCCAACGGCGAGCTGGTTTTCCAGGTCATTGCAGGGCCAGTCGATACTAAACTGGTAGGCCAGCCCCTGGACGCAGACAACGGAGTGGTCAGGAAAGCTTTCAATGAACGAACACCCGCCATCGTAAATGAAAAGCCATCCCCTTCGGATTGGTTACCCGGCGCTGACCAGGCTGGTTTCTCAACCAGGGCCTTGATGGTCATTCCCCTGGTGGTCAAAGATCAAGCCATCGGGGTGATCGAAGTGATCAATAAAAAAGATGGACTGCCATTTTCCGACGATGACCAGGCCCTGTTAGGCAGCTTCGCCAGCCAGGCAGCGGTGGCTATCGAGAACGCCCGCCTGTACACCTCCACCGACCAGGCCCTCGAAGCGCGCCTGGAGGAATTGTCCGTCATGCAGCGCATCGACCGGGAGCTGAACACCAGCCTGGATATCAGCCGTGCCATGCGCATCACGCTGGATTGGGCCATGCGGCGTACCCAAACAGGGGCAGGGTTAATCGGCATGGTCGAAGACCATGGGATACGCATCATGGCCAGCCAGGGATACTCCGGCGAGCTTGAGCCCTATGAAAACAGCCCGATCCCATTTGAGTTTGCGCCTTTCCAAAATTGTGCGCTTTTGAGCCAGCCCCTGCAAATGCTGGTCGCCGATCACCCGTCGAACGATGGCGGGAAAACCACCTTGCTCGCCAATGCCCAAAGCCAGGTCGTGATTCCTGTTCGCCGCGAAGCCTTGACCCTGGGACTCATTCTTTTAGAAAGCACCACCCGCGAACCGTTGAAAGATGATGTCCTCTCTTTCCTGACACGCCTGAGCGACCACGCGGCCATCGCCATCTCCAACGCCCAGCTCTACGCCGCGGTTCAGACTGCCAACCTGGCCAAGAGCGAGTTTGTTTCTTTCGTCTCACACGAGCTAAAAAACCCTATGACATCGATCAAGGGTTATACCGAGCTGATTGCAGCCAAAGCGGTAGGCCCCGTCAACGAAGTGCAAGCCAGCTTTCTCGGAACCATCCGCTCGAATGTCGAGCGGATGTCGACATTGGTTTCGGACCTGGCGGACGTTTCGCGGATTGAAGCCGGGCGATTACGCCTGGAATTTAAAGTATTTGCCATCCATGAAGCCTTTGAAGAGGTCGCCCGATCTGTCCGGAGCCAGATCGAAGAAAAAGAATTGGCCTTTACCGTGAATGTGCCGGGAGACCTCAAGCCTGTTTGGGCCGACCGCACCCGTATCATCCAGGTGATCACCAACCTGGTCAGCAATGCCCAAAAATACACCCCCAGGAATGGAAGCATCCACCTGGCGGCTGAACAATGCCCAAACCAATGGGACCCGGCCGGTGCCCCCGAAGTGATCCATGTTTGGGTTCAAGACACAGGCATTGGGCTTACTCCTGAGGATCAGAAAAAGGTCTTCCAGAAGTTTTTCCGTTCCGAAGATGCTAAAGCT
>JAJYIW010000220.1 GCA_021789855.1 Chloroflexota bacterium | reverse complement strand
AGGTAACGCAAGGATTATCATCGCAGTATCCCGGGCGGGTATTAAATACCCCCATTTCTGAAGCCGGCCTTGCCGGCGTTGCCGCAGGTATGGCATTACGAGGGTTACGGCCGGTGCTCGAAGTGATGTTTGGCGATTTCCTGACCTTAACAGCGGATATGCTGACCAATACCATCAGTAAATATCCCTGGATGTACGCAGACCAGGTGCACCTGCCGCTGGTGATCCGCACGCCCATGGGAGGCAGGCGCGGTTATGGCCCAACCCACAGCCAATCGTTAGAAAAACAATTCCTGGGACTGCCTGGCCTGCGCGTCCTGGCGCCGGTGAACCTGGACAGCCTGGGCCGGCCAGGCGATACCCCTCCGTTAGGTGGGCCGGGTGAATTGTTAGCCTGGGTTATCCTTGAACAGGAGATGCCCTGCGTGTTTATCGAAAACAAGGTTCAATACCTTGAACCTTTATTAACCCCGGCTGGTTTATCCGAATTCGAGGTACAAATAGCCGGGCAAGGCGCTCCCTCGGTCACCTTTTCGCTAAAGTCGGCGCCTGCTCCCAGCGTGACTCTGGTGGCCTACGGAGAAATGGCGAGCTTAGCCCGCCAGGCGATGTTAAACCTGGCGTATGACCACGAGGTGTTCACCCAACTGGTAGTGCCCACGCAACTGGCGCCCTTCGAGATCGATGCGATCCTGGAGTCGGTGCAAAAGACCCACCGCCTGGTCACCTGCGAAGAAGGGACGCTCAGCCTGGGCTGGGGTGCGGAAATTATCGCCAGAGCCAGCATTGCAATGGGCAGCGATTTAAAGGCCGCTCGTCGCCTGGCAGCGCGCGACCAGCCTGTTCCAGCCTCTCGCGCCCTGGAGGAAGGCGCCTTACCTGGCTTGTCAGACATGATACAATTGGTGCTGAGTATAGAGAGCCATGCCTGAGCCAAGATCCGTCCTGATCCCACAACTTAATCCAAACGAAATCGAGGTACGCCTGGCCAGCTTGCCCATCCGTAATGGGATGAAAGTCAATCCCGGTGACATCCTGGCAATCGTAGAGACCACCAAGTCTACCAGCGAGCTGGCAGCAGAAACCAGTGGCTATGTGGTCGATCTCGCTTTCGACGAAGGCGACACTGCGCACAGCGGCGACCTATTATGTTACCTGGGAGAGACGGAGGTCGATCGCCCGGCCCGAGAAAAGCGTGAGAGCTCGCCCCAGGTCCAGGCAGGCCTCATCCCGCCTGGTTTGCGTATCACCCGGCCAGCATTGGCCCTGGCGTTGGAGAATGCACTGGATCTGGCCGCTCTACCTCAAGGCCCCTTAATTACGGAAGCCCAGGTCAAGGCGCGGCTTCCCCACGTGATGGAAAATCAAGCGACATTGAGCCTGCCAGCCTTAGATTTCAACCAATCTCCCCCCCCGCTGGTGGTTTATGGAGGGGGCGGCCATGGTAAATCCGTGATTGAGCTGGTGCGGCGCCTGGGTTCATACAGGGTGATTGGGGTCATCGATGATGGGCTGCCGGTGGGAAGCCAGGTATTGGATGTTCCTGTGCTAGGTGGCAACGCCGCCCTGGAAGAATTAGCCCGGCGGGGTTTACGGTTGGCGATCAACGCGGTCGGTGGGATCGGAAATATCTCCACGCGATTAAAAATATTTGCCCTGCTTCAATCTGCCGGGGTCACCTGCCCAACCGTTATCCACCCGGCCGCTTTTGTAGAAACCAGCGCCAGCCTGGCAGAAGGGATCCAGGTGTTTCCCCACGCCTATATTGGCAGCTCGTCACATGTCGGCTATGGGGTGATCGTGAACACCGGCGCTATCCTCTCCCATGATTGTGCTATCGGGGATTACACCAATATCTCGCCAGGAGCCATCCTGGCCGGTGGGGTCACCGTCGGCCAACGCAACCTGATCGGCATGGCGGTCACCATTAACCTGGGCGTTGCTATTGGTAACGAAGTACGTATTGGCAATGGAGCCACCATCAAGGCCGATGTCCCCGACGGTTGTGTGGTCCATGCGGGCGCAGTCTGGCCACCCGCGAAGTAACCTTTTTTTGTGTTAGTCATTTATCAGGAGAAAGCTATTTATGTTCAAACATCGCAATGTCCCGGCCCCGGTTCAGAACACTCCCGTCGAACGGGTCACATCCGTTCTTGGGCCCGGGATCAATTGGAGTGGGAATCTGAGTGGGAGCGGCGGTGTCCGGATTGAGGGTACCTTCGAAGGCGAAATTGCCATCCGGGGGTTAGTTGTCATCGGCGAAACCGGGCGGTTGACCTGCGAAACGTTGCGCGCCAACTCGGTGGTTGTGGCCGGAGCGCTGAAGGGTAACATCATAACCGAGAAACTTGAAATACGGAGCACCGGCCGGGTCTGGGGAGACGTGATTACGGGGGCCTTTTCAACCGAAGAAGGCGCATTTTTACGCGGGCAAATCCGCATGGAAGAAAAAGTGGAACTCAACCTGGCTCCAGCAGAGGAAAATAGCTCGGCATCGGAGACCCTGGCCGTGAATGGGGATGCATGAATCCTTACCTGGATATCAACGCTCTCCTGCCTATCCTGGTCGAGTGGCTGGGTGTTATCGCGGTCACCCTGATCCTGACGCTGAGCCCGGCGTTTAAACGCCGGCCGCTCATCTTCAAATACCCCCTTCGTGAAGGTATCGTGGCGACGGTGTTATTCGTCGTGCTGGTGGGGGGATTAGCCCTGGCTTTTTCATATCCCCAGTTCCGCCTAACCGTCTTGCAGGGAGCCGCACAAATCCACCTGCCCTGGAGGTGGGTCGCCTCGGGGATGAGTCTTCGCCTTTTGCCAGCAGGGTCCAACCAGTACACCCAGGATGACTTGATACGCCAGCTTACCATCAGCGGGTTAAGCCTGGCGCCCTTTGCGGTGGTGTTGCTGGTGCGGCAACAACCTCTCTTGAGCACCGGGTTAGGACGTCAAACCTTGCGGCCGGCGATTACCCTGGGCATCGCTTTGGGGTTTTTATCCATATTCTTACGGGGTAAGATTTACAGCCTGATCAACGCCATTGGCCCAGCCCAGGTGAATTACCTGGTGGCCATGGCCGCGGTCGGTTTTGTGGAAGAAGTCATATTTCGTGGTTTCATCCAGTTGAGGTTGACCGCCTGGCTGGGCCAACGCTGGGGATGGGTACTGACAGCCATAGCTTTTGCGCTTTACCACATCCCCTCGCGTCTGCTGGTCGAACATGTCAGCCTGTCTTTATTGGGATTTAGCCTGATCATGCCCTTGCTTTTTGGCCTGTTGCAGGGCTGGATCATGCAAAAGACCGGCAATATCGCCGGCCTGGCCATTTATCACGCCATTCATAACTGGCTGGCCATCCTCCCCTGATACAAACCGGCTTTACATCCGCTTTAAATCATATCGAGCAACACCGGGTACACCTTATCGACCTTTTGGCCGGGCTGGAGGGGATCGATTAAATCATGCCCAAGCCCCAGGTCAACGCCAAACAAATAGGTGTGGGTCGCCTGGACGGCATTTTCTCGCCAGAAAGTTGTGATCCGGCCGGTCAGCTCGTTATTAACGGCTAAATCGTTGGCATTGGTCACCACCCATAGATTGGAGCAGGCTGGCTCACCCTGCCGGGCCAGCGTTTCGACTTCCATCCCTAAGCGGAAAATCCCCGCCAGGCCGCGAGTGGAATAACGCGGATAGGCATGCAAGGGCTCAGCGGTAAAATCCATCCGGATGGGATCCCACCAGCGGAAAAAGTTGGGCAGGATCAGGAACGCGCGGGTCACGAAATGCGTCAGGTTGGTCGGGATGACCCTGCCGCCAAAGGCTGGCGCAATCATTAACGCGGTGGCGATATCCTTCCTTTGTTGAGCGAGCCAGGCAGCGATCACCCCGCCCATCGATAATCCACCAACAATGATAGCCTCCCCCAGGCCATTGGCCAGATTGATCACCTCATCCGCGTGCCGGGCTAATTTTGCCGCCGTCAACTGGCGAGTCTGCGGCGTCAAGCGATCTTTCAGGCCGTGATAAGGCGCACGAGGAATCAAGACATTGTCCCCTCTTTGAAAACACAGCTGGCCCAGCGAGGTAAATTGCGCCGGGCTACTGGTGTAACCGTGGAACCAGACAATCACGCGCCTGGTCTTATAACCGTGGGTGAACAACTGGGTTCGAGATTTGGGTAAAATTGTATCGTCTTCTTGAGCCTGCAAGGCGTTAATGCCCTGGATAGCCTCCTGGTACTCCATGATCGGCCCCGGCTTTGATCTCAGCGAATGGTTGCTCATAAGCTATCCCTCCCCAACACGGCTCACCCCATGAGTGAATGTGGTGATTGAATTATACAGATAAAAGAACAGATCAAGGCAACTTTGTTTCCTATCCAACCTCTAAAATTGTATAATAACAGTCACGTTCGTTAATTTTTTTACAATCATAATCATGGAATGCCAGCCAGGGGTGGGTGATGAAACTACTATTCGCTCATGCGTTATGGCGCTTTTCATTTACAATCCTGCTCTTCGCTACGTTATTCAACCCTCTAGCCGGGGACAATCTTCCCAATGAAGATGAGCGATCGACTTATACGATCTACCGGCTAACCGGCCCTACAAGGCCGTCCAACCTTGAGATGAAATCCCTGAAAGATGCGGTGGTAAACCAGGACATTTTTCTTAGCCCGGATTCCTTAAGCCAGGCGCTTGAGCATCCCACCCAGGTTGAATTGCCTATACGCATTGCCCTTCCCCTACCTCCTGACCAAACCGAGGTTGCCATCATCGATGATATATCTGAGGATGCTGCCGGTGGATTGATCCTATCCGGCTATCTACACGGAACGACCCCCAGCGAGGTGGTGCTGGTGCTTCAATCCGGCCTTCTTTCCGGTTATCTCTCCCTGCCCCATGCGCGCTACGTGATCCGCCCAGGCGACACTCGTACGTCCACCCTCGTAGAGGTGAATCTCGCATCCTTCTCCGCCGAGGGAAACCCGGTCGGAGAAGGGGACCATCCTTCCCTGGTTAACCCTTCTATTGACTCGCCCACAACCACGCCGGGAGATGATGATGGATCCCGGATTGACCTGCTGGCGGTTTATGACCAGGATGCCCTCAGCCTGGCCGGGGGCGAAGGCCAGATCCTCGCCCGGATCGAAACCGGCGTTGCGGAAGTCAACCTGAGTTTTCAGAACAGCCGGGTTAACCCAATGATCACCCTGGTAGGGACAGGCCTGGTGCCCTTTTCGGAGAACGGCGCCGATGATTTCTGGGGAGACCTGTTAGCTAATCTGATCAACCCGACCAATAATTATGCTTATTTGGAGGCAGTTCATACCATGCGCGACGTCACCTCTGCGGATGTAGTCATCTTATTGGTC
>JAJYIW010000219.1 GCA_021789855.1 Chloroflexota bacterium | reverse complement strand
TGCGTCCTCCTTCAAGGAAAGTCTCGCTTGCGGCCCACCTGCCGGCGAACCCCTGCTATCTTCCTTTGTACCTGGCCGGGCGAAAATGGGAGGAGCAAAGAGGGGTAGGCCAGGCAAGTTGGTATTAAAATGGATTCTGAGAAACCCCTTATCCAGGAAGGAATGAAAGCTGTGAAAAAGCAACCGCAACCGATACTCCTTGGTTATACGCTCCAAAACCAGGCTGACATGGATGTCCAGGGTGGCTATGTATCCTTACTGGGCGAGCCATTCTATAAAATTCATCACTACGACGCGATGGAGCCCTTTTTTATGAGCATTGTCAGCGGCTCTGATCATTGGCTCTTTATTTCATCCACCGGAGGGTTGACAGCCGGGCGAGGCAGCGCCGAGCAGTCCATTTTCCCCTATTACACGGTTGATAAGATCACCGAGAACGAGGAGAACACCGGCCCCAAAGCCATCTTCCTGGTCACGCGGTCTGATCGCACGAGCCTCTGGGAGCCGTTCTCAGAACGCCTGCGTGGCTGCTATGCCATCAGCCGTAACCTGTACAAAAACGGCACCGGCACGGCGCTGGTGTTCGAAGAGCAGAACCACGATCTGGGGCTAACCTATCGCTATGCCTGGCGTACCAGCGAGCGGTTTGGCTTTGTCAAAACTGCCTGGCTGATTAACCGCCAGAATTCCCCTTGCGCGGTCGAGCTGCTGGACGGCCTGCAGAATATCCTTCCGGCCAATATAACCTCGGTGACGCAGAACACCTTTGGCTCTCTTTTGGATGCGTATAAACGCAGCGAGGTCGATCCCAGTACTGGCCTGGCCATTTTTGCCTTAAACTCTCGGCTCACAGACCTGGCTGAACCCAGCGAATCGCTCACGGCGACCTCGGTCGCGCAGGTCGGCCTGTCGCCGGCTGGCTACCTCATCTCTTCTACGCAGCTTGATTCGTTCCGCGCTGGCCATGACATCGTGCCAGAAACCGAAGTGCGCGGCCAGCGCGGCGCTTATTTTGTGCATGCCGCCATCGCGCTTGCGCCGCAGGAAGAACGGAGCTGGTATCTCATGGTCGATGTCCAGCAAGACAGCGCCGCCCTGATCAGAATGGTGGACTGGCTGCGCGGCGACCAGGCCACCCGGCAACCCGAAATTGAACAGGATATAGCCGCCGGCCAGTTAGGCCTGTGGAAGGTGGTAGCCAGCGCGGATGGCGTTCAACTGTCCAATAACCCCCTGATTTCAAACCATCATTTTGCCAATGTAATGTTCAACAGCATGCGCGGCGGTATTTTTGTGGATGGCTACGGGATTCAAGCCCCCGATTTTATCGAATTCGTGACCGCCCACAACCGGCCACTGCTGCAAGACCACCCGGCCTTCTTCGCCGCGTTGCCCACCCGGCTCCTGGCCTGTGAGCTGCAGGCCAGGGCCAAGGCCAGCGGCTCGCCCGACCTGATTCGCCTGGGCAATGCCTTCCTCCCCCTGGCTTTTAGCCGCCGTCATGGCGATCCCAGCCGGCCCTGGAACCGTTTCGCGATTAACCTCAAAAAGCCGGACGGTTCTCTGAAAATCGATTACGAAGGCAACTGGCGCGACATCTTCCAGAACTGGGAAGCGCTGGCCTATTCCTATCCTGAATTTATTGAAAGTATGATCAGCACCTTCCTCAATGCCACCACGGTCGACGGCTATAACCCCTACCGGATTACCCATCACGGATTGGATTGGGAGCTGCCCGAGCCAGGCAACCCCTGGGCCAACATCGGCTATTGGAGCGATCACCAGATCATCTACCTCCAGAAACTGATGGAAATCAGCCTCAAGCTGCACCCCGGCAGCCTGCCAGGCTCCCTGGATCACCCGGCATTCAGCTATGCCCATGTCCCTTATCGCATCAAGCCCTATAACGAGATGCTGGCAGACTCCTATAAAACCATTGATGTGGACTGGGACTTAGAACGACAAATTGAAACGAGCCAGAAAAATATTGGCTCGGATGCGAAATTGGTCCGTAACCCCGATGGGCAAATCATTCACACCTCCCTGGCTGAAAAGCTGCTGACCCTCTTGCTCGCCAAGCTGGCAAACTTCGTTCCCGAGGGCGGGATATGGATGAATACCCAGCGGCCAGAATGGAATGACGCCAATAACGCCCTGGTCGGCAAAGGCCTGTCCGTGGTCACGCTGGGTTACCTCCGGCGGTACCTGGCCTTTTGCCAGGAGTTGTTCACCCAAAGCGGCCTGGCTTTTGTCTCACTCAGCGCGGAGGTAAACACATTTTACCGCCGGGTATCCTCCATCCTGGGCGAATTCCAGCCCATCCTTCAGGGTGCCTTCAATGACGAGCAACGCCGGGCGATGCTGGATGCGCTGGGCAATGCCGGGAGCGACTATCGCTGGAATTTCTACCAGCATGGACTCTCAGGCGATCAGGGCCAGGCGCCAGTCACGGAAATGGTCTCGTTCCTTGACCTGGCCCAAAGGTTTGTCGAGCACTCATTGCGAGCCAACCGGCGCGACGATCACCTGTACCATGCCTACAATATCCTGCACCTGGAAAACGGCCGCGCCTCGATCAGCCATCTCTACGAGATGCTCGAAGGCCAGGTTTCCATCCTGTCCTCAGGACTGCTCTCAGAAGAAGAATCGATAGCCCTGCTGGAAAGCCTGCGCAACAGCTCTCTTTACCGGGCAGATCAGCACAGCTACATCCTTTATCCTGACCGCAACCTGCCGGGTTTCCTGCAAAAGAATTGCCTGGATCGGGCACGGGTGGCGGATATCGCACTGTTCGCCCTTCTGGAAGAAGATCAGGATCGCTCTATCGTGACCAGGGACAGCCACGGCGTCTACCATTTCAGCGGGCACATCCGCAACTTCCAGGACGTCAGGCAGAGCCTGGATGACTTGAAAAAGAATCCCAGGTATTCCCCCTTGATTGAATCTGAGTCGGAAAAAATTAGAGCATTATTCGAAGATACTTTTCATCATGATGAATTCACCGGCCGCTCAGGAACCTTTTTCGCCTACGAGGGCCTGGGGAGCGTTTACTGGCACATGGTCTCAAAATTATTACTGGCGGTGCAGGAGACGACCCTGCGCTACCGGCGCGGGGGCAGGGTTAACGAGCTCAAGTCAAGCTACCTGGATATCCGCCAGGGGTTGGGCTTTAATAAAAAGCCGGAGGTTTACGGGGCCTTCCCCACGGATCCCTATTCGCATACGCCAAAAGGCCAGGGGGCCAAACAACCCGGCATGACCGGCATGGTCAAGGAAGAAATCCTGACCCGTCAGGCTGAGCTTGGGTTAACCATCCAGGCTGGGAAGCTGGTGTTTGATAACCTGCTGGTTGACCCTGGCGAGCTTCTCACCGCTCCCGCTGATTTTCCCTACCTGGACGTCAATGGGCAGGAGCAGGTCATCGCGCTACACGTCGGCTCGCTGGCCTATACTTTTTGCCAGACCCCGATCGTTCTCGAGACCTCAACCCATTGGAGCCTGACCGTCGCTCTGGAGAATGGGAAGATACAGGAGGTTGAAGGGAACACTTTGGATGAATCCAACTCCCGGCACATCTTCCTGCGAGATGGCCAGGTCAAATGGTTACGGGTTTCCTTTCCGACCCGCGTAGGATGATCCATCGTAGGGCTCCCAGGTCAGGATGACAACCTGATAGGCAATGGATAGGTTCTAGAGAGTAAAAGATAGATTATTAAGATAGAGTCAGAGGCGTAGGCTACCTCGTTGTTCCGAGGGTGCCATAGAATCGCAACTTCTACGGCTACCTGGGGTTATTGTGTGTAAACGCCTCTTATCTTTGACTCTGTAGCATTCAATTATGGAGATTACTCAACAATCATTGGAAGAAGCACGCGAACGGGCCCGGCTGGGTGGTGGTGAGGAACGGATTGCCGCCCAACATGCTAAAGGTAAACTGACCGCCAGGGAACGGTTGGATTTACTGCTCGATTCCGGAACCTTCGTTGAAATAGGCCTGTTTGTCACCCACCGCGCCACGGGTTTTGGTATGGAAAAAAGTCACCCTGCCGGGGATGGGGTTGTCACAGGCTGGGGAAAGATTGGAGGCTCGTTGGTTTATGTCTTTGCCCAGGACTTCACCGTCCAGGGAGGGTCGGTCGGCGAAGCGCATGGGAAGAAGATCGCGCGGGTGATGGATCTGGCCATCCAAAATGGCGCCCCGCTGATTGGCTTGAATGACTCAGGCGGCGCTCGCATCCAGGAAGGCGTGGACTCCCTGGCGGGCTACGGGGACATTTTCCTGCGTAACACCCGCGCCTCAGGCGTCATCCCCCAAATTTCCGTCATCCTTGGCCCGTGCGCTGGCGGTGCGGTTTACTCGCCCGCCATTACCGATTTCGTCTTCATGGTAGAAAAAACAGCCTATATGTTTATCACCGGCCCAGATGTGGTCCAGGCAGTCACCGGTGAAGCGATCGATTCGGAAGGGCTGGGAGGGGCAACTATCCACACCAACCAGAGTGGTGTGGCTCATTTCACCGCCAGTGATGAAGAAACTCTACTGAGCCAGGTGCGCTACCTGCTTTCCTTTCTCCCCCCTAACAACCTGACCCCGGCCCCGCGCAAATCTACCGAAGATGACCCGCAACGCCTGACCCCTGAGCTGGCCAGCATCATCCCGGCCAATCCCCAACAACCTTACGATGTACGCCAGGTGATCGAATCCCTGGCCGATAACGGCGAGTTCTTAGAGGTTCAAAAAGATTACGCCCCCAACCTGGTGGTCGGTTTCGCTCACCTGGACGGCTTCAGCGTGGGGTTGATCGCCAACCAACCGGATTACCTGGCCGGGGTGCTCGATATCAATGCCTCGGATAAAGGCGCGCGTTTCATCCGCTTCTGCGACGCCTTTCACATCCCCCTGGTCACCCTGGTCGACACGCCCGGATTCTTGCCCGGAGTAGACCAGGAGCATAATGGCATCATCCGCCATGGTGCCAAGATGATCTATGCTTATGCCGAAGCCTCGGTGCCCAAGGTTTCAATTATCACCCGTAAGGCATACGGTGGGGCTTACATTGTGATGAGCTCCAAACACCTGGGAGGCGACCAAAACTTTGCCTGGCCCGGCGCCGAGCTGGCCGTGATGGGCCCCGAAGGCGCGGTCAAGATCGTCTTTCGTAAAGAGATTGAGGCCGCCAGCGATCGCTCAGGCGTTCAGTCCGATCTGACCCAAAAATATCGCACCGACCTGGCCACACCCTTTGTAGCCGCCAGCCGGGGCTACCTGGATGACATCATACCCCCCGAGGAGAGCCGTTTCCGCTTGATCCAGGCTCTTGAAAGCCTGCGCGATAAGCGCCAGGCGGCCTCGCCTCGTAAACATGGAAATATCCCTCTATGAAGCTATTGGTTGCCAATCGCGGC
>JAJYIW010000218.1 GCA_021789855.1 Chloroflexota bacterium | reverse complement strand
GGCAGCCTGTGGCAGTGGAGGCTGCATCGCAACGAGCCCGGCCAGGCTGAATTTTTCCTGGCAAAAGATGCCGGCTGGCGTGAGGCCCTGGATTTTGAAGGCTCTCGCTATATCGGCCTGGTTTCCCGTATTCTAGAGGGCCTTCCCACCACGGATATGGCACCCGATTGGCAGGCGACCCTGGGCCGGCGGGGGTTGCTGGTACCCGGCCAGTTGTTTATCGGCTATTTGGAGAACGGCGGCCCGCTGATGTTGTTTGGCGAGTCTGTCCCATTAAGGTACCGGGTTGTAGATCCGCGCACGGGCCAGGTGGTACGCGAAGGGGTGCGGGCTTCGGCGAGTGAGCGAATCCCAGATGAAGGGGGTGGGCCTCGGGTCTACA
This sequence comes from Chloroflexota bacterium, assembly GCA_021789855.1. Classification (GTDB taxonomy): domain Bacteria; phylum Chloroflexota; class Anaerolineae; order Anaerolineales; family Anaerolineaceae; genus JAJYIW01. Next base: position 5,027 of record JAJYIW010000218.1, on the reverse strand, counting down.
TCTGTTATTCACCAGAGCCTGGCGAGTCAACCCCGTCAGTAAAAGGAGACGATCATGTTAACTGATCTCGAATTGAAAACGAAATCCGCAGAATATCGCAAGACCATCTTACGCATTATCAAACAAGCCCGTGCGGGGCATACCGGCGGCGATCTGTCTTCGATTGATATTCTGAATGTGTTATACAACCATGTTCTCAAAGTATCACCACAAACTTTTACCGATCCCAACCACGATCGCTATGTCCAATCCAAGGGCCACTGCGTCGAAGCGCTTTACACCGTCCTGGCTGATCGCGGCTTTTTCCCTGAATCCGACCTGGATACCTTGTGCACGTTCCGATCGCGGTACATCGGTCACCCGACGCGCAGCGTGAATGGCATCGAGCAGAACACGGGAGCCCTGGGGCATGGGCTGGCCGTGGCGGTGGGAATGGCGCTGGCAGGAAAACTGGATGGGCGAAATTACCGCGTCTTTACCCTGACGGGGGATGGCGAGCTGGACGAAGGATCCAATTGGGAGGCGTCCATGGCCGCTTCCCATTTTCACCTCGATAACCTGACCGTGATCGTCGACCGGAACGGGTTACAAATCACCGGGCCGACCGAAACCGTCAGCCCCCTCGAGCCGCTGGCTGATAAATTCCGCGCCTTTGGTTATGCCCTGCGCGAAGTGGATGGCAACGATACCCAGGCCCTGGCGTCACTATTCGATCAATTGCCTTTTGAGCCCGGCAAACCCAACCTGGTGCTGGCGCACACCATCAAGGGTAAAGGGGTGAGCTTTATTGAGAATTCCCAAAAATGGCACCACCGCGTTCCCAGCGAGGAAGAATATGACACCGCCATGCATGAGCTGGACCTGGCTTACGAATTGGATGAAGGGAGATAACCATGGAACTAGGACGGTCTAATTTGGATGTATTCGCAGACACCCTCCTCGAGATCGCCCGCGAGGATCGGGATGTCCTGGTGGTGACCAGCGATTCGCGGGGCTCGGGAAAATTAACCCAATTTGGCGAAGTTTTGCCCGCCCAGATGATTGAGCTGGGGATTGCAGAACAAAACGTGATCGGAATCTCAGCCGGCCTGGCCTCGGCGGGGAAAAAAGTATTTGCCACCTCGCCAGCGTGTTTCATCACCGCGCGCAGCCTCGAACAGATTAAAAATGACGTGGCCTATTCAGACCAGCTTGTGCGGATCATCGGGATCAGCGCCGGGGTGAGTTATGGCGCATTGGGCGCTACCCACCACTCGATCCACGATTTTGCCGCCTTGAGGGCTATCCATAACATCACGATTCTTGCCCCAGCCGATAACTTTGAATTTCCTAAATTCGGTAGAATTTAGGTACTTGACATTGGCCTGGCTTCGCACTATAATTCTTGTGAAATATATTACATAATAAGACAGTGATGACATCCGTGAGGTCATCACATTTTTTTTGATTAGTGGATTGCTTTTCCAACTAAGATAGTTCAGGTATTCCCTAAAATCGATAAGGGTCTCCCACGGGTGGTATTGGGGGGTTTATATTATTGTGATCAAGGCGATGAATGAGGATGCTGCCAGGCATGCCTCTTCTGGTCAGCCTGACAGCAACTCGCTTATTTTATCCGGGTTATTGGTCAGTTGATTGGAAGGAGGTATGGGTCTATGGCATCGAAAATGGTGCAATCGAGTGCGCCCAGCGAGGATGTCGCGGAGATCAAAGCGCTCCCCTGGCTCACGTCAAGGCGTCTGATATTGTTTGTGATCGGCTGGCTGGTTCTTTTTGCGATTGGCAGCGTCTTCCTCTCGAATCCGTTCCAAAGCGAGCCCAGCGCGTCGGCCGATCCGAATTACGCCCATGTCATGTACATGCACGGGCTGCTGATCGGCATGGTTGGCTTGATGTCGCTGCTCACCTGCCAGGTCCTTAGCATCCGCTCGCAGCACACCAGGCTGTGGGTGGTGGCCGGCGTCCTGGTGGCCACGATTTTCTCCGCCGTCGGCGGCATCTGGGACCGGAGCATTCCGGGGTCAGAAGTCCCGATGTGGACGCAGATTATCGGTTTCTTTGCGCTGGACGAGATCCTCATCGCCCAATTGGTCGGGATGATTAACCAATGGAGAGAACTTCCGGAAAGCCACAGCCTCTCATTCCTGGCGAGCGGGCTGGCAGTCTTCTCGATGTTCTGCGCCGCGCTGATGGGGCACCTGGCCGGCTGGATCATGGAATTTGGCTGGAAGGTCCCCGCCGTGATCGCTTCGTATGCCCAGGCGGTGGGATTCGGCGCCCAGGACGATTTTACCGGCGCCCTGGTGGGCTCGCACTCCCATGATATGGCGGTGGGAGCGATGGCGCTGGCCATTGTGCTGATCGCCCAGCAGTTCCGCTATGCCTCGTTGAGCGGCGCGGCTCGAAGGGTCGCGCAGGCTGGGCTATGGATGGTGGCGGTGGGAACGGCCGTCATGACGGTGATGTATGTCGCCATGGGGATTACGACCTGGGGGCCTCCGACGCTTTTCGTTTCAGGCCCACAGGGAGCCAATGGGATCGCCGGCGATGACGTCGTGACCGGCGTGTTGGTGATGTTCGGTGGGGTCGTGACGATTATCGGCCTGGCGATGGGACGCCTGGGCCCCGTGCTGGAGCCGTTCCTGCGGCCGGTGCGGATAGCCACCGTCTGGACCTGGGTGCTGAGCTTTATCACCATCGTCGTGGCCGGGTTCGCGATTGAGATGAACGAGGCCTACTTCGGCGCGGGAGACCCCCAGGCGGCGGGCGCGGCCAAGGATGCCGTCTTTACCTGGTTCCACCAGGATATTGGACTGTTCCTGTTTCCGACCCTCGTCGTCGTCCTGCTGGCGATGGAGAGGCTGCACCTGGTCAACCGCAGCACTGCAACCTGGATCGGATGGGCCATGGTCGCCGGCACCACCGTGGTATTTTTGGCCGGTCTCATCTGGGTCTTTATGAATCCTGCGTTGTACGGGCCTGGATATATCGTTGCGACTGTCGGCCTGGTCGCCGTCGGCGCTGCGCTGCTGGCGGCCCTGTGGAACGGCGTCTTCAGCCATGCCTGATCGGCGCTGCCTGCCCACCGGCGCGAACCCGGATCGTTCGGATTTGTAATGAATGAGATCATCCCAAAGGTGCGGGCGAAAGCCCGCACTCTTGGGGTTAACCCTATATTAACCGATTCGGCGCTTGCCTTTCCCTGACCGTCGGCTATCATATAAGATAAATGCTTTCAACTAAATCCGATAGCATTTATCTTTTGGTATCATCATTCACAAGGAGGTTTTACATGGTCAACCAACCCAAACGGGTCCCGTTACGCGGGAGCGAGAAAGCGCAGCTTAAAGATGCCCAGGCCGTGGGGCCTGTGCCGGACGATGAGCGTTTTGAGGTGACGGTGCGACTGCGTGCGATGCAAGACATCGGCGCATTGAACGTTAATCACGTGATGGAGGATGCTGCGCCGGGCAGCCGGCGTTACCTGACCCGCGCGGAGCTGGCCCAACGCCAGGGCGCCTCGTCCCAGGACCTGGCCAAGGTGACGGCCTTCGCCCAGCAGCACGGCCTGGCCGTGGTGGAGGCTGACGCCCAGCGGCGCAGTGTGGTGCTATCGGGCAACGCCAGGGCCTTCAGCCAGGCTTTTGGGGTCACGTTGCAGCATTACGAGCACGAGGAAGGCATATTCCGTGGCCGCGAAGGGACGATTACCGTTCCTGCCGAGCTGGATGGGATTATCGAAGGCGTTTTTGGCCTGGATGACCGCCCCCAGGCCCGGCCGCATTACCAGCGCCGCTTGAAAGACGCCGTGGCCGCGCATGCTATGGCCTCCGGTTCTTTTACGCCCCCTCAGCTTGCGGAAGTGTACCGTTTCCCCACCGGGCTGGACGGCGCCGGGGAATGTATCGGGATCATCGAGCTGGGGGGCGGCTACCGCACGACCGATCTCAAAGCTTACTTCACCGGCCTGGGACTGCCTGTTCCGTCCGTCAAAACGGTATCCGTAGACCACGGGCGCAATCATCCCTCCAACGCCAACAGCGCAGACGGCGAGGTGATGCTCGATATTGAGGTGGCAGCAGCCATAGCCCCGAAGGCCAGGATCGTGGTGTATTTTGCCCCCAATACCGACCAGGGCTTTCTGGATGCGGTCACCAAGGCAGTCCATGATTCCACCAACCAGCCCTCGGTCATCTCCATTAGCTGGGGCAGCGCGGAGTCGGCCTGGACATCCCAGGCCATGACCGCCTTAGACCAGGCTTTCCAGGCCGCGGCGGCGGTGGGGGTGACGGTGTGCGTGGCAGCGGGGGATAACGGCTCGGCGGATGGGGTGACCGACGGCCAGAACCACGTAGATTTCCCGGCCTCCAGCCCGTATGCTTTGGGCTGTGGCGGGACCAGGCTGGTGGCCTCCGGCGCATCCATTACCAGCGAGACGGTGTGGAATGAGGGGCCAAACGGCGCCACCGGCGGCGGTATCAGCGTGACCTTTCCGAAGCCGGCGTACCAGCAAGCGATCGCTTTTCCGCAAGGCGCAAGCAATGGAAGGGGCGTTCCGGACGTGGCAGGCGACGCCGACCCGGGGACAGGCTACCAGGTGCGGGTGGACGGGCAGGCGATGGTCATAGGCGGAACCAGCGCGGTAGCGCCGCTCTACGCGGGGTTGGTGGCGTTGTTGAACCAGAAGATTGGCAAGCCGGTGGGCTACCTGAACCCGATCCTGTACGGTTCGCAGGCCGGCAAGGGGCTGTTCACCGATGTGACCCAGGGCAATAACGGCGCGTATAGCGCGGGCAATGGCTGGGACGCCTGCACCGGATGGGGCTCCCCGGTGGGCGCGGCGATGGAATCCGCGCTTAGTTCCTAGCGAGGCTGAGATGTTGGGTTGCGGGGCGCCAGGCAACCTGGTAAGTCGAGGCCCTTTCGCCCCTCCACCCAACCCAGGCCTGGGTTAGCTCGATCGGGTCGCCCTTATTTGCTTGTTCTTCAACACTTTGGCAAGAGACACGAACTATCTACCTGGATTG
>JAJYIW010000217.1 GCA_021789855.1 Chloroflexota bacterium | reverse complement strand
CTGTTCGAAACTTCCCCGATCGGGCCGTTCCTGGTGCTGCACCTCATCTACGATGTGCGGGACGCCATGGGGGCGAACGCGATCAACACGGCGATGGAGCGCCTGGCGCCGCGGGTGGAAGCCATTACCGGCGGGCGAGTTCACCTGCGCATTCTATCCAACCTGGCCGATCACCGCCTGGCGCGGGCGCGCTGCACCGTGTTGCTGGATCAGCTTGGCTTTGGCAGCTATACTGGCGAACAGGTGCGGGATGGCATCATCGCGGCCTGGGCTTTTGCCGCCGCCGATCCCTACCGGGCGGCCACGCACAACAAGGGCATCATGAATGGCGTGGACGCCGTGGTGATTGCCACCGGGAACGACTGGCGCGCTATCGAGGCCGGCGCCCATGCGTATGCCGCACGCAGCGGGCGCTACACCAGCCTGTCCACCTGGGGGCAGGATGCCCAGGGAAACCTGGTGGGCACGCTGGAGATGCCCCTGGCTGTTGGAACCGTAGGCGGGGCAACCCGCGTGAACCCGTCGGCCCGCGCCTGCCTCAAGCTGATGGGGGTGACCTCGTCGGCTCAATTGGCCGAGGTGATCGCCTCGGTAGGCCTGGCGCAAAACCTGGCGGCGTTGCGCGCCCTGGCCACGGAGGGTATCCAGCGCGGGCACATGAGCTTGCATGCCCGCCAGGTGGCCATTGCCGCCGGCGCGCAGGGCGAGATGATTAACCGCCTGGCCGAACGACTTGTCGCTGAAAAGACGGTGCGTATTGACCGGGCTGAAGCGATTTTACGCGAATGGAGTCAGAAATAGACTTATGGAAATTAACTCTGAGGAACACCCATTGGTTGAGCCACTCAAGCCGGCCCGCCCGGTAGGCATCACCGGTTACGGCGCGTATGTACCCCGTTATCGCCTGCCGGCCAGTGAAGTGGCGCGCATCTGGACGGATGGCAAGGGCGGGCTGCCGATCAAAGAAAAAGCAGTGCCTGGATTGGATGAAGACGTTATCACCATGTCGATTGAAGCCGCGCGTAATGCCCTGGCGCGAGCGGGGATCGCGCCATCTGAGCTGCGTGCGGTGTGGGTGGGGTCTGAATCGCACCCTTATGCGGTAAAGCCCAGCTCGACGGTGGTGGCCGAAGCGATCGGCGCCGGGCCGCACTTGCAGGCCGGCGATTGGGAGTTTGCCTGTAAAGCGGGCACGGAAGCCATGGTGGCAGCGATCGGGCTGGTGGGATCGGGCATGGTACACTATGCCATGGCCATCGGAATGGATACCGCGCAGGGTAAGCCCGGCGACGCCCTGGAATACACCGCCGGGGCGGGCGGGGCAGCTTATATCATTGGGCCGGCTGAAGATAGCCTGGCCGAGATTGAATGTTCTTATTCCTTCGTGACGGATACGCCCGATTTCTGGCGGCGCGCTGAAAAGAAATACCCTGAGCATGGGCAGCGCTTTACCGGCGAGCCGGCTTATTTCAAGCACATCACCACCGCCGGCCAGTCGCTGATGGATGCGACGGGTACGACTGCTGCCGATTATACGTACGCCGTCTTTCACCAGCCCAATACCAAGTTTCCCCAGCGGGCCGCGGCGATCCTGGGCTTTTCGCCTGAGCAGATCGCCCCCGGCTTGCTGGTACCGGTGATTGGCAATACCTATGCCGGGGCGGCCCTGATCGGCCTGTCGGCCACCCTGGACGTGGCTAAACCGGGCGATCGCATTTTGATGGTCTCTTTTGGCTCGGGCGCCGGTTCGGATGCCTTTATCCTGCGGGTGAAGGAGCCTATCCTCGAACGGCGTGAGCGCGCGCTCAAGACGGCGGATTATATTGCGCGGCGCACGGCCATTGATTACGCCACCTATGTCCGCTACCGCGGCAAACTGGCGATGGGTTAGTTAAAGGGGGATGCGATGACGGATGTGGTCATTGTGGGCCTGGGGCAGACCCGGGTCGGGGAACACTGGGAACAATCATTGCGAACCCTTTCGGCGCAGGCCATCCTGGCAGCCCGGCGTGACGCGGGCGGCTTGCAGCCGCAAGCCATGTACATTGGCAATTTTCTGGCCTCCACAGTATCGCACCAGGCTAACCTGGGAGCGCTCATCGCCGAGAACCTCAGCATGGAAGGGATCGAAGGGGTGACGGTTGAGGCGGCTGGCGCTTCAGGTGGGAGCGCGCTGCACATGGGGTACCTGGCGATTGCTTCCGGTATGGTGGACGTGGCGCTGGTGGTGGGGGTGGAGAAATACACCGATGTGGTCGGCGCGGAAAGTGAAGCAGCCGTGTCGCAAATGTTGGACAGCGACTACGAGGCGATGCTGGGGTTGACGCCTACCAGCCAGGCGGCATTGTTAATGCAACGGTATATGGCGATGTACTCCGTGCCCCACGCCGCCTTTGCCGGCTTTTCCTTGCTGGCGCACGCCAATGCGGTGAATAACCCCCACGCGATGTTTCGCCGGGCGATCAGCCGCGAAGCGTATGAGCGGGCTGAGGTCATCAGTGATCCGATCAGCCTGTACGATGTGGCGCCTTATGCGGATGGCGCTGCGGCTGTGATCCTGGCACGCTCGGAGCGCGTGCCCGAGGGGCTGGCGCATCGCCCGGTGCGCATTACCGGGTCGAGCGTGGTCACCGATACCCTGACCTTGCACGACCGGCCTGATCCACTGGCCTGGCTGGCGGCGGGTTTTTCGGTGGAGCGCGCCTGCCGCCAGGCAGGCATCCTGCCAGGGGATGTGGACCTGTTTGAGCTGGACGATTCCTTTTCTATCTATGCGGCCCTCTCCCTGGAGTCAGCAGGTCTCGCCCCGCGCGGGCAGGGGTGGAAGCTGGCGCAGGAGGGCGCACTGGCCCTGACAGGCAAGCTGCCCATGGCCACGATGGGCGGGCAAAAGGGGCGCGGCAACCCGATCGGTGCCAGCGGCGTTTACCAGGTGGTGGAGGCGGCCTTGCAGTTGCGCGGCCAGGCCGGGAAGAACCAGATTGATGGAGCGCGGCGCGCCCTGGTGCAGTCGTTGGGTGGGCCGGCGGCGACCGCGGTAACCCATGTGCTGGAATGGTGATGGGTTTTAGCCCGGGCCTGTTGGATCAACTTGATAGTTTTTGAGAGTCTTCCGGGTGGAATATCCTAAGGTTTTGACTAGCCTTCGCCAGCCTGATAGCTCCTGATAGAGCTTATTGGCTAAACTCAAAACACTGAACGACAGAAAATGATTCCCACGTTGGTGATATTCATTTGGGTGGGATTGAGGAGATAAAGAAAACTATGGAAATTCCGCGCCACTGGCGTCTGCGCCAACAACGTTATGCTCTGGTAGGTGAGGTGTGCCCGCACTGCGATGCCAAGATCTTCCCGCCGCGTGATGTTTGCCCACACTGCGGCGGCGAGGCCAAAACCGCCTATCCATTCAGCGGGCAGGGTGAGGTTTACTCCTATACCCGCATGAGCGAAGGCCCAGCGGGATTCGATGAGAACGCCCCATACACCGTGGCGCTGGTCAAGCTGGCCGAAGGGCCGCTGGTGACGGCTCAATTGACCGACCTGGGCGACCAGCCGGTGCAGATCGGCATGCCGGTGGAGATGGTCACCCGGCGCATCCGCTCAGATGGCGATGATAAGGGGATGCTGGTGTACGGGTATAAGTTCAGGCCCGTGCTTGCCGGTCAGCGGTAAACTCTGTCATTCTTATAACCAAAAGCGCCTTCCAGAAATGGAGGGCGCTTTATGTTTAAATTATCAGCCAGACTCTCTCAAAATGGATTGCTACCATGAAATTCCGTCATGCAATGACGGAATTTCATGGTATTATAGGCTTATGATTGACCGAACAAGCCTGAAACAAACCCTTCAACGGAAAATTGAAACCAACCGTGTGGTCGCATTGATCGGACCGCGCCAATGCGGGAAAACGACTCTGGCCAGGGATTTCGTTGACCCATCTTCTGTCAATTATTTTGACCTGGAAAACCCATTAAGCCTGGCAAGTCTCGACCAACCGATGACTGCTTTACAAGACCTGACTGGCCTGGTGGTGATAGATGAAATCCAACGCCGCCCAGAGATATTTCAGGTTCTGCGGGTTCTCGCCGACCGTACACCATTACCTGCCCGTTTTTTGATTTTAGGAAGTGCCTCCCCCCAACTTATGCGCCAATCATCCGAATCGCTAGCGGGCCGTATTTCGATTGTCACCATGGGTGGTTTCAGCTTAGAAGAAGTTGGAGATCAGGCACAAGGCACACTCTGGCGGCGTGGCGGATTTCCACTCTCTTTTACTGCTTCTGATGAAGAAATCAGTCTTGACTGGCGTAGAGATTTTATCCGTACGTTTCTGGAACGCGATATACCCCAATTCGGTTTTTCGATTCCTTCTACAAACCTGTTCCGCTTTTGGAGCCTGTTGGCTCATTACCATGGACAAATTTGGAATGCAGCGGAAGCCGCCCGCGCGTTGAATGTCAGCGAGAGCACGGCAAGGCGTTATGTGGATTTACTCCAGGACCTGTTTATGGTCAGGCTGCTTCAACCCTGGTTTGCCAATCTTGGAAAACGGCAGATTAAGTCCCCAAAAGTGTACATTCGCGACACGGGTCTGCTGCATGCCTTGCTGGGAGTCCGCACAGAGCAGGACTTGATGCTGCATCCGCGCAGTGGTGCCTCCTGGGAAGGGTTTGTAATAGAGGAAGTAGTGAAAGCTACCTCGCCGGATGAAGCCTATTTTTGGGGTACGCATTCTGGCGCGGAACTGGACTTGCTTTTGCTCAAAGACGGCAGGCGGATTGGTGTGGAGTGTAAAAGAGTGGACGCACCCCGCCTATCGCCATCCATGCGCAACGCGATGCAGGATCTGGAGCTTGTGAAGCTGCTGGTGATTTACCCGGGCTCCAAGCCCTATCCACTAGCTGAGCGGATCCAGGCTGTACCCCTTGCACGTTTGGCGGGCGATTGGACGGATTTTCTGGATTGAGTGAAACCAACATGCATCACAATTTCACCCTTACCCATCCCGCGCGGACCGAGTCGTATATACGGGTATAAGTTCAAGCCCGTTCTCGAGCGGTGGACGCCCCATACATAGGTCCTTCAATCAGGCTGTAGCCTTTCCGGCTGGCGTAGCCCAGATAGACCTAATTTTGGCTGTTGGCGATTTTTCCCACCGCGCGGCAGTATTGCGCCGCGACACCCACCGAGGAGTTACCTTCCGCTGAAAGGCTGGCGCAAAATTGTTGATGTAATTCTTCATTTCATCCATGATCTGTTCGACATCTTGCGCGCTAAATTACATTGCGGAGCTGGGCATGTTTCCTTCTTATGGTTATTTGGTAGAGAGCAGCTTGATATAAAGCAGCTTGATGCCCAAGTTGTCTAGACAGCGATTTTGGGTGTATACTTGCCCGCTGAAAGATATCAT
>JAJYIW010000216.1 GCA_021789855.1 Chloroflexota bacterium | reverse complement strand
GCCACCTGGCGTGTAGTAGATACTGTCACCGATAACCTGGTGCGCTCCTCCCTCTTCGCCGCGCGGGTTCAACGCGAGGTAACCTTGCTTTCAGGCATTCCATCGGCCCATTTTATCCATCCGCCCCCTAACGAGGTTTTTTGGTACCTGGTGGACGGCAAGGCGATATACCGGCAGGATGTCGATCAACCGGCGGGCCTTGCCTGGGATGGACTCGACCGGCTGACACTAGAATGGGTGCTACCTCTCTCCGCACAGGCGCCCTGCTGGTTTCCTGACCCATCTCAACGCCAGGGGGTGCCGGTTCCAGGCGCAAGCGGCTGTCGCACAGCCGGGGCGGAAATGAGTTTGAAGTCCCCGGCCGGCGCATTCAACCATTGCCACCCGGTGATGACCAACGATAGCTATGGGAGCGACAAATTGATATTCTGTGATGGAGTCGGGATTGCCAGTCATACATACGACCGGCAGGATCATTCGTTTGGTGAGCAGTTATTATTGACGGGGTACCTGGTTCAATCGCCCTGACCGTTCAGCGTTTTATAAAGGCGTTTCTCCATGTGCCAGGCAGGCTCTTCGACCGATTGCCACATCCCTTTGTCATCGATATACGACCAACGGCCCGGCTCAGACGAAACCACAGTGTATCCCTGTCTTTCATATAATTGTTGGGCCTTAGGATTATTTTTAGCCACGTTCAGGGTCACCACATCATATCCGCGCCGGATCAAATCGGCTTCTGCGATGTCCATCATCCGCGTGCCAAGACCGCTACTCCGGTATGGCGGGCGTACCCGGAAGGCATAGATATACCCTCGCTTCTCTCCCCCCATCATTTCAGTCCACTCGGTATTGAGCTGCACAAAAAGCTGGCCGATGATGCCAACTTCCGGGTATTCTGCCACCCACAATACACTTCTTCCCCCCTGCGCGCGCTCATAGGCATCGGCATACAGGCGGCGAAAATGGGTATATTCCCCTTCCCATTCCAGGGCGGGGAGATCAGCTTTGACCAGTAAGCGAATTTTAACCGCGTAGACCCACGTTGCTACTTCCATAAGCGCCTGTAATTTTACTTCAAACTTTAAAAATGAAAACGGTCAAACCTCCTGGCCCGGCGTTTTAGCCATGCTTAAACTGGCTCAGGCCGATGGATGATTCTCCTGCCGGATCAGCTCTTCCAGGTAGATTTGTTCTTCTTCCACCGAATGGATTTTTCCATCCAGCCAGGCGTTGCGTAAGCTATCCAGAATAGTGCGGTAGGCTGGCGACGGGGGCAAGCCGCGCCGTTCGAGGTCATGACCATCCAGGGTCGGGAACAGGCTGCGCCAGGTCAGGACGTAATGCTGGAGCGGCAGGCGCTCTTCCGCTCGCGGCGTCAGCCAATAGGCGGTGAAGATGGCCAGCAATGAACATTTGTCCAGGCGATGGACCACCTGGCTGGCAGGAGCCGATTCCAGGCCGGGCAAAAAGGACAACAGGTGGTTAAGATCCTTTAGGGCTTGCATTAATCCACCGTGGAGCTTGAGGCGTTGACCGAGCGCGGTGAGCTGATTGAGCGGCAAAGGGCCCAGCCAGGTCAGGTAACGCACCGCTTGAAGGGTAGATAAGCCCGCCAGCCCCTGGGGGAGCTGCCAGGTGGCTGCCGCCTGCAGATCGCCTGGCGTGGGAAGCCCGGCCATTTCAGCCGGTTTCCACATCAAGGCCGGGTGAATGGCGCTCAAGATGCCCAGGGTTTCCAGGCGGGCCAGCATGGAGGCCGCGCGCTCTTCCGCCAGGATCAGATCGAGCTCGTGGTGCAGGCGCTCACCGGAAACCTGCTTGAGCATCGTTTGAGCCTCTTTCATGAGCTCTAAGGTACGGTTTTCAATGGCAAAGCCAAAACGTTGTTCAAAGCGCACTGCGCGCAGCAAGCGCGTGGGATCATCGATAAATGACAATGAATGCAAGACCCTCACCAGCCCATGGTGGAGGTCATTCAGCCCGCCCCAATAATCGTGGAGCTCACCATAATGGCGCCCATCCAGGCGGAGGGCCATGGTGTTGATGGTGAAATCCCGGCGGTGCAGGTCCAGCTTGATCCCACTGCGTTCCACGGTGGGCAGGGCGGTGGGATGCTCATAATACTCGGTGCGGGCGGAGATAATATCCAGGCTGTCAGGTAAAGCCGCCGGATCCAACCGGTTTGGGTAGGGTGAATCGCCGGTGGATGGATCTGGTTCTGCCAGGCTGGTTGCGATTCGATCGCAGTCATCTGCGATGTGCCACTTGGCGGTGCCAAAGCGGCCGTGGCTGATCACCCGGCCACCCAGGTGGGTAGATAGCGAGCGCGCCAGGGAAATCGCATCCCCATCGACCACCACGTCAAAATCCAGGCTGGGCCGTTCCAACAAGAGATCGCGCACAAAACCACCCACGATATAAATCGCATTGTGATGATGATACGCCTCGGTTGCAACCTTCTTCAATAAAGCCAGGCGAGCTGGCGGTAAAGCCGCCTCCAGGCGGGAAGCCAGGTTTTGCGGGCTGGGCTCGCCCATCCGGGGCGCCAGGGTCTTAATCAGATCGGTGCGGGTGACAATGCCGACAATTTCACCCCGTTCCTGGTCGATGACAGGCACCTGGCCCCAACCACTGGCAGCCATCACGCGTTGGAGATGTTCCACCGAATGGCCCGGCTCAACGTGAACGCTACCGGCGTCCATCAGGCTGGCAGCGTTCACGTTGAGCTTGTGGTTGATCGCGCGGTCAACGGCCCGGCGGGTGAGCAGGCCGATGACTTCGCCATCTTGAACGACCGGGTAGCCTTCGTAACCATACCGGGCCATCAGCTGGGCGGCTTCATGGACTGAGGTGTGTGGGCTGAGCAGTCGTGGATGCCTGGACATGATCTGGCCGACCGTGATGGTAGGTTTAACCTGGGCCGGCAGCAGGTCGATCAGCGTCTGGCAGGTGGATTCGAGTGTGCCAGTGCGCTCCGGTTGAATCAAGGCTGCTGAAGCCCGCTCATGCCCTCCTCCGCCGAAAACAGCCGCGATGGCCGCTACATTGATCCGGTCGGTGGATGAGCGCGCAATCAGGCGGATGCCCTCCCCGGTGGTGACGAGGATAAATAGCCCATCCGGGTCCAGCACTTCGCGCAGCTTATGCGCCACGCTGGAAATTTCATCGCGGATATCTGGCGCTTCAGCGCAGGCGACCACAACGGTTTGCCCGTGGATAGTCAGGGTGCGGGTATTTTTGAGCAGGCTCTCATACACGCTCAATTGTTGGGTTGAGAGAGGAGGGTTGAGGAAAGTGGCCAGGACGCTCAGATCGGCGCCCTGTTCTATCAGGTAAGCGGCTGCGCGAGCGTCGCGGGCGGTGGTGCCCGCGTAAGAAAGCGAGCCGGTGTCTTCGTAAATGCCTAACAGGAGCAGGGTGGCCTGGGAAGGGGTGAGCCCTGTGCCGTTTTGCTCTTGCAGGTTTTCGATCAAGAGGGTGGTACAGGCGCCGGTATGGCCCAGGTTGACAGACCATTCGGAAGGTAAATCCGGGCGGGGCGTGTGATGGTCTACTACCTGAACCCGGGTATGGCTGGACAGCCCTTTGAGGGTGACCAGGGATTGTGTATCCACCAGAAGAACCGACTCGATCGGCTCGGATGGCAGATCGCGCGGGTCGACGAAAGGCAGGTCCGCGCCATACAGCGTCAGGAAAGCGCGCCCGTTGCGATTGATCCGCCGGGGCAGCACCGGAAGCAGGCTTTCATCCAGTAAGTGCGCCCCCAGTAGCGCCCCAAGGGCGTCAAAGTCGGCTTGTTCATGAGTTAATGCAATCCGCATATATTCAATTTTAGTACAATTCTGGCCATCCAGGCTTCCCAACCTGGTCGATTGGGTTAACCGGTATAATACAGGCATCGCAGAGTTTATTCAAACCCCTAAAAGCATTTAACTATTGTAAAAGCTTTTGGAAAGATGGGTAGTTACACATTGGCTATCTGGCTCATTTTTAGTCCAATGGTATGGATGCTATTAGCAAATATAAGTCAATCAGTTCAAGGCTATTATTTCTTGTTTACGGGTAATAACGATATGGCCCTGGTGTCATCGGCTGATGCGGAAAAGGTCATTTCTTATTTAAAATTACATGCGATGAACGATTCGATCATGCTTGCATCCGCTGACCTAGCGTGGGCTTTACCTTCGGAGCGTGTCGCTGATTTAAATTGCGCCCTTTCAAATGATATCAATCATTGGTCCGATCAACCTGTAGTTAATTTAAATCAACGACAGTTTTTTAGCTGCTCCTTGAGTAACACCGATTATGTGGTGCTGACGCCACATTCCGTGAAATACGCTGTTTCCCTCGATCCAAGGATGACCTTACTTTTAGATAGAATCTACACATGGAACTTGGTCTATCAGGCTGGTTCCTTAGCCGTGTATCATAACCCTCTAAAAAGTCCTTAACAGGCATAAGCATGAAATACGCATGATTGCCGCTAGGAAGTATAATTCTTTGGGCGAAAATCTTATGGCAAAAATACTTCCAGTTGTATGTCGTGATGGAAACAAGCCTGTTTTGTTAACCGTCCTGGCGCATCCAGATGACGAGACGTTTGGCACAGGCGGAACCCTAGCATTGTACGCCAGGCGCGGGGTAGACGTGTACCTGGTGTGCGCCACGCGGGGCGAAGCCGGTGAGATGGATCCAGCCTTGTTGGGCCATTATGCCACGGTAGGTGAAAAACGCGAGGCGGAGTTGCGTTGCGCGGCGGAGCGATTGGGCCTGGCAGGGATCTATTTTTTGGATTACCGCGATTCGGGAATGCCTGGCTCACCCGATAACCGGCACCCCCAGGCCCTGGCGGCTCAGCCATTGGAAGCGGTGGCCAGGAAGGTTTGCCATGATATCCGCCTGCTTAAGCCCCAGGTGGTGATTACGTTTGACCCGGTTGGGGGATATCGCCACCCCGATCACATTGCCATCCATAAAGCCACGGTGCGTGCATTCGACATGGCCGGAGAGCCGGCTGAGCCTGATCCGGATGGCTTGCCGCCTTTTACCCCCCAGAAATTGTATTTTCACACCATGCCGTCCAAGTTCTTGAAAGCCGCGGTGCGCGTGTTTCGCCTGATTGGCCGGGACCCGTCTAAATTTGGTAAAAACCATGATATTGACCTGGCTTCAATTGCGGAAATTGAATTTCCCACGCATGCCCTGGTGGATTACCGGCCGGTGGCCAGGATTCGTGAAGAAGCGGCAGCCTGCCATGCCAGCCAGGGTGGGCAGTCGATGAATCGCGGATTACAGGGGGCTATCTCACGCTTGTTCAATCGCGGTGATAGCTATATGCGCGCTTACCCGGAACCCGAACCGGGCGAGCCGGTAGAACACGACCTGTTTGATGGGATCTAAAAAAACAAGA
>JAJYIW010000019.1 GCA_021789855.1 Chloroflexota bacterium | reverse complement strand
GATGGGATCCAGGCGGCTTTTAAAAATTATACCGCACCTGGATCCGCCCACCGCGCAGACCAGGGGTTAAGTCCTATTTTTTTACTCGCACCATCACAGGCTGCATAACAAAAATTGCCGTGGTCGATCTCGATCCACGGCAATTCCTAAAGAGCACAAAAGCCAGCTACTCAAACAGGTATAGCACCACGTTGTTGAGGCGGGTCGATTGGGATTCTCTAAAGCCAGCCTGCTGGGCCAATAAACGGATAGTTTCGAAAGAGAGCCGGTGCTCGTGCTGTGGGCCAAAACTCGACTCCTCTTCCGGCCATTCTAAAACGGCCAGGCGTCTGGTCGCGACCCGCCGGGCTTCGCGCAGCGCCGCCTGGCGGTCATCGGTCTCGTGCAACAAAAGCCCCATGAACACCAAATCAAAGGATCCATCCGTAAAGGGCAGCTTTTCCGCAACACCTTCTTTGAAAACGCCACCCGGTACGTGCTGTCTCGCCGCTTCCAACATCTCCGGGTTAACATCCAGCCCGGTGACCTGGAGTCCCAGGGCGGCGAACTGCTGCGCAAACAGCCCTGTCCCGGTCCCTATATCTAAAACGCTCTTGACCCCAGGGAGTCCCTCTAAAGCCAGGCGCGTTACCCGCTCTACTTCCAGTCGTTCAACCCTATCGGCGTCTCTCAGCCGTTCGACGGCATGGTTATAACGTCTCTCATGCATTTTTCACCTCGCCAGGCTCCTTTGGCCTTCCATTTCAAGGAGCCGCTAATTTAAGCTCATTTGCTGCCAATCATTCCGCAACCGGGCCATTTCCTCGTTGTCCAACACTTTCATCAGTTCGGAAACCAGCGCGGCCTCAGGAACAGCCCCTTCGATATGGATGACATCGTCAATCACCGTTCGCGGCACCCCATAGACCTGGTAGCGGTTAGCCAGTTGAGGAAATTCAGTCGCCTCGACCATGTCCGCCGTGATCTTGTCGCTTGCCAGCGCCAGCTTATGAGCCAGGATCACTGCCCGAGGGCAATAAGGGCAGGTTGGGGTAACAAACACCTGGATGTGAACCGGATTCTCCAGGGTCCCTAATTCTTTAAGCGTATCGGGGGTCAGATCTGATGATCCCCGGCTCACCAGGAGCACATCCTCGATGAGGCTGGAAAATTCATATCCTGAAGGAATGCCAAACATACGGATGCCATAATCTTTGGGTTGGTCTCCACCCGTCACCACGGCAATAGCCGGAATCTTTTCTATCTGGTACCGGGCAGCCACCTCTTCGTCTTTGACTAAGTCATAAAACTCAACCGTTATTTTATCCGACAGGCTACCCACATCTTCCACCAGCTCGCGTGTTTCCTGGCAATAATCACACTCAAGGGCCCCGCCTTCCCCCTGGGTGAACACCATCATTTTCACCGGGTTTTCCAGATCCTTGAATACTTCACGTACCTGCTCTTGAATATCGTTCGGGATGATCGACATGCTTAACTCCTATTGTTCCATCAATGATTTACATACAATCAGATGCACCAGAGGTTAAAAGGTTACGTTGGAGTTCACACGAGCCTGGTAGTGGATCGGGAATGATTGTAACCTTTTGAAAGGATACCCATCTAATCAGTTATAAAAGCCATATTAGACAAGGTCAGTTCTACAGGAGAGTGAGAAATGAAAATCAACGAATCGGGTCTGGATCGGGTCATCCGCGTGATTTTGGGCATCGTTTTATTGGTGCTGTATGTCACCGGGGTCGTCACTGGCGCGCTTGGAATCATCTTTATCATCCTCGGCGCTATTTTGCTGATCACCGGCGCGGTCGGTTTCTGCCCATTGTACGTCCTGCTAAAAATCAAAACCAATAAATCCTGAACGGTTAATGCTTGATGAAGAGGGATGAATTCAACCGGCGTATCAATCGAAATCCCAGGCCCGTGGTGGTAGACCTTTGGGCTCCCTGGTGCGCCCCCTGCCGGGCGATGGAGCCAGCCTTTAAAAAAGTTAGCCAGAAATACACCGGGCAGGTGGATGTGATCAAAATCAATGCGGACGAGTCGCCTGACGTCTTGCGCAGCCTGAAGGTGATGGGCATTCCAACCACGATCAGTTTTGCTAAAGGGAAGGAAATTATGCGCCGGACTGGAATGCAATCGGCAGAGGCGTTGGATGTGATCTTCGACGCGGCTCTGCATGAGCGTAAACCAGCCATTATTCCACCAGCCCCGCTCGACCGGTTGATCCGATCCGGGGCTGGAATCATCTTCCTGGTTATCGGCTGGTTTTTAGGTCATTCCATTTTATTGATGGCGGTGGGTGGCGTGTTAATCTATAGCGCTTTTTATGACCGCTGCCCGGTGTATCGCGCCATCGTTCCCCGGCTAAAGGCGCTGATCCACCGATCAAGCCAAATGCATGGCTCGGAGTGATCATCAATGAGAATCGATTTATTGTGTTTTGATGGCTGTCCCTCTTGGGAACACGGATTGGCTAATCTGAAAGCCGCCCTGGAGGCTGAAGCCATAAACTCTGATGTTCACCTGATCATGATAAAAGACGATGAAGAAGCGACCAGGGAGAGATTTCTGGGCTCGCCCTCTTTTCGGATAGACGGGCAAGAGCTTTGGCCAGAAGAACGCAGGCGTTATACCATGAACTGTCGCGTCTATGCGACGGATAAGGGGCTGCAAGGCTATCCGACCCCTGAAATGTTCAGGGAAAAAATCAGGGCTTTTTTAAATAATCCGCCAGATCCAGCTTAAGGAATAATCGCTCTCGCACGGACTCGGGAAGCTCGGCCTGATCGGTCGTCTTCTCATACAGCTCCACCGTTTTACGCAGCGTATTCACCACGATGCGGCAGTTATTGCATTCCTTAAGATGTTCCTCAATCTCAGCGCATAACTGTGCCTGAAGCTCGCCGTCGATATAGTCAGACAGGCTGCCCAGCAATTGCTTGCACTGAGATGGGTGCGAATGGTCGCTCATCGGTGGCTTGCCTCCTGAAGTTGTCCCCCATAATATACCGATAATTCCTGCCGCAGGTGTAACCTGGCGCGCATTAAACGCACCTTGACATTCGCTTCGCTCAAATTTAATGCCTCGGCCGTTTCTTGAATGGAGAGCCCCTCCAGGTCGCGCATCACAAACACCACCCGTAAATTTTCAGGCAAGTTTTGAATGGCCTTATCCAGAAATCGGCGCGATTCGTTGGAAAGCAACTCCCCTTCGGGCAGGCAGCAAAAATCGACAATCTCCATTCCTTCGTCCTCATCCTGGGCGTCAAAGGAATTGCCTTCATCCAGGGAGGTTACCTGCAGCTTATGCTTGCGGACGAGCATTAGCGCCTCGTTGATCGCGATCCGGTGCAGCCAGGTTACCAGGCTGGATCGGCCTTCAAATTCAGGCAGCGAGCGAAACGCTTTGATGTAGGTTTCCTGAAGCACATCTTCAGCGTCCTGTTCATCACCTAAGATTTGCAAGGCTACCCGGTAGATATGGCCCGATGTCTCATCTACCAGCCGGGCGAAAGCCTCGCGATCGCCCGCTTTTAATGCTTCCAATGATAATTCTTTTTCAGTATCCATTATGACGATGCATCTACAGATGACTTTCGGCCTGGCCAATGCCGCCAGGCCAGGAACAGGCCGCCGACCACCATGACTATCAGCATCAGGGTCTGGTTGGCGTTAAGGCCTGCCACCTGCGAAGAGTCCAGGCGCAAGAATTCGAGTAAAAACCGCCCGATAGCATAAACTACCAGGTAAATGATGAAAATATCACCGACTTTGAGGCGATCCTTGAGCCGCCGGCCCAGCCACAACAGCAGAGCCATGTTGCCTAAATCCCAGAGTGATTCGTAGAGGAACGTTGGGTGATAATAAGCCTGGTTCTCAAAGCCCGGGTAGCGGTGCTGAGGATCAATATAAATAGCCCAGGGTAATGAGGTGGGCGCACCATACAGCTCCTGGTTAAAAAAGTTTCCCCACCGGCCAATGGCCTGGCCCAGCGCAACCGCGGGCGACAGGATATCCAGCCATACCCACAAGGAAAGCTTATGCCGCCGCGTATAAATCCAGAGGGCCAGAACCCCACCCGCGATGGCGCCAGGTATCCCTAATCCTCCGTTCCAGATGGCAATGGCTGCTAATGGATGGGTCAGGTAATAATAGGTCGTGATCCCCTGCGCTACCAGATCCGGCATCGGGGTAAGGATATGCCACACGCGCGCCCCAATCACCCCGGCGATTAATACCCATATCAGCATATCCCAGACCATATTACCATCCTGCCCGCGCCGTGAAGCGACCCGCTGCGCGAGGTAGGTTGCTGCGATCACACCCAGCATAATCGCAATTCCATAAAAATGAATCGTAATGGGACCAATATTGAAACTAGACGGCATAGAAAGACCTCATCATCACTTAGTTTTTATAATCTCAGGGACGGATATAAGCCCATCCCTCAGCCTGTTTTTTGACCAGTTCGCTGACTCCAGCCGGGACAATCTCTGCTTCTGGGACCAGCTCATCGGTCGCTATCTTCAGGTGTTTCAACGAATTGGCACAAACCGTAAATTTTACCCCTTGCCGGGCCAGGTGTTGAATGCGGAAAGCGTTCGACTCGTTATCCTTACGCATGGCCATCACGCCGGTACCGTTCGTCAGTAATTCCACCTCGACGTTCTCTTCACCAAGGTCTGCGATTAAATTGCGCAGGTTGTTAAACACCTCGTTTGTTTTTCCTTCTGAGTTTTCATCCATGTGGAAGATAACTTGATAGGTCTTCACGGGATCCTCCAGATTTCAGATAAATTCTACCTGTATTTTATCTCACCTGCCATGCAGAAGGCTTAAATTGCCCCAGGTTTGTTTGAAATCAGATTGATGCGACATACCCTGGCTCCTAAAATCATGCCCTGTCGCCAGGTTAGGTAGGTTTATAATCAGGACAACATATAGGTAAACAGGATCTCTTTATAAGCCAGATCTTGATACAGGTGTAACCATCTTTGTAAGGAACTTTTAGAATCATGCTTGCCAATTCACCCAAAACACAACCTCAGGAAGCGCCCGGAGCCGAAAACCATTTACCCACCGGGTTAAGCCAGGCCGAAGCGGAACGCCTGCTGCAACAATATGGGCCTAATGCCATCCCCGAAGAGAAAACCCGCATCTGGCTGGTGTTTTTACGCAAAATGTGGGCGCCTGTGCCCTGGATGCTGGAAGCCAGCATCCTATTGGAATTGATATTAGGCAAAGATGTCGAGGCAATCGTCATCGGGGCGCTGGTCATTTTCAACGCCTTGATGAGCACCCTGCAGGAAAACCGCGCCCAAAACGCCCTGGCCTTACTCCGGCAACGCCTGACCGTCACGGCCCGGGTATTACGCGACGGCAACTGGCAAATGATTCCCAGCGCTGAGCTGGTTCCCGGAGACGTGGCCTACGTCCGGATGGGAGACCTGGTTCCAGCCGATCTGGAATTAATATCAGGTCAGGTGCTCTTAGATCAATCCACCCTGACCGGGGAATCCCTCCCGGTTGAAGCGAGCCAGGGCGCCCCCGCCTACGCCGGCACCATTGTCCGGCGGGGAGAGGCCACCAGTAAGGTTACCCTGACCGGCATCCATACCCGATTCGGGAAAACAGCCGAGCTGGTGCGCCTGGCCAAAGCGACGGGACAACTGGAAAAGATCGTGTTTTCCATCGCCCGAAACCTGGTCATCCTTGACGCGTTCCTGGTCGCTGTGGTGTTGGTGTACGCCCTGGCCATCGGCCTGTCGATGAGCGATCTTCTCCCCTTCGCTTTAATCTTGCTGGTAGCATCCGTTCCGGTGGCCTTACCAGCCACCTTCACCGTATCCACGGCCCTGGGCGCGTTGGACCTGGCGAAAGAAGGGGTGCTCGTCACGCGGTTGAGCGCTATCGAAGAAGCGGCCTCCATGCAGGTGCTTTGCTCCGATAAAACCGGCACCCTGACGCAGAACAAATTGGAAGTAACCGAGATTAAGACCTTTGGCTCTTATACGGAAAAAGACGTGATTCGCCTGGCCGTGATGGCCAGTGATACCGCTACTCAGGACCCCCTGGATGTGGCTATTTTCGAAAAATCGCGGGCGGAAAACGTCGATGCTCACGTCAACGATGCCCGCCAGAAATTCGTCCCGTTTGAGCCAGCCACGAAGCGGTCCGAGGCATACTTCGCAGAAGACGGGAAAACGCTCCGGGTGATGAAGGGAGCGTCGCAGGTGATCGGTGCATTCGACACAGGGTTAAGCGAGCAATATGCGCAGGAGGTCGACAACCTGGCCTCGCGTGGATTACGCGTGCTGGCGGTAGCCTCTGGGACCGATCACGCCATCCAGGTGGCTGGATTGCTCGGATTGGAAGACCCGCCGCGCCCGGACTCGGCCAACCTGATTAAGCGATTGAAAGAACTGGGAATACGGATCATCATGATTACCGGCGATGGCCTGGTAACCGCTAAAGCGATTGCCGCCCAGCTCGGCATTGGCAGCCATGCCTGTTCCGGGGAAGCATTGAAAGGCGTCGATGGAACCAACGGGACGAATGGGGTAAACTGTGACGTTTATGCCGAAGTGCTCCCTGAGGATAAATTTAAGCTTGTCCAGATATTCCAGCGAGAGGGATTCACGGTTGGAATGACGGGGGATGGCGTAAACGACGCCCCGGCCCTCAAGCAGGCAGATGTGGGCATGGCGGTCTCGAGTGCCACGGACGTGGCCAAGGCTGCCGCCAGCCTGGTGCTCACATCGCCGGGCTTAAGCAACCTGGTTTCCGCGATTGAGACCAGCCGGCGAATCTACCAGCGCATGCTCACTTACACGATCAATAAGATCATTAAAACGATTGAAATCGCCTTCTTCTTGAGCTTTGGCCTGATATTGACCCATACCTTCGTTACCACCCCCCTCCTGATGGTGCTGCTCTTGTTCACCAATGACTTCGTGACCATGTCCATCTCCACCGATCGGGTCAAGCCATCGCCCCAGCCCAACCGCTGGAACGTCCGCTCGATCGTCATTGGCTCGGCCGGCCTGGCCCTGCCCATCCTGGCCTTGTCCTTTACCATTTTCTGGTACGCCCGAACCCAATTGCAGCTCCCCCTGGCTAACCTGCAAACCTTGCTATTTGTCATGCTGGTCTACAGCGGCCAAGGAACTATCTACCTGGTGCGAGAGCGGCACCATTTCTGGCATTCGAGGCCTAGTCCGTGGATGCTGATCGGCACCATCACGGATCTCATTGTGGTCGGCTTGCTGGCTACGCAGGGCATTTTAATGGCGCCCATCCCACTGGTCCTGGTTCTGCAAATAGCCGTGGTCATTGGCTGTTACCTTGTTCTTTTAGATTTCATCAAAGTGCCTATTTTTTCATGGCTCAACCTTGAGTGAAATCTCTGGAATCGTTTCCGGATATTCAGCCGGTCTTCTACCATGGATTCAAGGTTGTAACTTTCACGGGCAGGTCACATCTAACCAGGATGAAAATTAATCGTTGGCTCTTGTTTTCAATTTTAATTCTAGCCTTAGGGGTATTGTGGATCTGGGCCAGCCGCACCAGTAACACGACTCAGGCCGCCAACATCACCGCGCCTCAACAAGGCTTCCTGGCGCCCAACCTGTCATTAGAGACGCTGGATGGAAAAAAGGTAGCCCTGTCTGATTTTAAAGGGAAAGTCGTGTTGGTTAATTTCTGGGCCAGTTGGTGCCCACCCTGCAAGGCTGAGATGCAGGCTATCCAGAATACCTATCAGGCCTATCAGGCTCAGGGGCTGGTGGTGCTGGCAGTCAACGCAACCTTCGAAGATAGCACGGACTCCGCACGAAGTTTCGCCAGCGCAGCCGACTTAACTTTCCCTGTGCTGACAGACCCCAACGGGGATGCCTCGCGCCTTTATCACATCGACGCCCTCCCCACGTCCTTCTTTGTCGACCGGCAAGGAAAGATCCAACGAGTGGTGGTGGGGGGGCCTATGCCCGAGGCTTTGCTCCGTTCTCAAGTTGAGCAGATGCTTGCAGGTCAGTAATGTTTCCTATTCTGCAGATTGGGCACCTGGCCATCCAGACCCCAGGCCTTTTTCTATTAATAGGCCTGTACCTTGGCCTCTCCCTGATGGAGCGATATCTCGATAGATATGGGCTGCAGGGGGGAGATATGTATACACTGGTGTTTGGAGCGCTGATCTCGGCCGCCGTGGGTGGCAGGCTGACTTACGCGGCGCAGAACCTGCCAGCTTTTATCGCTTCGCCTGCCAGCCTGGTCGCTTTAAACCCGACGCTTTGGGATGCGACCGGCGGCGTGATCCTGGGGCTCGGCTTTTCGGTCTGGTATGCTATCCACAAAAAAATGAAGTTATGGCCATTGCTGGATAGCCTGTCGCCGTTACTGGCCGTGATGATGATTGCAATAGGGCTGGCCCAACTGGCCGCCGGCAGCGCCTATGGAGCACCAGCCCGCTTGCCCTGGTCTATTTACCTGTGGGGCGCCTGGCGCCAGCCCAGCCAGATCTACGAAACCATCGGTGCGATTTTCGTCTTGGGCTGGGTGCT
Source organism: Chloroflexota bacterium (assembly GCA_021789855.1). Lineage (GTDB taxonomy): Bacteria > Chloroflexota > Anaerolineae > Anaerolineales > Anaerolineaceae > JAJYIW01. The sequence continues at coordinate 18,055 of JAJYIW010000019.1, read as the reverse complement.
CAAGCGGCTTTCCAAAACACGCGATGGGTTCCTGCCCAAGCCCGCTCCAGGAGGGCTTTTTTGGGAGTTTGTGGCCTGGACAGCCGCCCTGCGCCTGTTTTTAGAAGCTTTCCGCGGGGATAGCCCGCTTTTGACTGGTCAATTTCGCACTGCCCAGGTGCTCGCCTGGCTGGTGCTGGCCGTAAGCCTATGGATGCTCGGAAAGAAGAGCAACATTCACACGATCTCTACCTGACCTTCATCATTTCTTCAAACCCCAATTGTATGATCCTGATTAGTAAGGAAATATCCTTACAAAAAATCAAATAAGGAGAATACAAGATGACAAAGATCGTGTTAGGTGCAGCAGCCATTGTGACGATCCTGGCGCTGGCTCTGGGTGTCACTGGTTTTGTATCGGCTCAGGCCGCCACGACGCCCACCCCGGCTCCCGGCTATGGATCGGGCTCAGGCCGCATGGGCGGCCGAGGGTACGGCATGGGCATGATGGGTAGCGCCGCCCAAAGCCATTCAACCGGATGGCTGCATGAGGATCGGGTCGCGGTATACGCGGATCAACTGGGAATGACTGTGGATGACTTGAATGCCCGCCTGGCCAAGGGTGAAACGCTGGCCCAAATCGCCGCTTCGCAAGGCCTGACGGCTGACCAGTTTCGTAGCCTGATGACCAACGCCCGCACCCAGGCCATCGATCAGGCCGTCAAGGACGGTACCCTGACCCAGGCCCAGGCCGATTGGATGAAGCAGCATGGAGCAGGGTGGTCAGGCGGCGCACAGGGTATGCGCGGAGCCGGGCTGGGGCGAAACGCCAACCCCAATTGCCCTTACGCCTCACAACCCAATTCCTGACAAACATCTCACTTTAACCAAACAGGGATGCCTGAAACCGGCATCCCTGTTTATTTTCTAGCGGATTAATACTTCGACGCCGGTTTACCCAGGGCCATAACCCCGACGTGACATTTGTCATATTTTATGTGAATAAATGTCACTTGCGGCGAAATTATCCGGGGTGATATTATAACTTTATATTTCAATGAGTTATTTTATATAGCAATTATGAGCGAACTTCTGACCACCAAACAGTTGAAAGAGTTGCTCAAGGTTGACCGAATCACCATCTATCGCATGTTAAATGATGGTCGCTTGAAAGGCGTCAAAATCGGTAACCAGTGGCGATTCCCGCCAGGTGAAATCGCCCGATTGTTGGGGGAAGAGAAAAATACTATTGAGCAAGAAGAAAGCGCCGCACCCCTTAACGATTTCCCGGTGGATTGCGTCCAGCATCTCCAGTCCATCTTCGGGGGGATCATCGGGATCGGCGCAGTGACCACCAACCTGGAGGGGGATGCTCTCACCGAACCCACCTACACCAACCCATTTTGCAAGCTGATGCTGTCCAGTCCGAGCGGGCGGAAGGCCTGCCAGGCCTCCTGGCGGAAAATTGCCTTGAAGATGACCGGAAAGCCGCCCTTTCATGTCTGCCACGCTGGCCTGTCCTACGCAGGGTCAGTGATCCGTACCGACGATCAGCCCGTCGCCTGGTTTGTCGCCGGGCAGTTTTATCTTAACCCACCCGATCCCGGCCAGGAGAAAGAACGCCTGGAACAACTGGCCGGTAAGCACGCCATCCCGTTAGCCCAATTAACCGAAAGCGCCAAAAAAATCCCGGTGTTGAAAGTGCAACAACAGGAACAAGTACAAGAATGGACACCCAGGGTGGCGGATACCGTGAGCTCTTTCCTGTGCGAGCGGTCCGACCTCCTCAACCGGTTACAGCGTATCTCCATGATCAGTGCCATACGCCCCGCGGCGTCTAAGTAGTCCATACCAACCATTTATAGAAGGAGAATAAAATGTCTATCGTTCCCGATCAAACGCTTGATTGCAGTGGTTTAGCCTGTCCCATGCCGATTTTAAAAACCAAAAAGGCGGTGGACGCCATGCAAATTGGGCAAATCCTCAAGATGATTGCTACCGATCCCGGCTCGACCAGTGACATGGACGCCTGGACCCAAAAAACCGGTCACCAGCTCGTGGCTTCAGAAAAAGAAGGCAATAAATTCATCTTCTATATCAAACGGATGAAATAAAAGGAGTGTGTAATGGGTGAAAAGTTAGCTATCGTCTGTACGCATGGCCCTGAAGATCCAGAAAGGGCCACCATCCCGTTTGTTCTGGCAACGGCTGCGCAAGCCTCGGACGTGGAAGTCGTGATGGGTTTCCAGGTTAACGGCATGATGTTGGCCAAAAAAGGGTGCGCAGAGCATGTCTTTGCGGCCGGATTCCCGCCCCTCAAAGAACTCATTGACGCCTATGTGGAGGCTGGTGGGGAGCTCTACCTTTGCGGCCCGTGTGTGAGCTCGCGCAGAATGGACCCTGGGAGCGATTTTATCAAAGGCTCCAAGGTCGTTAACGCTGTCACATTCGTCAAAGTGTTTACAGAAGCAACAAACGTTTTAAATTATTAGAGAGGTTACCTCCCTGGAAGGAACTTGGCATGAGCGATAACACTAGCAAACGATTAGCTATCATTGCCAGCCACGGCACCCTGGACATGGCTTACCCGCCCTTGATCCTGGCCACAGCGGCGCTGGCTCTTGATATGGAAGCAGCCATCTTTTTCACATTTTACGGCTTGGAAATATTGAAAAAAGGCCGGGCTGACCACCTTCTGGTCGCTCCCATCGCCAACCCAGCCATGCCTGTCCCGGTGCCTAATGTGATCGGGATGCTGCCCGGGATGACCTCAGTGGCCACTGGCATGATGAATTCCTGGATGAAAAAGGCCAACGTGGCAAAATTAAGCGAGCTGCTCGACCTGGCCGTCGAGGGCGGTGTGCGCTTGATTGCCTGCCAGATGACCATGGATGTGATGGGGATCAAAAGGGAAGACCTGATCGATGGAATTGAAGTGGGCGGAGCAGCCACCCTCCTCAATTATGCCAGTGAAAATGCAATCAGCTTATCATTCTAGATTAAGGAGAAGTTATGGCAGACGATAAAGTGATGATCGTTATGACCAGTGGGCCTGACACGCCACGCCGCTGCGCCACCCCTTTCTTCTTTGCCAGCCTGGCCGCGGCAATGGATTATGAAGTCACCATGTTCTTCACCATCGACGGCACCCTGTTGTTGAAGAAAGGCATGGCTGAAACCATTTACCCCAAAGCCGGGGGAAAACCAGTCAGCGGCTTTCTCCAGGAAGCCATGGAGGCCGGCGTTACCTTCCTGGCCTGTACCGCCTCGACCGAGCTGCACGACCTGCAGCCTTCTGATTTGATCGACGGGGTCAGGATGGTCGGCGGGGCCTCGATGTGGCAACTGGCCGAAGATTGTAAAACCGTGTTGACCTTCTAATTGACGAAAGGGATATGCTATGGCAAATGTTCGTGGATGTAACCTACCTGAGGATCTCTATTACCTGATCGATAAACACGTTTGGGCTAAACCCCTGGGTGGAGGCCTGGTACGAGTCGGCATCACGGCTGTAGCCGCCAAGCTCTCGGGAGGAAAACTGGCTGCCCTCACCGTCAAGGCTAAAAATATTGGTCAGGAAGTCAAGCAGGGCAAGAGCCTTGCCACAGTGGAAAGCAGCAAATTTGTTGGCCCGGTCCCGGCACCCATCACCGGCGTCCTATTGCGCGCCAATGAGAAGCTGGTCACGGATCCAAACCTGGCTGTGTCCGATTCCTATGGCGAGGGTTGGGTGGCCGAGATGCAAGCAGCGAATTGGGACGCTGAGAAAGGCCTGTTGGTCACCGGAGCAGCCGGTTTGGCCGCTTACCAGGCCAAGCTGGAAGCCGACAATATCTCCTGCAGTTAACTCACGCACCACGACGGGATCCTTAACCTCCGCAAGGGGGGGGACTCCTCAATGACCTATTTGACATTTTTTTGATATCTTTTGTGTTTTTACGGAGGTATCCATGCCTGAAGAGACAATTCATGATGAGATGAGAAAGAAAGGCTTTTCGCGGCGGGACTTCTTGAAATTCTGCGGGCTTGTGGTTGGCACGATGGGGCTGACCGCACTGCCGCCCATGGAAGCCAGTGGTATGCCGCTGCCTCTGCTGCACAGCAGCCAGAAGCGAGCCGTCAAAGCCGTCGTCCAGGCTCTACAGACCAAACCCCGCCTGCCGGTGATCTGGCTGGAATTCCAGGACTGCGCCGGCTGTACCGAAGCGCTGACCCGCAGCCAATCGCCCACCCTGGTCAACCTGGTGCTCAACAGCATTAGCGTCGAGTATCATGAGACTTTGTCCGCCGCGGCGGGCTTCCAGGTAGAAGAGGCCAAGCAAGCCGCGATGAAAAAATATGCGGGCCAATATATCCTGGTGGTTGAAGGCAGCATCTCCCCTAAGGATGGGGGGGTTTATTGCACAGTTGGCGGGAAAAGCTCGCTCGACCTGCTCAACGAAGCCGCGGCTGGCGCTGCCGCCATCATCGCCACGGGCAACTGCTCCTCCTTCGGCGGGCTGCCGCACGCCAACCCCAACCCGACGGGCGCGGTGAGCGTGCTCGACGTGATCAAAGACAAGCCTGTGGTCAACATTCCCGGTTGCCCGGCTATCCCCGAAGTCTTTACGGGCACCCTGGCGCAATTCCTGGTATTTGGCACCTTGCCCGAACTCGATTCGTTGCACCGGCCTAAAACTTTCTATGGGCACACCATCCACGATCGTTGCCTGCGCCGGCCCTTCTATGAGGCAGGGAAATTTGCCGATTCGTTCGATGACGAAGGCGCACGGCAGGGGTATTGCCTGTACAAACTCGGCTGCAAAGGCCCCACCACCTATAATTCCTGTGCGGTGATGAAATGGTCCGGCGGGTTATCCTTCCCCATTCAATCGGGGCATCCCTGCCTGGGCTGCTCTGAGCCCAACTTCTGGGATGGCGGCGGTTTTTACCAGGGCCAATCTGCTCCTTTGAGCCGCCCGGCAGTCACCACGGCTGGCCTTGCTGCGGCGGTGGGTGTGGTGGCAGCGGTAGGGATGGGAGCCTACAACCAGGGTCAAAAGAAGTCCCTGGAAAAGCAAGAAGAAAAGAAAGAAGGATAGGAGGTACTCATGAATTGGGATTCTATTCTTGCCTTTGCACGTGGCCCGTTCTTTCAGGTAGCCCTCCTGATTTTCATTGCAGGCATGGCCTACCGCTTGATCAGGGTCGTTATGCTGGGTTGGCAGCCAGACCGGGTTCCCGCCCGCGGAAGCAAGATGGGAGGAGCCATCATCTCCTATCTCAAAGGGATCATCATCTGGCCCTTTATCCCCTGGGTAAAGAACACGTTTAGCAAAAACCCCCTCATCTACCTGGCGGGTGGATTGTTCCACCTGGGCCTGTTTGCGGTCATCATCTTAGGTGCCTCCCACATGCTGGTCTGGCAAAGCCTGATCGGCATCAGCTGGCCCACGTTACCCACGCCCATAGTGGACTGGCTGGCGGCTGGGGCCATCGTAGCGATGATTGCGTTGGCAATCAACCGCTTAGTCAACCCGGTCTTGAAGCTGATCTCTGGCCCGGCTGAATGGCTCAACTTGCTGATCGTCTTCCTGCCCATGACCACCGGCTATATGATGACACACCACATGTTCTTCCAATACCAGGTTCTTTTCAGCCTGCACATGTTATGCGTCGATGTCCTTTTGATCTGGATCCCATTGAGCCGGATATCGCATTTCATGTTCTATTTCTTTGCCAAAGCCATCCACGGGGCGGATTTTGGCAAGCGTGCAGTGACACCTTAGGAGGCTGGTCATGGACACCCAATTAGCATTAAACTCTTTCGTGAAAGAAACCGGTGGGTATGTCGCATCCCAGCTCGAAGCCTGCACCCGTTGTGGTATGTGCGCTGAAGCCTGCCATTTCTACCAGGCTACGGGGAATGCGGAATATGCTCCGGTTTGGAAAATTGAGCTGCTCAAACGGGCTTACGAGCAGCGCTTCACCCTGGTAGGTAAAGCCAAGCTGGCCCTGGGAATTGATAAACCCATCCGGGATGACGATTTGATCCATTTCAGCAAGATCATCTACGAAGCCTGCACCCTGTGCAACAAATGCTCGATGGTCTGCCCGATGGGTATCCAGTTAGGGCCATTAATCCACGAGGTTCGCACTGGCTTTTCCGAGGCCCGCGTCGTCCCGGATGACCTGGCAGCAGCCGTCAAAAAACAGTTGGATGAAGGCAGCCCCCTGGGCGTCACCGACAGTGTTTACGATGAACGGATGGAGTGGGTGGCAGACGAGTGGGAAGTTGAGCTCCCCATGGACGTCAAAGGTGCAGACACGCTGGTAGTATTCAGCTCCATCGAGGTGATGAAATTCCCAGAAAATATCGCAGCCATCGCCAAAATCTTGAATACGGCGGGGGAAAAGTGGACGCTGAGTAAAAAAGGACGCGAGGTCGTGAATTTTGGCTTCTTTGAAGGCAACACAGAACTCACCAAGCTGTTCCTGAAGCGTATCTTCGACGCCGCGAAAGAGCTGGGCGTCAAGAAAATCGTCGTCACCGAGTGCGGCCATGCCTATGACGCCATGCGCTGGACTTCCTATAACATCATGGAGGTGCCAGCCGGGATAGAAATTACCCATATCGTGGGCCTGATCGGTGAATACCTGCATGCCGGTAAGATTAAGCTCAAAGAAGGCTCGTTCAACGATGGCACGATCACCTTCCACGATGCCTGTAAGATCCAACGCCGCGGCGGGCACATCCAAGAGCCTCGCGAAATTTTGAACATCCTCGCGCCGAAATCCTTCAAGGAGATGTCCCCCAATCGAGAAGAGTCGATCTGTTGCGGCGGCGGTGGCGGCGTGATCGCTATCAAAGAAGCTGATCCCGTTCGTTATGCCGCATTTGAGCTGAAGATTGATCAAATCAACAAAGTTGGGGCGAAGACCGTCGTGATGAGCTGCTCGAATTGCCGGTTACAATACACCGACTGCGTGCAGCATTTCAACCTGGACTGGAAAGTGGCCGGCCTGAGCCAGATGGTCGCCGATGCTTTGGTGGAATAAGGAGAAAAGTCATGGCAAATAGATTAGTTATTGACCCTATCACACGAATCGAAGGCCACCTGCGCATCGAAGCTGCCCTGGATGGCAACAATAAAGTCACCCAGGCTTACTCTTCTGGGACGATGGTGCGCGGAATTGAGATCATTTTGCGCGGGCGCGACCCACGTGAAGCCTGGGCATTCACCCAACGGGCCTGCGGCGTTTGCACCACCGTGCACTCGTTCGCTTCCATCCGCTCGGTGGAGGATGCCTTAGGAATCAAGATTCCCAAAGCGGCCAACCTGATCCGTAACCTGATGATCGCCCAGCAGTACGTCCACGATCATGTAATGCACTTTTATCATCTCCACGCCCTGGATTGGGTGGATGTGGTGTCCAGCCTGAAAGCTGACCCAGCTCAGACTTCGGCCATTCAGCAGAAAATATCTACCTGGGCGAACTCTTCACCCGGCTATTTTGCCGACGTACAAAAGAAGGTTCAGGCCATTGTGGACAGCGGGCAGCTTTCCATCTTTGCAAACGCTTACTGGGGCCACCCGGCCTACAAGCTGCCGCCTGAAGTAAACCTGCTGGCCGTCGCCCATTACCTGGAAGCCCTGGATTGGCAGAAAGATGCAGTCAAAATCCATACTATCTTCGGCGGCAAGAACCCACACCCCAACTTTGTGGTGGGCGGTGTGCCCATGCCGATCGACCTGAACAGCGATACGGCTCTCAATGCTAATCGTCTTTCAATCATCAGTGACTCGATCGATAAGATGGTCGCCTTTGTCGACCAGGTCTACATCCCTGACCTGCTGGCCATCGCCCCTTACTACCTGGATTACGGCGGCCTGGGCGAAGGCCTGGGCAACTTCCTGACCTGGGGTGAATTCCCGGGCGACGATAACAGCGATATCTCCAAGTTCCTGGTACCCCGCGCAGTGATCCTCAACCGCGACCTGTCCCATATCCAGGTGCCCGACCCGCGCGACTTCACCCGCATGCAGGAATTCGTCGCGCATTCCTGGTACAACTACAACGAAGGCGATCAGGCCGGGCTGCATCCCTGGAAGGGTGAAACGAACCTCAATTACACCGGGCCGAAACCGCCCTATGACTACCTGACCGTGGATCAGAAGTATTCCTGGCTGAAAGCCCCGCGCTGGGCCGAGACTCCCATGGAAGTAGGCCCATTGGCGCGCGTCCTGGCCATGTACGCGGGTGGGAACGCCGAGACCAAAGAGCTGGTGGACCTGGTCTTGAAAACGCTGAACGTGCCGATTACGGCGGTGTTCTCCACGCTTGGGCGCACCGCAGCCCGGGCAATCGAGACCAAAGTCTTCGCGGATATTATGCGCACCTACTATAACGACCTGGTCGCCGAGATCAAGGCTGGCAACACCTCTACCTTCAACGGCGACATGTGGGATCCCATCACCTGGCCTGCCCGGGCAGAGGGCTTCGGCTACATGGAAGCGCCGCGCGGCGCCCTGGGGCACTGGATCGTCATTGCCAATGGCAAGATCGAGAACTACCAGATGGTGGTGCCCACCACCTGGAATGGCTCTCCACGAGATCAAAAGAACCAGGCAGGCGCTTACGAAGCCTCGCTGGTGGGAACCACCCTGGCAAAGCCCGAATGGCCGCTGGAGATTCTCCGCACCATCCACTCGTTCGATCCCTGCATGGCCTGCGCCATTCACATGGTAGATGCCACGGGCAACGACCTCGGGGAAGTTGGCACCGGTCTCTCGGTATGCGTCAGTTAAGCTGTCCATGACTGAAACGAAGCGCAAAGTCGTTTTAGGACTTGGCAATTTATTGAACCGCGATGAAGGATTGGGCGTCCAGGCGTTAAAGCGCCTGGACGCCCGGTTAGGTGAGCAGCCGCAAGTGGAGCTGCTCGACGGCGGCGTGCTGGGATTGAACTTGCTGATGATCGTCGAGGAATGCAGCCATTTACTGATCCTGGATTCGGTCAACGCTGGTAGACCGGCTGGCACCCTTATCGAATTACGGAAAGAGCAAATCCCGCTCTACACGGGGGTCAAACTTTCCCAACACCAGGTCACTTTTCAGGAAGTGCTGGGGCTGGCTAACGTGCGAGGTTACCTTCCCGAGCACTTGCACCTGATCGGGATCCAGCCAGAAGATTTATCCATCGGTCTGGATTTAAGCCAGGTGGTCGAGCGAGTCCTGCCCGATATGGTCGACCGGGCTATCCTGGTTCTAAAAGGCTGGGGACTTATTTAGCCTTTTCTGCGGAGGATCAATGGATTATTATTTTCTCGATGCGGTGCCCTGGGAAGATAGCCAGGCTCTTTACCATGCCGCCGCCCACCTGGGACGCGAGGCGCTTTTCATCCTTCGCCCCGCCACCCCTTACGTGTGCACCGGCTTTCACCAGGATGCCCAACAGGAGATCGACCTGGACTTCACCCGTCTGCACGCCATCCCGGTGATCCGCCGGGAAGTTGGTGGGGGAGCGGTCTACCTGGATGGACAGCAGTTGTTCTTCCAGCTCATCATCCGCCGCGACCATCCCGGCGTGCCGGCCCATATCGCTGATTTCTACAAAAAGTTTCTCCAGCCGGTGATCGATACTTTCCGGGTATTCGGCGTGCCGGCTGAATACAAACCGGTCAATGATATCATGGCCAATGGGCGAAAAATTTCCGGCACCGGCGCAGCTCAAATCGAGGATAGTCTCATCCTGGTGGGCAATTTCATCCAGGATTTCAATTACGAGATGATGTCCAGGTGCCTGCGTGTGCCGGATGAAAAATTCCGCGACAAAGTCCACAAGACCATGTTTGAAAACCTGACCACGATGTTGCGCGAAACCGGTCAGATTCCGGACAATGCAGCCCTGGCCGCTACCCTGGCCCGCTTCTATACTCCCCTGGTAGGTGAGCTGGTGCAGAAACCGCTGGATGAAGCGCTGACCCAAAAGGCCAGTGAAATGCTAGCTGAGATCAACACCCCGGAATGGCTGATGGCCAATGACCATCGCCGGACGGATACCAGGCAGGTGAAGATCGCCGAGGGTGTATACGTTATCCAAAAAATGCTGAAGACCCCAGGCGGTTTGATCCGGGTCACGGCCGTCAACCAGCTTGGGATTTTGAAGGACGTTCACATTTCTGGTGATTTCTTTTTCTTTCCAGCGACTCACCTGGTCTCCCTGGAAAAGGCGCTGGATGGGTTGCCCATTGAGGCGCAGTCCATCGCCCAGGCCGTGGCCGCCTTTTACCAGCGTTATGCGATCGAATCGCCGGGGGTCATGCCCACCGATTTTGCTCAAGTATTAACCCTGTAGACAGGGTCAATTTACATCTAAGGAGAATATTTTACTATTATGGAAATGGTGATCACTTTCCCGGGTGGAGCGCGCGTGGATGCTTCCTTTGATGGTTTCACTGTCCCCACAGACCAGCCCTCGATTGGCGGGGGTGAGGGTTCCGCCCCAACCCCATTCTCGGTGTTCTTATCATCCATCGGAACCTGTGCAGGAATTTATGTGCTGGGTTTTTGCAGACAACGCCGGTTACCCACCGAGGGCATCCAGATCGTGGAGCGTATTCACCCGGATCCCACGGGCATGGTTGGCCAGATCGACCTGGAAATCCAGGTGCCTCCATCCTTCCCTGCAAATTACTATGATTCCCTGATCCGCTCAGCCAACCTCTGCGCCGTTAAGAAACATCTGGAACATCCGCCCCGTTTTAATGTATATACCAGGGTAAATGAGTATACTATGGGTAATTCAAGTCTATAGGTACAGGCGCTTCTTCCCGCCAGTATCCGTCGTCCTAAGCCTCAACCCACTTGAATTGGCGCCACGAGGCACACACAAACACCCATCAGAAGGAGTCAGGAAACCATGATAACTGTGCGCGATTTATTAAAAAATAAAGGCGATCAGGTCTGGTCAGTAACCCCCACCACTACCGTCATTGAGACGCTGGAATTTCTGGCTGAGAAAGATGTGGGCGCCCTTCTTGTCCTGGATAAGGGTCAAATCGTCGGGATTATTTCTGAAAGGGATTTCGCCCGTTCGATTGCAAAAACACGCCTGTGCCTTTTGGAAAAAGCAGTTCAAGATTACATGACTACGGATGTTTTTACGGTTGGGCCTGAACAAACTATCGAAGAGTGCATGACGTTGATGACCAAAGAAAGGATTCGCCATCTTCCCGTGGTCAAAGATCACCAATTAATCGGGCTCATTTCAATCGGGGACGTGGTTAAAAGTTTAATTTCCAGTAAAGAATCGTTGATCGACAGCCTGGAGAATTACATCGAAGGTCGCGGCTACGGCCAGTAGAAAATAGCATATGAGTGATAAAAACGAGCGCTTGTACCTGCGCTCGTTTTTATATTAACCCATTCTTCCCGTTAACAGGATTACAAAAGAAGCCCCAAATTTAAACACCGCCCGCCTGGGGAAACCTTCACAAGAATTTCAAGACTTTCTAGTACAATGATAGCATGGTTGAATCATCTAAAAAGATCATCGTTGTCGATGATGAGCTTCAAATCCTGAAAGTGCTCAAAGCCTACCTTGAGAAAGCCGGTTTTCAGGTGATCACCGCGGCAGACGGCAAAGCAGCCCTGGCCGCCTTTCAACGTGAAAAACCCGACTTTGTGATCCTGGATTTGAATTTACCGGGAATGGATGGACTGGACATCTGTAAAGCCATCCGGCGGGATTCGAACGTGCCGATTTTAATCCTGACGGCTCGGGTTGAAGAAGCCGACCGCTTGATCGGCCTGGAGCTGGGCGCGGATGATTATGTGATCAAGCCCTTCAGTCCGCGGGAGGTGGTCGCCCGCGTGCGCACCATTTTCCGGCGGGTGGGTAGCAATGCCGCTGTGCTGGAAGTAATCCAGGTCGGCGACCTGGCCATCGATATCGAGCAGCACACGGTCACCCTGGCCGGCCGTTCCATCGACCTGACTCCGACAGAATTTGACATCCTGGTCACCCTGGCCCGGCAGCCCAAGCGCGTTTTTTCCCGGTACCAGATCATGGAACAAGCCCAGGGAGACGCCTTTGAAGGATACGAGCGCACCATCGACGCGCACATCAAGAACATCCGCCTGAAGCTGGAGCCCAATCCTAAAAAGCCAGTGTATATCCACACGGTGTTTGGTGTAGGTTATAAGTTCGATGCGGGTCATGCTGCGCAATAGCCTGTTTTTTAAGTTGATCGGCGCCTTCCTGTTCGTCATCGCGGTGGGCGGGCTGGTCATTTCAGTCATCGTATCCCAGGCCACTCACAGCGCTTTCAGCCTGTATACCACTCGCAGCAGTCAGGTATGGGCGCAACGCCTGGCGCCAGACCTGGCCGATTACTACGCCCAGGCCAACACCTGGCAGGGGGTGGAGGCGGTGCTCCAATCTACCCTGAGCACGTCAGCCATCGGGCTGGGACAGGGTCAAGGCCAGGGCCAGGGCCGGGGTTACGGAGCGAGGTGGCAGGCCGCTTATGGGGTCATGGCCGGAACCGGAATGCGATTGATCCTGGCGGACCCAAATGGCCTGGTGATCGGTGATACCCAGAACAAGCTGGTAGGCCAACACCTCGCCGCCAGTGAGCTCAAGAACGGCGTGGCAATCAGCGTGAATGGCGGTGTGGTTGGCACGCTCATCGTCACCCCAAACGACTTGACCAACGCCAATACGCCAGCCGGGCAGTTTTTAGCATCGGTCAACCAGGCAATCATCGGTTCGGCTGTGATTGCGGCCATCATCGCCCTGATCCTGGGCGGTATTTTAGCTTTCCAAATCACCTCGCCCCTGCGCCGGTTAGAGAAAGCTGCGGTAGCCATCGGCTCAGGCGATTTGACCCAAAGGGTCAACATCCCATCCAGGGATGAATTTGGCAAGTTAGGCGAAACTTTCAATGGGATGGCCGAGAGCCTGGCCAATGCGGAAAACCAGCGCCAGGCCATGGTCGCAGACGTAGCCCACGAGTTACGCACGCCCCTGGCAGCCATTCAAGCCACACTGGAAGGCGTGCAAGACGGTATCTTACCGATGAATGACGAGCAGGTCAATGCATTATATTCTGAAACCATGCTGCTCAACCGGCTGGTGGGCGATTTAAAGCTGTTATCCCTGGCTGATGCCGGCCAGCTTCGCCTTGAAAAGCAGGCGGTTGAGCCGGCTGCTTTTATCCAGCAGATTGTGGATCGGGCCAGGCCCCAGGCCGAACAAAAACATATCCACCTGGAAACCAATCTTCAGCCCGGCCTGCCCCCTGTTTGGATCGATGGCGACCGGATCGCGCAGGTATTGAACAACCTGATCGGCAATGCGCTACGTTATACCCCGGAAGGCGGACGCATCACCATCCGAGGATCGCACCTCAAGCCGGCCAACAGGATTGAAATTTCTGTCGAAGATACGGGCTCTGGCATCGACCCAGCCGATTTACCGTCTATCTTCGAGCGGTTTTATCGCGCGGATAAATCCCGCACCCGCGCCAGCGGCGGCTCAGGCCTGGGATTGGCCATCGTCAAGCAGCTCGTCGAAGCGCATGACGGGAGCGTCAGAGCCGAAAGCCCAATCGCCAGGGATGACCACCGCCAGGGATACGGCGCCAGGCTGGTTTTTACCCTACCGATCCATCCGAAAGCGTAGCTAAACACCGGCAGCGGCTGGTTTTCCGGCGCCGCGGATCGGGATAACCGGGGGCATCCGTCCTGGCTGCCCCGGTAATCTTGGCGCCCGTTATTCCAACGGGCCGCCCTGCTGGAGCATATAGCTGTTACCAAACGGGTCGAGGAATGTTGCTTCCACACCGCCCCAGGGAGTTTTCACGGGCGGGCGGGAAAACTCGACTCCCTTTCCGCTCAGCTCATCGAAAGTTGCCTTGACATCGCCGGTCTCAAAGGCAATCGCCGCGGAGGGTGCGTGTGTTCGTCCTGGCATGGGCAGGCTGAACACCAGGTTTGATCCACCTCCAGGCGGCGCCACCATCACAAACCGGTTCCCGCCGGGCAAGGGCATTTCGATCACCACGCTAAATCCGAGAACGCTCACATAAAAGTCAACCGCTTTATCAATGTCGGTGACCGTAACGCTGGCAAAGCGCATTTTATTGATCATATCCACATCCCTTGACAAATGATTGAGCCTGCGTCATTATTTTATCGCAAACAGGTTAGCAAACAACTCTATATCGCGAATGACTGGCTCATGCAACTTTCTATCATGATATACGTAGATTACATGGGTATTACGGAAAATCCAATCTCTATAATCTTATTTATGATTAAGCTCAAGTCCATTCATCCTTCGCAAGAAACCAGGCTGCAATCCGATTCGGCCAGGCTGGCCGCGAGCATCACCCGCCGGGCCAGTAAGCAGACCTACCTGACCATCCGCCTTCTCGCCGACCGCAACCTGGCAGCGGACGCCTACCGCGCCTATGCTTATTTCCGCTGGGTGGACGACATCATCGACACCGATTCGGGCTCAAAGGCGGAAAAAGAAGCCTTTATCGCCCGCCAGCAAGCGCTTTTAGAGGCGTCCTACCAGGGCCGGGTGATGGGTACTTTTTGCCAGGAAGAACGGATGTTGGTTGACCTGGTAGCCGGAGACCACGAAAAAAACAGCGACCTGCATTCCTACTTGAGCCACATGATGGCAGTGATGGTTTTTGATCTGGAGCGTCGTGGGCGTCTGATTACCCACCCCGAGCTGGCGTATTACTCCAAAATGCTGGCCATCGCCGTCACCGATGCCCTCCATTATTTTATCGGCCACGACTGCCCTGCCCCATGCAGCGAAGCGCGTTACCGGGCCGTCCAGGGCGCGCACATCATCCACATGCTGCGCGATACGCAGGAAGATACTGCCGCCGGTTATTACAATATTCCGCAAGATTACCTGGCAGCTAACCGGGTTTCGTTGCAAGACGTGGACAGCCCGGCCTACCGCGATTGGGTGAAAAGCCGGATTCAGCTGGCCCGCCTGGATTTCGACGACGGCCTGGCTTACATCCGCCAGGTGAAAAACTGGCGCTGCCGGCTGGCTGGCTTTTGCTACACCGCCCGTTTCCAGTGGCTGCTGCACGCGATTGAACGGGACGGTTACCGGCTCCGCGACACCTATCCGCAGCGTAAATCGTTGCCAGCCGCATTGTGGATGGCCTGGACCGCCCTCACCTCGGCGCTATACGTCCCCAAAATCGACATTCATTTTCGGAAAGATACGGCTTGACCAGCCAGGGGTAAGATATGTCATCATCTCCACACGTCATCGTGATCGGCGCAGGGATCGGCGGGTTATCCGCAGCAATTCACCTGGCCAGGCAAGGTCTGCGCGTGACGATCGTCGAGAAAAACCCCCGGCCAGGTGGGCGCTGCGATCAATTCAGCCGGGAAGGGCATTGCTTCGACACAGGCCCGACGCTGATGGTGATGCCGCTGATTTACGAAGCCGAATTTGCCTCGATGGGCGCCGCCTTGCGCGAGATGATGTCCTTGCAGCGGGTGGACCCAACCTACCACCTCGTCTTTGACAATGGCAGCCGGCTTGCTCTCACCTCCGATATGAAATCCATGCAGGAACAGTTGGAAGCCATCGAGCCCGGCAGCTTCCCCGGTTTTCTCCGCTACCTGGCCGAGGGCAGCCGCCACTACACCCTGGGCGTCGAGAAGCTGGTCTACCGCGATTTTCGTAAAGCCACCGACTTTTTCACCCCATCGAATTTGCCCCTGTTATTCCAGATCAAACCTTTGGTGAACCACTACGCCAACATGGCCAGCTATTTCCACCAGCCCCGCTTGAAAGCTGCCTTTACTTTCCAGGATGTCTACATGGGGCTGAGTCCTTTCGAGGCGCCGGCCACCTTTTCGATGATGCCCTACACGGAAATGGCGCACGGGGTATGGTATCCCCGCGGAGGCATGTACCAGGTGGTGAATGCCCTGGTATCGTTAGCGCTCAAGGCCGGGGTGGAATTCATCTTCAATTCAGCCGTGGATCACATCCAGGTGCAGGATCACCATTCGAACGGAGTCGTGCTTGCAGGCGGCAAAACCCTGGCAGCCAACGTGGTGCTGGCCAATGCTGATCTTCCCTATGTGTACCAGGCCTTGCTTCCACCCGACCCGCTAGCCGCCAGCTTTTCGCACAAGCGCTATTCCTGCTCGGCGATCAGCTTCTTCTGGGGGGTCGACCGGCCTTACCCGGCGCTCGGCCCGCACACCCTCTTCCTGGCAGACGATTACCGCCAGAACTTTGAAAGCATCGACCGCGAGCTGACCCTGCCCGCCAACCCCAGCCTGTACGTGCATGCCCCGGCGCGACTTGATCCGTCCATGGCGCCGGCCGGGCAGGAAACCCTGACCGCCGTGGTCCCGGTAGGTCACATGGATGAGCGGGGTGAACAGGATTGGGCAAAGATCCGTGATGAAGCCCGCCAGCATGTTTTTCGCCGGCTGGCAACCCTTGGGATCACCGATCTCCAAGACCACATCAAGTTCGAGACTCATTTCACCCCGCTCTCCTGGCGCAAGCGCTACAACCTGGTCAAGGGCGCCACGCATGGGTTGTGCCACAACCTGGCTCAGATGGGCTATTTCCGCCCTGCCAACCGCCATTCCCGCTACCACAACCTGTATTTCGTAGGCGCCAGCACCCATCCGGGCACGGGCATACCCACCGCGATGGTGTCTGGCCGGTTGGTGGCGAAGCGGATCATGGATGAGCTGGCGTAAATTGAATGGGAGAGGGATTCCCCACATTGGTAAACTCTGGCAATTGATCTTTTCCCATTAATAATATAAAATCCATGATATTTATCTTGATTGTGGCAACCCGGATTCGATTTTGATCCAGGGTAGCCAGGATAAACCATCCATCATACCAGGAGTGTCCTGTGAATTTTGCCCAAACCGTTCTCCTCGGCGCTATTGCCGGGCTCACCATCTACCTGGGGCTACCCATCGGACGGTTGAAGAACCTTTCCGAAAAGACCCGATCTTTCCTGGCTATGATTTCCACCGGGATCTTGATCTTCCTGTTCTATGATATTTTCAGCCAGATGTCGCATCCCATCGAGGATGCCTTGACCCATAAAAACCTGGCTCAGGGAGTCCTTCTGCTGCTGATGGGGGGACTGGGGCTGATGGTGGGGCTTCTCGGCCTGGTGACCTTTGAGCGGCGCTTTATCCGCGCGCGCTTCGGCGCCCAGCAAGCCCTCCCCCCGGCCCAATTGGGGCTGATGATCGCCACTGGCATCGGGATGCACAACTTTTCCGAGGGGCTGGCCATCGGCCAATCCGCTGGCAGGGGGGAAATTGCCTTTGCCACCATGCTCATCGTGGGATTTGGACTGCACAACGCCACCGAAGGCTTTGGCATCGTTGGGCCCTTGTTAGGCGACAAGCCTTCCTCGTGGGGGTTCATTGGGCTGGCTGGCCTGATCGGCGGCGGGCCCACCTTCCTCGGTACCCTTTTGGGCTATTACCTGGTATCCACTACCCTCTCGGTGCTGTTCTTATCATTGGCGGCGGGAGCCCTGCTCTATATCATCGGCGAGATGTTCCACCTGAACTGGCGCCAGGCTACCAAAGTACCGGCTGCCTGGGGCCTTCTCCTCGGCCTTTTATTCGCCTTCCTGACCGACCTGGTGCTGGTGATGGCTGGGGTGTAAAAGTTTCATTGAAACCAAACCAATTTTCAACGGGTTCTAAATCATCTCTAAATAGGCGCATGCTATTCTATCCATAAGATCCTTGAAGCACACTCACTTGGGATCAAAAAAACAAAAAAAGGAGTCTTTTTATGGATAGAAAGAAAATAATCTCTATTGTCGTAGGCGGCGCACTCGCGCTGGTGACCGTCTTCGGGGCGGTCACCTACCAGGTAGTGAATGCACAACAGGCCGCTCCCACGCCGACGCAAGCCCCGAGCACGGCAGCCAGCACCAACAGCCAGGCTACCGCGCCCCAGAGGATGGGCCGGGGTGGATTTACCAACCAGGAGCTGGCCACAGCCCTGGGAATCACGACGGATCAGCTCACAGCGGGTGAAAAA
>JAJYIW010000215.1 GCA_021789855.1 Chloroflexota bacterium | reverse complement strand
GGCAGGTTTAACGGCTGACCTGTTTCCCCGGAAAAGAACTCCAGGAATTGCTCGCCGGCTCCCATCAGCTCGGCCGGCCACATGGCCGCGTGAAAAAAGATGTTGTCCTTACCGATAAAATAGAAAGCCCGGGCGGCCGCATCGGTCCACCACTCCTTCCAGGCGTCGGGCTGGCCGGCCAGCTTTGACCATTCGATGGCTGCCGATAAGTACCCAATCACCGCTTCGAACCAGACATACAGGCGTTTACCTTCCCATCCCTCCACCGGGACAGGGATGCCCCAATCCAGGTCGCGGGTGATCGGTCGCGCTTTCAACCCTTCAGATTGGATCTTGCGCAGCGATTCCCCGATAACGGTCTCGCGCCAGTAAGATTGGCGCGCCTTGAGGAATTCCTCCACCGCGGGCTCCAGCTTGGAAAGGTCCAGGAAGAAATGCTCGGTATCGCGCAGCTCAAGCGCACCGCCCACTTTCGAGCGGGGGTTGATCAGCTTTTCTGGCTCCAGAACATTGCCGCAGTGATCGCACTGATCCGAGCGCGCGCCTTCAAAGCCGCAGATATAGCAGGTGCCTTCCACGTAACGATCGGGTAGGAACCGGTTCATGGATGGCGAGTACCACTGCGGCCGGGTTTCCGTATAGAGGTAGCCATTTTTGTGAAGCGCCTGAAAGATAGCCTGGGAGACCTTGAAGTGATTTTCGGTGTGGGTGGAGGTGAACAGGTCATACTGGATCCCCAGGCGCTGGAACAGATCCAGGAAGCTTTCATGGTATTCTTTGTAAACCTGTTCAACTGGCTTGCCGGATGCATCAGCCTTAATGGTCACTGGCGTGCCATGCGAATCAGTCCCCGATACCATCAGAACGCGGTCGCCTTTCAGGCGATGGTAACGAGCGACAATATCCCCCGGTAAATGGGAACCGGTCAGGTTTCCCACGTGAATTTCAGCATTGGCATAAGGCCAGGCAATGGCCACCAGCACGGCATCAGTCATACAGCACCTCTTAACCACCAAAAAGAATAAAAAACGCTGGCCAAGGACTGCCAGCGTTTACCGGGTGCGAGCAAAGGGGCCCTATTGCGGCCTCTCTGGCGAACGCCGCCCCGGTAAACCTGAAGATATCCACATCGATAGCGATATCATCTTGTATTGATTATACAATAAAAGAAGTCAAACAACGGGTGGGTTACCAGGAAATGGCCCTCGCCTCAGAGATATTCTTTTAGCTGGCGAGCGCGGCGCGGGTGGCGCAACCTGCGCAGAGCTTTCCCTTCAATCTGGCGGATGCGTTCACGCGTCAGCCCAAATTTTTGTCCCACCTCTTCCAGGGTATACGTATGGCCGTTGTCCAGCCCAAAACGCAGGCGCAAAATACGCGCCTCGCGCGGAGAAAGCGTTGATAAGACGTCTTCAATTTTAGATCGCAGCATGTCCTGGTAAGCCACCTGGATCGGCGTCGGGGTAATATCGTCTTCCACGAACATGCCCAGCTCCGAATCCTCCTCGTCGCCGACCGGGCTCTCCAGAGACAGCGGCAGCCAGGAAACACGCATCATCCACTGCACCTTGCGCTGGCTCAAGCCCATCCCGTCTGCCAGCTCATCAACGCGCGGCATGCGGCCGAGCTGTTGTTCCATTTCATGCGTCATCTTGTACAACTGGCGGATACGGTCGATCATGTGCACCGGGACGCGGATCGTGCGGCCCTGATCGGCGATGGAACGGGTGATCGTCTGGCGGATCCACCACGTGGCATACGTGGAAAACCGAAAGCCGCGATGATAATCGTATTTTTCGACCGCCTTCATCAGGCCCAGGTTTCCTTCCTGGATCAGATCCAGGAAAGGCACTCCTCGCCCGATGTAGCGTTTTGCAATCGATACGACCAGGCGGGTATTGGCCTTGATCAAGTGCTCGCGCGCCTGAACCCCATCCAACACCTGGGATTCGAGCTTTTGGCGCTGGTTGGCCCCATTGTTCCCATTCAGCCGCGCCATTTCTTTCCGGGACTGGCGCCCCAGCTCAATCCGCTGGGATAGCTTGATCTCCTCTTCGACCGAAAGGAGCGGAACGCGCGACATTTCTTTCAGGTATAGACCGACGGTGTCATCCGAGCCGATACGCTCCATGTCGGCAAACGGATCCAGGTCCGCTTGAGGCATGGGATCGTCCTCGGTTTCATCCACCCCAAAATCCGCCTCCCGGTCCAGGATATCTACCCCACGGCGGCGTAAGGCTACCACAATCGCGCTCAGGTGCTCGGCATCCTCGTCCCCATTGGGGTAAAACTCCATCAGATCCTCAGTGGTAAGATATCCCTGGATGTCTGCTTTTTCGAGCAACATGGTCAGGACTTCCATTTTTTGTCTGCGCCTACTCGGATAGGTCATGGTTTACCCCTCCTTAAATAACAGACACCGGCAAATCATCGCTCCACCCGCTACCACAAAATACCCGTTCAAACACAGCTCATTTCTGATTAGAGAGAAGGAGAGCAAGCTCTATCTAATCGCTGCCAGGAATAATAATATGCGCGGAACCCATCGATTGGTGTTCGCAAGTCTCCGTATTTAAATCCACGCCGCAAATCGTACATAACCCTTTACAATCGGGACGGCATAAGGGGCTAATTGGCATCTCGATCAACAGGTATTCGCGGACAATCGGCCCCAGGTCCAGATTGCCATCTTCTGGTAAAATCAAACCTGATTCAGACATCGTGCGTGAGCTGAAGGCATAAAGTTCACTAAATTGTGTCTCGAGCAACTGCTGGATATCAGCCAGGCAACGAACGCATTGGGTTGGCGTACTGGCCTGAAAATGGCCTTGTACCAGCAAACCCTGGGGTGTGCGTGAAACTTTGGCAACCCCTTTAAACTGATAAAGATCCAAATCGGGCTGGAGGTAGACATCAGCGAATTCAAAATGGAATTCACGGCTATAACCGATCGACTGGCTTACAACAAAGCCAACGTTAATTCGAAGTGGGTAACGAGGGTGAGCCACAGGCACAATATGGATAATAAAAATTAGACTCTGCTATTATAGCATGCATAATTTATAAAGTCAAGTATTTAAGTTTTTTATATAATAATATACAATAATATGCCAGAAAAGGAGACCAACCCGTGACACCCGCTTTACTCCTGGCCAGTGAGAATTCTGGAAAATTATATGAATTTCAAAGCCTGCTGGCTGGCCTGCCGATCCACCTGGTCACCCCTTTAGAGGTAAATCTTCACCTCAATGTGCCCGAAGACGGCCGCACATACGCTGAAAATGCCGCCCTGAAGGCGTTGGCCTACAGCCGCGCCAGTGGTTTGCCTGCCCTGGCAGATGACACCGGTCTGGAAGTCGATGCTCTCGATGGGCGCCCAGGGTTGTACTCCCACCGCCTTGCAGCCAGGGTGGATGCCACCGACGCCGACCGGCGTGCTTTGCTCCTGGCCCTCCTGGGGGGTAAACCCCGGCCCTGGCATGCCCATTTTCACTGCACCGTGGCGATTGCGGTGACAGATGGACGCGTATTCTATGCGGATGGCAACTGCCCGGGAGAAATCATCCCCGAAGAACGCGGCGATCACGGCTTTGGTTACGATTCAATCTTCTATCTGCCTGAAGTGGGCGCGACCATGGCAGAGCTGGAAGACGCAGTTAAAAATCAGGTCAGCCATCGTTGGCGCGCCATCCAGGCAGCCCTTCCAATCTTGGGCGAGCTCTTCCATCTGTAATCCGCCTTTGAGCTTCGGATAACGGGGAGATTCAGAAAATGGCGCTTTCCTTGAGCCATCGTCTCCCTGAATCATGGGAATATACGGGTATAATAACCTTCTCCATCCATATATCCATGAATGCTTCTGGAGGTCTACATTTGCCTGCAAAAGACACCATGACCCCTCGTGAACGCTGGCTGGCTGTCCTACGCCGTGACAATGCCGACCGGTTCCCCATGGATTACTGGGCAACCCCTGAATTCGACCGCAAACTACGCACTTTCTTTAAAGTCAAAACCACTCGCCAGGCGCTCGAGCTGCTCAATGTGGACTATGTGTGTACGGTCGGGCCACAGTACGTCGGGCCCCGGCTCAAGAGAGGGGTGGATGTATTTGGGTGCCGGCACCAATCGATCGATTATGGCAGCGGCACTTATTCCGAAGTGGTCGATCACCCTCTGGCAGGTTACCGATCGATTAAAGAAATCGAATCCCATTACACCTGGCCAAAGCCGGACTGGTGGGATTACAGCGCCATTGCCAGGCAAGCACAGCAGTTTACCCGCTATCCGATCCGCGGCGGGGGTTCCGAGCCCTTCCTGACCTACAAAGATCTGCGGGGCCATGAACAGGCTCTGCTCGACCTGGTTGAAAACCCGGAGATGGTGCATTACTGCCTGGATAAGCTTTTCGAGCTGGCTTACCAAAACACATTGCGCATCTTTGAAGCCATCCCTGGCCAGGTTCACCTGACTTATGTGGCTGAAGATATGGGCGGCCAGACGAACTTGCTGTTTTCACCTGCCTCCATCCGCACCTTTTTACTCCCCCAAATGAAACGAATAATCGATCTGTCCCACCAGGCAGGGGCGTTTGTCTTCCACCATAATGATGGCAATATCCTGCGTATCCTTCCTGATATGGTCGGCCTGGGTATTGATATTTTGAATCCTATCCAATGGCGAGCCGATGGCATGGATCGCCAGTTTTTAAAGCAGACTTACGGCGACCGCGTGGTGTTCCACGGCGCGATGGATAACCAGTACACCCTCCCATTTGGCACCATCGATGAGGTGCGCCAGGAGGTGGTAGATAACCTCCACATCCTGGGGAAAGGGGGTGGTTATATCCTGGCCCCTTGTCACAACATCCAATCCATCACCCCCGTTGAGAACGTTGTCGCCATGTATGAGACGGCTTACCGTCTTGGGCAAAAATCATAAGGAGTAAAACATGGCTCTTGAACTGTTTAATCACCCACCCAAGCAATACCGTGAAGTGCCTTTCTGGTCCTGGAATGACGACCTGGACCCCCAGGAGCTTGCCCGCCAGATCAGCCTGATGGATAAGGCTGGCTGGGGCGGCTTCTTTATGCATGCCAGGGTAGGCCTGCGTACTCCTTACCTGGGCTCGCGCTGGATGGAATGTATCCGCGCCAGTGTGCAGGCGGCCCAAGAACACCACATGCAGGCCTGGCTGTACGATGAAGACAAATGGCCAAGTGGCTTCGCCGGCGGGCTGAGCGTGGCTGAAAATCCTGCCTTTCGCTCGCAGTGCCTGGTGTGCAAAGTGGATAACCGGCCGGCCCTGCTGGCCGAGCGCATCGCCACCTTTGCTGCCCGCGAAGTAGCGGACCAGCTCATCGACATCCACGCGGATGATCACCCCGTGCTGGCTGCACCCCAGGATCGCCTGATCCAGTTTTACCCCTTGCGCGCGCCGGTTGGCCAGGCCTGGTATAACGGTTTTCCTACGTCGACCTGCTCAAC
>JAJYIW010000018.1 GCA_021789855.1 Chloroflexota bacterium | reverse complement strand
GTATGACTTCAGCCCAGGCAGTTGAGTTGATTGGCAGGTTGGTTGAAGAATATGGGCAGTTCGGGTCAGCGGTACCAGGTAAACCGCACGAGGCCGGTGGCTACGACAACGCGTTTATCGTTGCCGATCCCTCTGAAGCCTGGATTTTGGAAGCAGCCGGCCGGCGGTGGGTCGCCAGGCGCCTGGGACCAGGCTACGCCTCGATCTCAAATGAGCTGAGCATCCGGACGCAATGGGACCTGGGCAGCCTTGATTTAATCGATTATGCCCGGCAAAAAGGGTGGTGGCAGGAAGCCGCTCAGGACAGTTCACCTTTTGATTTTGCCCGGGCCTATATCGATGAAAAAGCACCCCGCCAGGTATCCCACATTCGAAGGATGCGATCCCATCAGCTACTGGCGGAGCACAGTGGGCAGATAACGCCCCAATGGATGATGCGGATTGCCCGGGATCATTATGAGGATACCTTTTTACAGGGGCCCACCTTTGACGCGGCCAATCCTGACTTCCTCTCCCTGTGCATGCACGTGTCTGCCGCCGATTTCACCTGGGGAAATACAGCCAGCTCGTGCGTGGCGGTTTTACCGGATAAGCCGGGTGATTTGCCTGTCTTCTGGTGGTCGCCTGGTCCCCCCTGTAATGGTTGTTATGTTCCGTTTTTTGCCCACGGCAGCCGCCTGCCAGAGATTGTATCGAGGGCGGGCAGGATCGGGAAAGGGGTGGCGCCGGCTGATCGCGCCGGAGAAGACAGCTTCAGCCCCGATTCATACTGGTGGTTGTTCCGCCAATTGAACGACCAGGTGAAAGGCGACCCCGTGAACAGCCTGCCCGGCTGTTATGCGAAGCGTAATCCTCAGGTACGCGCCAGGTTCAACGCCCTGGAGCAGGCTTTTTCAGACCAGCTGCCCGGGGTGGTGCAACGCGCGCAAGAAGCCAGGGAAAAGAACCCGGCTGAAATGGCCGGCATCCTGGACGGGTTCAGCGATGCGTGCGTGCGCCAGGTGTTGGAAGTTTTAAAAGATCTGACGGCCATGGCAAATTGACGCCCCTTGCCTCAAGGCACCAGGCGAAGGGATCGAGCGATGAAAAGGCTCTAAAACCGGATCGATGTCGGTGAATTTCGCTATAATTAATTGATGGTCGAATTCCAGGTGGTGACACTGATGCCAGAAGAGTGGCAAGCGTACCGGCAGCTTCGTCTCGAGGCTTTGTCGGTGGAACCGCAGGCGTTTGCTACCCGTTATGCCAGCGCCATACAAAACCCCGATGCCTACTGGCAGGAACGGCTGGTGGAGGCTCAGGCAGGCGATAAAAGCTGGCTGTTATTCGCAAAAGAAGAAAAAGGCCGGCTCATCGGCATGGTTGGGGCGGCCTGCGAAGCGGGAAGCGATCGGGTTGGTATTATCTCTGTGTATGTCACCAAAGAAAACCGGGGCCTGGGCGTTGCCACCGCCCTGATGGAAGCAATCCTGGCGGAGGTTAGCCGGAGAGGGGTTTTTCGCAAGGCGGTTTTAACGGTGAATGTAGACCAGGGCCCGGCGGTCGCTCTCTACCGGCACTTTGGCTTTCAAATTGTGGAGGAGGAGGTAGAAGTCCTGGGGGATGGAAATTCTCACCTGAGCTACATCATGGAAAAGGCGCTAAGAAATGATCGATGAGCGAGAAGGCGAGATCCGGGATGATCGGCGCCGGCATCAATGGGCTGTATGGAAGCGGTTTTATTTCTATGCCCGTTATGTATGGCGCTTTGTCGCGTTGCGTCGCCCGGAGCCGCTGATCTATGGTATCGCGCTGACCGATCGTTGTAACCTGGCCTGCCGGGGCTGTAAGGTTTCCAACACTGGCCGGCCGGATATGACCTGGGCTCAGCTGGTTACCGCGATGCAGAAAGCCTGGGAGCGGGGATTCCGTGAGCTGTATTTCAGCGGTGGGGAGCCGGTGTTGTGGCGCAGCGGAGGCCACACGCTGACGGATGCGATCCTGGCGGCAAAACGGATTGGCTTTTTCCACGTGCATGTTTATACCAACGGCCTGCTGGGTCTTAACATGCCGGCAG
This sequence comes from Chloroflexota bacterium, assembly GCA_021789855.1. Classification (GTDB taxonomy): domain Bacteria; phylum Chloroflexota; class Anaerolineae; order Anaerolineales; family Anaerolineaceae; genus JAJYIW01. The sequence continues at coordinate 24,862 of JAJYIW010000018.1, read as the reverse complement.
ACCTGGTGTGGGTCAGCATGGATGGGCTGCCGGGGGTATATGACCGGCGGCGAGGGGATCACTTTAACCAGGTCGTGCAAGCTGTCCTGGCAGGCTCGCACCCCAAGGTTGCCATTATCTACGTGATCGATCGGTATACCGCCGAAGGCGTCGAGCCATTCCTGCGTTGGGTGGTAGCCACCCGGTTCCCGGTGGTCGGCGTCATGTTTTACTTCCACACCCCTTATTATGGGCGAGATGAGCTCTACCTTTCGGCGGAGGAACGCGCCCCTCTGATCGATCGCCTGCTCGGTTATGCCCGAGCGGGGCTACCGGTGATCAATTCACGGGCAGGCTTGCTGGCGTTGAAATCGGGCGATTGGCCGCGGCGCTTTCCGGTGGCTTCGGTGCTGGATGTGGATGGCGAGTCGATCTGCTGCCGCGCCTCCGACGAGACATGTGTAGACTGTGGTTATGCAGCCTGCACCGAGCTCACGGAGTTTCAGCGCCTGCGACCGAGCGCGGTGCTTTCTATGACGAGGTATTGGTGAAGGAGCCACGGCATTGGCTGGCGAAAAAACTGACGCAGGCTGCTCGCCGCTACCTGGTGGGCCCTGAGCAGCGCTGGATTTTTGAGCGGCCTTCGCAGGATTGGAGCCCACCGCTCATCGAGCGGACCTCGTTATATTTACATGTTCCCTTTTGCCGCCACTTTTGTCCCTATTGCCCTTATACCAAAGTCCCTTATCAGGCGTCTCTCGAAAGCCCTTATACTCAGGCAGCGATGGCTGAGGTCGACTGGTGGGCCAACACGATCGGCCCTGCAGAGATCACGAGCATTTATATCGGCGGCGGCACGCCCACGCTTGCCCTGGATAGCATTACCAGCGTGCTTGAACGCGTGCGCGAGCGATTCCACCTGTCGGGCGACATTTGTATTGAGACGAACCCCGCCGATGTGAACAGCGAGGTGATTGCGCGGCTGCATGAGATGGGGGTCGCGTTGGTCTCCCTGGGCGTGGAATCCTTCCAGCCCCGTCACCTGGCCACACTTGGGCGCGATTACCAGCCTGCCGTCGCAGAACGGGCGCTGTCCCTGCTGGCGGAGAGTCATTTTGCATCGGTTAACGCCGATATCATGTTCGCATTGCCGGGCCAGACCGCCAGCGAGGTGACTTCCGATCTGGAGCACGCGGTGCAGCTTGGCGCCGATCAGCTCACCACTTATCCCCTTTTCACCTTTCCGTATACTTCGGTCGGTAAGTACCTGCGACTGATGTCCGTGCGTATGCCTGATTTACCCACGCGCCGGGAGCATTACCAGGCCATCAGCCGGTGGTGCGCCGGCCATGGCTTTGAGCGCGTTTCGGTGTGGGGCTTCAAGCGTGGCGGCGTCCCACGCTATTCCTCGGTGACCCGCGACGGCTATATCGGGATTGGGCCCGGTTCGGGATCCCACCTGCCCGACGGGTTCGTGCTCAACACTTTTGACCTCAAAGGGTGGGAAGAAGCAGCAACCAATGGGCGCCCGGCCATTGCCCTGCGCATGCCGTTCGCCGGGGAAATGTCCGGCTGGTGGTGGCTGTATTGGCGGTTTTATGACACCCGCATCCCGTTGGATGTCATTGACGCGGCGTTGGGGGGCGATGCCGTAAAAGCTCGCCGCTGGTTAAAGGTGATTGAGCGCGTGGGGTTGGCGGCTCGCCATGACGGTTTCCTGGAGCTCACTGAAGCTGGTGCATTTTGGCTTCACCTGGCGCAGAATTATTTTGCCTTAAATTATGTGAATACACTGTGGACGCGAGCGCGCCAGGAGCCGTGGCCGAAGGCCGTCGCGATTTGAGCAGTTAGGGGGTGCGCTTTCGTTGCCGCCTGGCGCCTGGGGAGGCGTACTGCAGCCGGCCATGGATGAATTACGACGCGGTGGGTACGCTGTACACGTTCACCGGCTGGCTTTTGCCTTTCAGTTCGACTGGCCCATATTCTATTACTGGCAGCTCCTCCCCCAACGCGCCGCGTGTGTTTTCGTCGATCAGGATCGGCTGACCGACCGTTTTGGTATAGTTCTCCAGCCTGGCCGCCAGGTTGACCGTGTCGCCCACGCAGGTATACGTAGCGCGCGTCATGGTGCCGGTGTAGCCGGCGATCACCTGTCCGGTGGCGATCCCCACCCCAATCCGTACGGGCATTTTTCCCGCGGCGACCTGCTGCTGGCTGTACAGGTCAATCATCTCGATCATTTCAAGGGCGGCGCACACCGCCGCGCGGGGGGCATTTTCCAGCGGGGCCGGGGCGCCGAACAGAGCCATAATCCCATCCCCGACGATCTGGTTGACCACCCCGCCCTGCCCGTTGATGGCTTCAAACATCAAGGAATAGTAATTATTCAACAGCTCAATGGTGTCGGAGGCGGGTTGAGATTCGGTGATGGTGGTAAACCCGCGGATATCGGAGAACATTACCGTGGCCTCGATCATCTGCCCGCCCAGCGAAAATCCTTTCGCCATCAGGTCGTCGGCTACTTCACTGGCAGCAAACTTACGGATCAATTCCTTCTGCCGGTCGCGCAGGCGTTTTTTCTCCAGGCTGGCGTTGATACGCGCGCGCAGCAAGATGGGGTTGAGCGGCTTGAACAGGTAGTCCTCAGCCCCCATCTCGACACAGTGGGCCACCCCGTCGATCTCATCCAGGGCCGAGGTCATGATCACCGGGATCTCCCGCAGCGATAAATCACTCACAATGGTCTTGAGCACCTGGTAGCCGTCCATCTCGGGCATTTGGATATCCAGGAGAACCAGGTCAAAGTGTTCGCTGCGCAGCATTTCCAGTCCGCGGCGACCGCCTTCGGCCATTGCCACCGAATGGCCCTGCTGCTCCAGGCCGCGCGCCAGGAGCAGCCGCATCACTTTATTATCGTCGATCACCAACAGCCGGCCTGGGGCAGTGGCATTGAAAGCGTTGGGAGGGTTCCAGTTCATTTTATCATCTCGCGCAGTACCGGTGCCAGGCGGTCGTATTCCGCTTCAATCGCGGCCAGCCGGGTATCACCGCCCGCCAGGCCGCCGCCTTTCGCCAGCATCTCCAACTCACGCGAGGCGTCAGCTAACCGGGAAGCCCCCAGGCTGGCTGAGTTTGATTTAAGCGAATGAGCGGCGCGGCGCACGGTTTCAATATCCGCCGTAGCCAGCCCGGTGCGCATCTGCTGAATCAGATCGGGGGAATCCTTCAGGTACTCGCCGATCAGCTCAGCCAGGAATGCTGGATCTCCCATGGATTTCAAGGTTTCCCAGGCTTCGGGATCGATCAAGCTTTCATTCATTGGGTTTTACTCCTTGAACATGACTACCATCATTTTCAGGGTGATTGGCCTCTATCCGCTCGGCCGCGTGTTCTAACGCGGCGGCCAGGTCGGGGATGCGGATCGGTTTGCTAAGGTAGTCGTCCATGCCAGCCTGCAGGCACATCTCACGGTCGCCTTGCATGGCATTGGCGGTCATGGCGATGATCTGCGGTCGTTCCCCTCGCGACCAGCGTGCGCAGATCTTGCGGGTAGCCTCCAGGCCGTCCATTTCAGGCATCTGCACGTCCATCAGGACCACATCGTAATGCTGGCGTTCCACCGATTGGATCGCCTCCAGCCCATTAGCGGCCAGATCGGCTCGGTAGCCTAACTGGCCTAACAGGTGCGTGGCCAGCTTCTGGTTGAAGGTGTTATCTTCAGCCAGTAGAATAGCCAGTGGTTTACGAACGCCCAATTTCTCAGCGGGTTTTTCTGGCCTGGCCGGCTGCTCCGGTTTGGCCTCAGCTTTGCCAAAGATGCCGGCCAGCATATTGAACAACTGGGATTGCTTGATCGGTTTGGTCATGAAGGCCGCCCAATCTATCTGTTCACCCCCTTCTTCCCGTGGGCCGATCGATGACAGCATCACCAGCGGCAGGCTTTTGGCGTCGCGCAGCTTGCGGATCTCCTTGCCCAGGGTAACGCCGTCCATCTCCGGCATGTGCATATCCAGGATGGCCAGGTCAAAGGGGTCATTCTTGCGGATCCAGGACAGGGCTTCCAACGGCGAGGAGGTCTCGCGTGTAATCATCCCCCAATCGTGGGTTTGCAGCGAGATGATGCGCCGGTTGGTGGGGTTATCGTCCACCACCAGGAGGCGGCGGCCAGCCAGCCGCGGCTGCTCGCCGCTGTATTGGGTGCGGGTGGTCATTCGCGTCGGTTCGGCCTGGACGGTAAAATGGAAGGTGGACCCTGCTCCAAACTGGCTCTCCACCCACATTGTTCCGCCCATCATTTCTGCCAGGCGCTTGGAAATGGCCAGCCCTAAGCCGGTGCCGCCGTAGCGGCGGGAGGTGGATGCATCGACCTGGCTGAAAGACTGGAACAAGCGGTCAATGCGATCGGCCGGGATGCCGATGCCGGTGTCGCGCACGGCAAAGTGAAGCCTGATCGGCTTGCCGGTTTCAGCGCCTTCCTCACCTTTTTCTTTATGGACGGTCAGGACTACCTCGCCTTGTTCGGTAAATTTCACCGCGTTGTTGAGCAGGTTGATCAGAATCTGGCGCAGGCGGGTGACATCGCCCACGATGGCTGCCGGGACATTTTCTCCAACTTCCACCGCCAGGTCGAGCTTTTTTTCCGCCGCGGGTGTTGCCAGCAGGTCTATCGCGCTTTCCATGCATTCGCGCAGGTCAAAGGGCGTGTTTTCCAGGTCCAGCTTGCCGGCCTCGATCTTGGAGAAGTCTAGAATGTCGTTGATGATGGTGAGCAGGGCATCGCCGCTGGAACGGATGATCTCGGCAAATTCTTGCTGCTGAGCGTCAAGTTGTGTATTGAGCAGCAGGCCGCTCATGCCGATGATGGCGTTCATGGGCGTGCGGATTTCATGGCTCATCGTGGCCAGGAATGAGCTCTTGGCCCGCGTGGCTTCCTCGGCGGCTTCCTTTGCCCGTTGCAATTCCTCCTGGGCGTGCCTGCGCTCGGTGACGTCACGATCCAGCCCAATGGTGAAATAACGGCCCCCCGCTATTGTTGGGGCGGCGTTGTATTCGACGATGTTCTCTTTACCGTCGGGGCGTATCCATGAGAAAGTTCCAGAGAACACCTTGCCCGCCGTAATGGGCTCCCAACCGAACTTTTCTCCGCCGGTTCCCAGGTCTATTTGGATCGAACGGGTGTCGTAGAAGGCCAGCAGCTCTTCTTTGGTCCGGCCGGCCATCTGGCAGTAGCGGTCATTGCATTCCAGCAAAACGCGCCTGTTTTCGCCAGGGATATCCTCATAGATGCTGATGCCATCGAAGGCATTTTCAAAGATCAGGCGCAGCTTTTCTTCCGATTCACGCAGCTCAGTTTCAGCGCGCTTGCGATCGGTGATGTCGCGGATGGTTTCGATGGCGCCGATCACCTCCCCTTTTGAATCGAGTAACGTCGAGGCGGCCGCAAACAGATAGGCATCCTTTCCTAAAAGTTCTGGCACCATCATTTCACCGATCAGGGTGGATCCTTGACGCTGGATGGAAGCGTAATTCTTTTCGATAACCTCGTCTGGTTGGAACAACAGGTCAATCAAAATCGGGCGCCTTGCCCCATAGAAGGGGATGGCGTACTCGTAATTGCCCTTACCGAGGATATCAACCGCCTTGATGCGAGTCATCTCCTCGATGGCGTGGTTCCAGGCGATGACTTTCCCTTCACGATCGATCACCAGGGTGGCATCGGGTAGAAAGTCGATGATGTCGGACATGCGGCGCCGGGATTCTCTAGCTTCATCCAACAGGTGCATATTTTCGATTGCGATGGCTGCCTGGCGGGAAAGGCCAGAGAGGAAATCCAGATCGACCACGGAAAAGGGCCCATCGGAAATCCACCGGTAGAGGGACAGCACACCCGCGGTCTGGCCCCGCACCACCAGTGGCGCCACCATGATCGTCTCTGGATGTTCTTCTGTTTCAGGTGTACCGGCAACGTGGATTGTGCGCGGGTCGGTGCGCGGGTCGGCAATGATCTCGGCCACGCCGCTGGCGATGATCGCCCCGGTAATGCCTTGCCCGGCGTGGACCAGGTCGGATTTGAACTGTTCGGCATACTGCCCCAAAGCCACAGAAGTGTGGAAGGAGTGTCCGTCTGGATCGGCCAGGCGCAGCACAGTGGTGCGCGCCCGGCAGACTTCGTGCGCCCGGCGAGTGATGTTTTCCATGATGCCGGATAACTCGTGAGAGGCAGCGATTTCACGCCCTGCTTCTGCCAGCGTGGCCATCTGCCCGGCGCGCCGGTCAACGTCCACATACAATTGGGCATTTTCCAGTGCCACGGCTGCCTGCCCGGCGATGGCCTGCAATAACATCAGGTGGGTATCATCATAAGCGTTGGGGTTGGTGTAGTGCTGCACCACGATTACCCCCAGCACTTTCTCTCCCACCATCATTGGCACCCCCAGCCAGGCGGCTGCTGGCAGACCAACCACTTCCACCCCCAGCTCACGTTCAATTTCTTCGGCTTTGCCATGAATAAAAATGGGTTTTCGATGCTGGATGATATAACCCGTCATGCCCAATTTAGCCGAGCGACGCGTTCCCGGCTGGACTTCGTCCACATTATGGCTGTAAACGAAAACGACTTCCTCAGCGGCTGGCTCATACAGGGCGATGTACATGTTCTCGGCGTACAGCACCCGGCTGGTCTGCTCGTAAATCAACGTCAACAGTTCATCGACCTTAAGCGTGGAAGACAGTGAATGGCCGATCTCACTCAGCATCACCAGCTCACCCATGCGCCGCTGGGTTTCTTCAAACAAGCGGGCATTTTCGAGGGCGGTGCCTAACGAAGCCGCTATGGTGGTGAGCAGGCGCAGCTCGGAGTCGCCAAAGGCATATTCGCGTTCATGATTTTCCATTGAAATCGCCCCGATCACCCGGTCGCTGTTGATGATGGGGATGGTGGCCATGGACCTGGCCATATCGGTGCCGGGAATAATGACTGTATTCCCCTCAAAATCCTTTGCAGTGTTGAGCACGATAGGCCGGTGGTTCTTGACCATCTGGTCGTGAAAACCACTGGGGGTGGGCGGCATCGGCGGGATGGCCAGGCGTTTGCCATGCTCACAGGTATACAGGTAATGGATCAGATTAGCGTTTTCATCATACCAGACGATGCCGAGGTCATTGGTTCGCATGATCTCTCTGAGCTTGTCGCCCACCAGGTCGACGATGGACTGGAAATCCAGCTCGGCCGCCAACCCCTGCTGGATGGAGTTGATGATGGCCAGCTCGGCGTTGCGTTGCTCGGTCTCGCGCAGCAGGCGCTGGGTCTCCTCGAACAGGCGGGCATTCTCGAGCGCCACGCTCATCGAGTTAGCCAGGGTTTGTAGCAGGCTGACATCGGAGTCGCTGAAGGCATGTTCGCGTTCCATGTTCGCCAAGCTAATCAATCCACGACCCTGGTCGCCCACTACCAGCGGTACGTAGACCGCGGACTTCTCACCCTGCGTGCCAGGTAAGATGGAGCTGCCGTAGACTTCCATAGCATGCGCCATATTCTCATTTATGACGAGTGTCTCTCGTGTGCGAATCACGTGTGAGCCAAACCCTGTATCCCGCAGGGATTCGGGTGGGATGGTGACCCGCTGGCCGAATTCATAGACGTACGGGAAGGATAGCAAACCAGCCTTGGGGTCGTAAATGCGTATGCTGATATCGCTTTGATGGAAAATTTCGCGGATTTTGTCCCCAACGGTATCGTAGATCCCCTGGATGCTAAGCTCGGCTGCCAGGGCCTGCTGCACGCTGTTGATGATGGCCAGCTCGGCGTTGCGCTGCTCGGTCTCGCGCAGCAGGCGCTGGGTCTCCTCGAACAGGCGGGCGTTTTCCAGGGAGGTGCCCAGCGAGGCGGCAATGGTGGTGAGCATGCGCAGCTCGGAGTCGCCAAAAGCCTGCTCGCGCTCGTAATTTTCAATCTGAATCGACCCAATGACCCGGTCGCTGGTGATGATGGGAATGCTGGCGGCTGATTTGGGACGATCCGTTCCAGGAAAAGGAGGGCCGGCCGATTCAACTTCCTTTTGAGTATTCAACACGATGGGCTGGCGAGTCGCAACCATCTGGTCGTGGAGACCGCCGGGGGCGGGTGGAAGTGGCGAGAAGCTCAGGCGCTTGCCATGCTCGTAATTGTAAAGATAATGGGTCAGGTGGGCGGTCTCATCATACCAGCGAATCCCCAGGTCGCCGGTGTGCAGAATTTCTCTGAGCTTATCACCCACCAGGTCGACGATGGCCTGGAAGTCCAGCTCAGCCGCCAGCCCCTGTTGGATGGAGTTGATGATGGCCAGCTCGGCGTTGCGCTGCTCCAGGCTGCGGTTAGAGGCCTGCAGTTCGCTGGTGCGCTCGGCCACCTTAATTTCCAGGTTAGCGGACCAGTCCGCGTTCTCCACTGCTACCGCCGACTGGTTGGCCAGCACGCCCAGCAGATTGAGGTCCTCGCGGTCAAAGATGCCAAAACAGGTGGACAGGTCACAGTAGATTACCCCCACCAGCCGGCCCTGGCTGGCCAGCGGCGCAACCAGGATGCTGCATCCATCGATCAATCCGTTCTCGGCTTTGACCTGGCGCACAAAACCCTTCCGGGTCGCGACCACCTCGTCCAGCGAGGGCGCGATCTCGTTGAGAAAAGCGGACGGGTCGGGCGGCTGGCTCACGGCTCCGCTCAGGGCATAGATGGGAGGCGTTGGCAGCAGGGTTTTGACCGCTCGCCGGGCGCCGTGCTCGTCTAATAAAACCAGGGCAATGCGTTCGGCCCCGGTCAATTCGGAAACCTCCTCGACAATCTCGTCCGGCAGGCGAGTGGGGTCGCGCTGGGCATTCAGGCGCACCCCGACCGACAGCAGCCTGGGGAAGATGTCGTTGAGCCGGCCGGGGCGTTGTACAGTGGTGAAGTAATCGTTGAGCCGGTCGGCGCCCACGCCGTGGCCAGGGGCTTGCCGCAGCCATTCCCGGATCAACAGCGGGCGGCATTGTATCCGGTGCAGAAATCCTCGCCTCAACCCGGCATCCAACATTTGAGAGGTCGGTGCAAGCAGCCCTTTGATCCCCACTTCCAACGCGTGCCAGGCTTGATCGCTGAGAGGTTGCCCTGGCTCAGGGGCTAATGCCCGGTAACACCACCAGCCAATTTCCTCAGAGTAAAAATCCCGGTTATCCGGGGTAGGCCAGGTATCCAGAATCTGCAGCGCTTTTCCAGCAAACCGATGCGCGTTGGCCGTGTCACCTAACAGCCGGTAAGACGCAGCCTCGCCAGCGTATAAAAAACTGGTGAGGCGTGGATCGCGCTCAACATATTGGGTTTCCATGGATTGGGCAACTTTTAAAGCTGCCTGGACCTGTCCCATCTCTAACAGGCAGATACCCTTGAAGCCCTGCATGGTAAATTCGAGCAAGGGAAAGCCAATCTCCTGAGCCAGAGACAGTGCCTGGTCAATTAAACCTTGCGCGGCTTCCAGGTCGCCGGCATAAAGCGCAGCCAGCGCCTGGAACTGGACAGCGTACATCTCTAAAAAACGGTGATGAATCGACCGGGTGAGTTCAATGACCTTCCTGGCATTCTCCAGCGCCTGCTTAAATAACCCCAGCTCGATCAATTCGGAACATTCATTAATTGTGATGGTGGCTTGACCAGCGCGGTCGCCGGCGTCTTCGAAGGCTCTCAGGGCCTGCTCGAAGTGCGACTGTTTCTGGGTCAGATCAGGGGTGCCGATAGCGATGCCATTGAGAAATTGCCCTTCTAATTCCCGGTTGCCGATGGCGCGGGCGATCTCCAGGCCCTTTTGGGTATCCAGGAAAAAGGCTTCCCCCTCATATTGGCCGCTCCGGATGCTGATCAGGCCCTTAAACATGAGGGCTTTACCCTGGCGTAAGGGGTCTTCCGGGCCGATGAAAGATTGTGCTTTGGCCAGGGAATCCCATGCGGCTTGATATTGGCCTTTCTCTGCCAGGTGCACGCACATCATCAGAAGTGCTTCGGCTTTCAATCCTGGTTGACCAGTGCGCTCGGCAGCTTCGAGCGCCTCTTGAGCCTTCCGTAAACCACGATCCAGGTCGCCGGATTGCCGGAGGGCGAAACTAAGCGCTGCCAGGGCCATGGATTGAGTCGCGTCATCTTTTTTAGCTGCTGCCAGGTTTGCCAGGGCGGACAGTTCAGTATCCACCTCAGCCAACTGGCCCATCATCCGGCGGCTGTCCGCGAGCGCCAGGGCCATGGCGCAGGACGCCTCCCAGGGCAGATCGGGTTGAGCGAGCGCCCGGGTGTAGAGGTCAATCGCCTGTTCATGCTGTGCGCCCTGGCGGGCGCGTTCAGCGGTGGCTTGCAAGGTTTGCCAGGTAAGATCAGGGTCAGGCATATAAGGACTCCTGTATCAATCGCTTCAGGCAGGTGCCGGTTCGGGCTGTGGAGGGACGGCCGGCGCTTCGCGCAGCTCGCGCGCGTCCTGCGGATCAACCCCGGCCATGCGCGGCAGGTCGCGGATACTGGTGCGGGCCAGACGTTCCGACATGCGCGCCAGCACCATCTGGGCGAAGGTCGGCTCAGACATCATGGCCCGCAAGGTCTCAGCGGGCACCTGGAGCAGGCGGGCGGGTTCTTCGGTCACCACATCCGCAGTGCGGGCCGCCCCGGTCAGCGCAGCGATCTCGCCGAAGTAGTCGCCAGCGGTCATGGCGGAAAGGGAGCGATAAGCGCCCTGCCCATTCGCAGTGCCGGCGACGGCTTTACCGGAGAGGATAAAGTAAGCATTGTCGCCCGCTTCACCGGCCCGTGTCAGGCGGGCCCCGGCTTCCACCTCGAGCACACGCCCCTTAAGCATGATCTGGTCGCGGCCAGCGCGGGATAACCCGGCCAGTGAAGGCAGCAGGCCGAACAGCAAGTCAAGATCGGCCGGCTGCGCAGCTCTGCCGGCGCCCAGTCCACCCACCGCCGGCGCGCTGCGCAGCAGCGCCAACGCCCGCCGCCACTCGGCCGCCGGCTGCCCGATCCCCGGGAGGCTCAAGGCCCAGATGCCGCAGGCACCGGCTACCAGCCCGCCGAGCAGGTAGAGCAGGCGCACATCGATCATATCCGCCAGGCCGGCAGCGGCCATCCCCACCAGGAAGAAGCCGTTCGAAGTGACAAAATAGGCGCTGGCCACCCGCCCACGCACTTCGGCGATGGTGTTGCGCTGCACCAGCACCCGGCGGGCAATGGAATAGGGTGCGTTCATAAAGCCTGAAAGCATTTGCACCCCAATGGCCACACTGACCAGGTTGAGCTGTGAATAGAACAGCGCGCAGAGACCCATCCCGGCCAGGCTGATCGCCATCCACTGCCCCTCCCGCCAGCGGTTGAGATATCCGACCATCAGCAGGCTGGCGATGACAAAGCCGACCGAGGTTACCCCCTCCTGGATGCCGTATTCAAACGTGGTGGCATGCAGAGCACGCGTGGCAAATGGCAGCAACAGCGAGTTGGCCAGGCCAAAGCTGATGGCGACCGGGATGGAAAGCATAAAAATGGAACGCAGCACCGGACTTTTAAGCAAGAAGCTGAGGCCAGACTTAAGGTTGTTTACCACCACGGCTACCGAGGTGCTTTCCTTTACCTCCAGCTTGCGCACTTTGATCAGCAGGATGCAGCCGGCCGAGAACAGGAAAGAAAGCGCGTCCAGGTAAAAGGCATATTCGATCGGATAGCGCCCGGCGATTAACCCGGAGGCGGCGAAGCCGATGGCCGTGGAGCCGAACGAGCTGATCGCCATCAGTGAATTGGCGGCGGCCAGTTCTTCGTCGGGGGCGGCTTCTGGCAGCACGCTTTCATAGGCGGGGTCGAAAAACTGCCCGACCGCGCTGGCCAGCATGGCGATGACGTATAACCAGACAATGCCGTGGGGCACCAGGACCGGAATCAGGAACACCAGCACAGCCCGCAGCAGGTCCGCGGCGATCATCATCCGCCGCCGGTCGGAGCGGTCAACGAAGACGCCAGCCACCAGGCCCAGCAGCAAACTGGGCGCCGCAGTTGCCATCAGCATTAACCCCACGCTCATGGCTGATCCACCGGTGACCCGATAGACCAGGATCGAAGCGGCCAACGAGGTGAGGGCACTGCCGCTGGTCGAAACGAGCTGCCCGGTCCACATAAGCGCAAAATTCTTCCGGCGCAAAACGGCAAATGGCGATGGCACAACGGTTAAGGCCATGGCTGTTTTCTCCGAATGCAAGCCTGACGCGAAAGGACTGTTGTGGCTGGCCTAAAACAGGAAGGGGAGATCTGAACGATTGATTGGCCGGCCCTGCATACCCATTTTACGCTAGATTAATGATTTGTTCTATCCGTTTGGCGACTCTGGAGCTTCTATGTAGAATCTCCGATAGAACCTCAAATCCAGACGGTTGAATCCACTCCTTGACCGGTTGACTTGTCTGGTGGTCATGATAGACTCCTTCATCTGCGTTGTCAATCGTTTCGGCAGTGAAATACAGGCAGCCTGGTTTTTCTGATTACAGCCCTGGATACCATACGGCTCTCAATATTGAAAACAGGAACCTTGTGATGTATGATATATGGAGGTATTAATCTGTTGCCTATCAAGAGAGGGAATACGGCGTGATCGGCGATCGAAAGAAAACACTAAATCCCGATCTTTCCCAGCTAATCCGACAGATACCCTTGTTTGCTGGGGCGAGCCAATCTGTTATGGAGTCTTTAGAGCGAGCCAGCTTTAAGAAAGAGATAGAGGAGGGTGCTCACCTTTTTTTTCGAGGGGATCCGGCTGATGATTTTTACTTGCTTCTGTCTGGCGAGGTGATATTGACTCTGAGTAGCCCGGATGGACGTGAATTAATCATCAATGAGATGCGCCCGGGGGATTTCTTCGGGGAGCTGGGCCTGCTCACCGGGCAGCCGCGATCTGCCGATGCCGTGGCTCGCCGGACGACCGAGCTTCTGTCCATCCCTCGCCAGGCATTTCTTTCTGCCCTGGAATGCGAACCTATCCTGGCGCGCCGTCTGCTCGAGACCACTGCCGGCCGCCTGAGCCGTACCAGCGATTTCCAAAACTCGCTGGCCTTTTTGGATGCCCAATCACGCCTGGCAAGGGTGCTGCTTGACCTGGACAGCCAGAATGAGGAAAAGGGTTATATTACTATTTCCCAGGAAGAGTTAGCTCAGCGTTCCGGGTTAATCCGCCAGACGGTGGCCAAAGCACTCGGACAGTGGCGGCGCAGAGGCTGGCTGCTGACTGGACGCGGGCATATCATGTTGTTGAATCGTAATGCGCTTCGTCTGTGGTTTAATGAAAAGACAGGATAGTGATATCTATTTGAATGATACTGTCGTCCAGGTGACAGACAACCAGATGGCGAATGGCTATACTCCATTATAGAAAACCAATTTCAACTAATCAACTGAGGAGTAAAAACCGATGAAAACTAGTAAATCAGCTTTAGGAAATGTACTTAAAAAAGTGAGCGCCTTGCGAGTGACGTTGTCCGATGAAGAACAGAGGATTCTGGATAGCATCCTGACTACTTCGGCCAATGGCGAAGTCGAAGCGCATCAAGCGAGCCAGGGCCGCACGAGCCCCCGCACGAGCCCCAAGATCAGCTCCCGGACTAGCCCTCGCACTGCTCCCCGTACCCTGCCGGATGCCGATGAGGTGGAAGCCCACGCCATGAACGTTGGCCGGACCACCCCGAAAACGGCTCCCCGCACCGCGCCGAAGACCAGCCCCCGCACCGCGCCCAAAACCTTACCGGCTGCCGACGAGGTGGAAGCGCATGCCATGAGTCCCCGAATCTTCATCGAAAAGGCTGAGCAAAGAACGTCTCCACGCATCATCTTTGATGAGGAAACGGGAGAATACAAAGTCGCTTAACCACGAGCCTTTAGGGCATTCAAAAAAACATAACTCAAAATGGTAAAGCCGGTGTCACCACCGGTTTCACCATTTCCAGGAGAGAAAGGATGGTCGGTCGATTGGTTGATTCATCTTCTGAAAAATCACAGGCCATGAGCGAGCAATTGACCCGCCTTTTGAACTCGCTTGAAGCCGGGGGCAGATCGGTATTAGTCCGGCATGATCAGGACCTTCTGCAGTCCATCGTCAACGCGGCAGCGCAAATTTTTGGCGCAGCCGCTGCTTCCATCGCGCTGGTAGATGAGCCTCATCAGAAGCTTGTGTTTAAGGTATCCTACGGCGTAGGAAGCCAGAACGTGGTAGGCGTTTCTATCCCGCTTGATCATGGCCTGGCGGGTTATGTAGTCATGACTGGCCAGCCCATATCGGTGCGTGATGTGCAGCGCGATGCCCGGTTTAACCAGGATTTCGCCAGCAGCACAGGCTATGTCCCGCGCTCTATCCTGGCGACCCCGCTGATGGTCGAGGACCGTGTGATTGGGGTGATGGAAGTGCTGGATAAGATCAACGCGCCTTCTTTCGGCATGCAAGATATGGATCTGCTGGGGTTGTTCGCCCGGCAGGCGGCCATCGCGATCTACCAGTCGCAGCAGTACAATGAGTTAGGCGAGGCAATAGTAGAGGGATTGCGCCGCCTGGTCGACCCGGCCGGCGCTCCTGATTTAGCGCGTGCGTTGGAGACGGCTGGTGAAACCGGCACCGGGCCTGGCCTGCTGGCGATCGCTGATCAATACAACGCGATCAGCCAATTGGGCAGCGCGGAACAGCGAGCCTGCCTGGAAGTTCTCCAGGCGTTTGGGCGTTATGCTCACTCCCGAAAAGCGGTCTATTAGGTGGGATGTAGCATGACTGGTGCCCCCCTCTGCCCCGCCTGGTCGGAACCCTTTTCCTCCGAGGCGCTTCAATCGATCTCAGTCAGCGGCCCGATGGCCGATATTTCGCGCGAATGGGCCTGGGGGGGCAGCACCGGGCGGGGCGTGAAGGTCGCCGTGGTGGACAGCGGCGTCGAAGCCGGCCATCCGGCGCTGGAAAACTGCGTGGTCGATGGGGTGGCGGTGGAATATGATGAGCAATCCGACGACCAGGTGCGCATCGAAGCCGATCAGCCCCCGCGGGATATGTCAGGTCATGGAACAGCCTGCGCCGGCATCATCCACGCGGTTGCGCCAAAAGCAGAAATTGTTTCGGTGCGGGTGCTGGGCCGTGATATGCGTGGCAGGGCTTACCAGTTTGCGGGCGGCCTGCGTTGGGCCATCGACCAGGATGTACGCGTGATCAATCTGAGCTTGAGCACCTCACGCGAAGAGTATTACGGGTTGTTCCACAAGCTCACCGACGAGGCTTACTTCAAAAATATGATCCTGGTTTCGGCGGTCAATAACATCCCGGCTGCCAGCTACCCCTCTTTGTATGCTTCGGTCATTTCCGTTGCCGCCCATCCAGGGCAGGATCCATTCACGTATTATTACAATCCCCACCCGCCGGTCGAGTTTGGCGCCCCTGGCATCGATGTCAGAGTGGCCTGGCTGGACGGGCATTACAGCGTGGTCACTGGAAACAGCTTTGCCGCTCCGCACATCGCCGGGCTTGCGGCGTTGATCCTCGAGTGTCATCCAGGCCTCACCCCCTTTGAAATTAAAACGGTGTTGATGGCTTGCGCCAGCAACCGTAAACGCGAGGTGTAAGCCTGCTGCTGGCAGGGAGGAAATTCACCCATGAATGCTCATATCATCCGCCAATTCCCTTTGTTCGCTAATTTACCGGAGGCTGAGTTCAATATCCTGTCCGAATCACTGAAAGAGTGCCATTTTCAAGCGGATGAAATCGTGCTGGAAGAAGGATCCCTGTCTGAATATTTCTATTTACTCCTGGAAGGCGAAGCGGAAATTATTAAGTCATTGGGCACGGCGGATGAACGCGTGGTGGCAGTGAGCGGAAAAGGCTCGATCATCGGCGAGATGAGCATGTTCAGCAAGGATGGCGCCCATACGGCCGGGGTCCGCGCACGAACGCCGCTCACGCTGTTAAGGATTACCTTTGACCAGTTTGATGCGGTTCTGCACCGTTATCCTCCCCTCGCCTATGATCTGCTGCGATTGTACAGCAGCCGCCTGGAAAATTCGGAAAGCCTGACTATTCGGGATTTGCGGGAGAAAAACCGCCAGCTTACCCTGGCTTATCATGAGCTTCGGGCGGCTCAGGCGGCGATGATTGAGAAGGAGAAGCTCGAACACGAGTTGGAGCTCGCTGCCAAAATACAACAGGGCATTCTTCCTGAAAAGCTGCCAGTTTACCCGGGGTTGGACTTCGGCTCGTTGATGATCCCGGCCAGGCACGTTGGGGGCGATTTTTATGACCTGATCCCCCTGGATGATCATCGCATTGGGCTGGTAGTGGGTGATGTGTGTGATAAGGGGATGCCGGCGGCTTTGTTTATGGCGCTGTCTTATTCCGCGGCGCGAGCCGAAGCGCTGCGCCACAACCGCCCTGGCGATACGGTGCGCGCGATCAACCGGCAGCTGCTCCAGATTAACCGCTCGGGGATGTTTGTCACCCTGCTCTTTGGTATTCTGGATCGGAGGACCTGCCAGTTCGATTATGCTCGCGCCGGTCATCCGTCTCCACTGGTATTGGACGGTCAAAACCAGCCGGTGGAGATCCATTATAGATTGGGCCAACCGGTCGGCCTGCTTGAAGATATCGTGATCGATGAACAATCTATCCAGGTTCCTCCGGGTGGTACGATGCTGGTGTACAGCGACGGCTTAAGTGAGACCGTCGAAGCGAATAAGGATGGTCCTTCGTTATCGCATTTATGCTCAACCACGCTGGATAGAGGCCATGTCACGGCCCAGGGCCTGTGTGATGAGCTCTGGCGGGTGGTGAGTGAGCTCTCACCGGATGCATCGATCCCGGATGATTTCACTTTGATTGTGCTGAGAAACCTCATGCCGGCTGGGGCGTGGTTGACACCATCCTCGATCTGAAAAGGCATTAGGATGCGAATGGGCAAAATTATTGATCACGGAAGGCCAGGCAGAGCCATGGGAAACAGCGACTTCCCCGCCCAATTGCTGGCCAGGGGATGACCAGTTTATTGGAATAGAGCTCGATTTGAGCCAGTTTTCCCAAGAGAAGGATATTGTGTGTTATAATAATAGCATCTTATAATCAGATCTGGATTCCACTTATGCTGCCATCCTTCATTATAAAGATGGCGGCATTTTTGTTAACCTGGATCTGCACTAGTGAAAGTCGAGGATTATCTTGGAAGTAAAGTTGTATGTTGGAAATATGGCCTACGAAACGACAGAGGACCAATTGCGCACGATGTTCACAGAGGCCGGCAATGTAGTCACTGTGGAAGTGATTAAAGACCGCGAGACTGGCATGGCCAAGGGTTTCGCCTTTATTACCATGGGCAGCCAGGCTGAAGCAGCTAAGGCGATCAGTCTGTTCAATGGGAAAGATGTCAGCGGTCGCCCGCTCAAGGTTAACACTGCTAAACCACGCGAAGAACGGGTTGGTGGTAGTCGTTCGTACCACAACTCGAACAGGCGTTACTAATTACCTTGTGTTTTCAGACCCCGCCCTAACCAGGCGGGGTTTTAATTTCTTTCATTCTGTATGGGGGAGTAGAGGGTTGGGCCTGGTGATACCGGTACCCCAACGATCAGCCGTGAGTTCTATCAAAAGAGGGGCCTTCCACCACCGCCATTTTGGAGTAAGATAATAGATATCAACCAAGATTTCTAAATATCCATAACAAAAGAGAAGGGCGGGTTATGGGAAAAAGAGGCGTCCTCACAAAAATTCTAGCTATTGCCGGGACCGTGCTGGCATGGTGCCCGATCGTGGCGCCAGTCTTTTTTTCTGCGATCATCCTGATCCGGAGAGGAATATTCCTTTTCGATTACCTCATGCCAGCCGAGCTTTTTCTGGCAGCACTGACCGGCGGCGTGCTGCTGATTTGGGCGGCGCTGCGGGCTCGCTCGCGCTTGCGGCTATTCATCTGGAGCCTTAGCATTATGGTGATCCTGCTGGTGGGGGGCCAGGCACTGGCTGTCGTCACCGGTATTGCCTCGGGTGAGGCCGAACCGGCGGGCGTGTGGTGGGCATTCATTGTTGCCTCCCTGGGCATCTACGTGCTGGCGCTGGTCGCTACTGGTGTGGGCGGCGTGCTGCTGTTGCACGATCTCTATAAGCCGTCCCCCGTGGGAAATGGCTGAGCTATACCGCCGATCCTTTTAGGGAGCAGCCAGGGTTAATCCCTGGTTACTGATTTCTCAATAAAGCCACCGGCTTCTGCCCGGCTCAACACGGCCTGGATGGTCTCTACCAGTGTCCTGGCGGCTTCGACGCTGAGCTCAACCGCCACCCGCGCCCCAGGGCCCTGCGACTCGTTGACAAAATCAATGTTCAAAGCATGCTCAAATGGTGCATTGAACGGGTGATCATACGAGACGTCGGCTTCATGCAAACTGAACCAGCCGTTTGCGCCTTTACCGCTTCCGTTAATTTTTACCTGCCTGGCGATCATGGTGCACATAGACTACCTCCCGATGCTTAACCCGGCCTTGAGCGTTAATGGCCATGGTTGGTTTTAAGATAGTGATCGAGAAAAGCTAGCGTTTTATTCCAGCCGTCAACGGCCTGTTCCTGGCGATAAGAGGGGCGGTTATAGTAGAAAAAGCCGTGGCCAGCGCCCGGGTAGATGTGGAATTCGTAAGTCTTGCCATATTGCTTGAGCTCTTGTTCGTGACGAGCCACCTGCTCTGGCGAAGGGCTTTTGTCGTCTGCGCCAAACAACCCCAGCAGAGGACAGGCCAGGTCTTGAGTATAGGTCAGCGGAGCAACCGGTTGGGTAGGCGTGAGGTCTTCTTCGGCCATCACCACCCGTCCACCCCAGCAATCCACCAGGGCATCAAAGATTTGCACGCGGCAGGCGGCCAAATAAGCGTGGCGGCCCCCGGAGCAGGTGCCAAAGATGCCCACTTTACCATTCGTGATGGGCAGCGAGCGTAAGAAATGGGCTGCCCCTGCCAGATCGCCAACTGCCTGGTCATCTGGCACCCCGCCAGCGGCGCGGGCTTTAGCCGCTACGTCTTCGGGAGTGCCGTGTCCCACCCTGAAATAGAGATTAGGGCAGAGAGTGGCATAACCTTGACGGGCAAACCGGCAGGTGGTTTCTTTGTACCACTCGTCCCAACCGGGCAGGTGGTGGGCCAGCACCAGGGCTGGAAATGGGCCTGGGCCTAAAGGCCGGGCAAAATAGGCGTTGATGGCATCACCATGGTAACCCTGGATCATGATCGTCTCGGCCAACATCCCTTCATATTGATCGGTCTGGTACATTGTTTACTCTCCCATTTCAATCATGGTATTTTGACATTATAGGCCATCTCATCGCCGGTTTCAATGACTATAATAGTGATATGTTCCAGCCGGATGGTGAACCTTTACCCAATCTGCCCACCGGCATCCCCGGAGTTGAGCTGCGCGAGCTGACCGTGCAGGATGCTGAGGCTTTCTTTGACCTGGTCCAACGTAACCGTGCATTCCTGACCCGTTACGGCGACTACACCGACCTGGTTACCAAAACGCGGGAAGAGATCGCGCGGGATATGGCTCCTCCCCCCGCGGCCAACCTGCGCATGGGCATCTGGCGGGAGGGTGAATTCATGGGCCTGGTGAATCTCTATGAGGCGGCCCCGGGTATCTTTGTGCTGGGCTTTTGGTTGGGCGAGGCTTTTACCGGGCATGGGTACATGACGGCGGCTTGCCAGGCGCTGATGGCGTATGCCCGCCGCACGCACACGGTTAAACAGTTCTGGGCCGGGGTACGCCATGCCAATTTCGAGAGCGCAGCGGTGATGGAACGCCTGGGCTTTGCGGTGTATGAGGCGCTGCCTGACCGTAAACGGTACTGGATGGTGTGCCAAAGCGGTGGTGAACGACCCTAACCTGAAGATCAATGGGAGGTGTTTGGATGAAAGCCATGGTGTTAACCAAGCTCGGCCGGGTGGAAGAAGGTCAGCCGCCTTTGGAGCTGGTGGAGCTGCCCGATCCCGTTCCGGGTGAGGGGGAAATCCTGGTGAGAGTTTCGACCTGTGGGGTCTGCCACACTGAGCTGGATGAGATCGAGGGCCGCACGCCCCCGCCCCATTTACCGGTGATCCCGGGGCACCAGGTGGTGGGTCGAGTCGCGGCAGCCGGTAATCACGCCCATGTTTTCAGTGTTGGCGAGCGGGTCGGCGTCGCCTGGATTTTTTCAGCCTGTGGAAAGTGCCCGGCCTGCCTGTCCGGGAATGAAAACCTGTGCCCGGACTTCAAAGCCACCGGGCGGGATGCCAATGGCGGGTATGCCCAATATATGACTGTCCCAGAAGGATTTGCTTACCGTATCCCCGGCGGTCTTACCGATTCAGAAGCGGCTCCGCTGTTATGCGCGGGCGCAGTAGGCTACCGCTCCTTGCAATTATCCGGCCTCGAAGATGGGCAGAGCCTGGGTCTTACCGGGTTTGGCGCTTCAGCTCACCTGGTTTTAAAAATGGTTAGCTATCGTTACCCCCATACCAAAATTTATGTCTTTTCCAGGAGCGAGACCGAGCGGGCTTTTGCCAGAGAGCTGGGCGCGACCTGGTCGGGCGATTTCGGGGATGAGCCACCGGAGAAACTGAATAGCATCATTGACACCACGCCAGCCTGGCGACCGGTGGTGGAGGCCATGCGCGTCCTGGCGCCCGGTGGGAGGCTAGTCATCAACGCCATCCGTAAAGAGGAAGTGGATAAAGGTGCCCTGATGCAAATGGATTATCCTACCCATCTTTGGATGGAGAAGGAAATCAAGAGTGTGGCCAACGTCACCCGCGGGGACGTGAGCGAGCTCCTGGCGTTAGCGGTTGAGGCAGGCATTAAGCCCGAATACCAGGAGTACAGCCTGGAGGACGCCAACCGGGCGCTGATCGAACTCAAAACCCGCAAGATTCGTGGAGCCAAGGTGATAAAGCTGGGGTGAGACCAGGGGGGGCCGCTTGATGAAATACTGCGGATTAAAAACCTCACCCTACCGGCGTGCTACGCCAGTAGGGTGATAAAAGATTTATATCGTTGGCGCTGTTCAAGCAGTTATGCTGGTTCAGGCGCTAATAAATGGACCAATTCTGTGTTAGCCTCCGCCATTGGGACAGATAACGAACACGACCACTCATCCAGTAGGAAACTTTTTGCCCGTTGCAGCGTGGATTTATCGTCGTAATTCAGGTTGACGACTCCGCGGTGATAGGTCAGATCGCGAACCACTGTGCTGATTGACACTAAATTTCCCCCGCGCATGCGCTCTCCCAGCTGTTTTTTGCGCTCAAAACGGTCATTGGGTAATGGCTCAGCCGGGCTATGGAAGACCGCAAAAATCTCATCGAAGTTGCCCGGAGGCGTCGGTCGCCGCAAGTTTGATGCGCCCTTATCATCCGCCGTGACCCAAATAGATAAATCCCGGATACGCACAACGAAACAGGGTGTTGGATGTTCGTGGATATTTTTTACGTCCATCTGGATAATTTCCCCCAGCCCATAGACCCAATGAATGACTTTGTCACCTATTTGAAAACCCATGGTCAACTTCTCCTTATCATTATCATGGATGAACCAGGGCGGAACGGAAACTGGCCGGCCCTACTAAGGGCCGGCCAGTGTAGAAACTAATCCTTGGTAAAGATGCTTAACTATACCACAAAATCTGACGATTAGAGTCGCAATTGCGTGGCTGAATAAACTCGTGGATTCGCGGCGCTCACTCAACTTGAAGCTATGGAAACAGGATGAGTGTAGCAGGTTTTGGTTATAATGAGAGGTGCAATTCCCCATACAGGAGATAAATGCTTAACATGGCTCAATCGAAAATTGAAATCAACACGCTACGCTTCGAGCACCTGCGCGAGCCTCTAGGCATTGGTGCGGCCCGGCCGAGGCTCTCATGGACGATGTTACCCGCAGAGACGTCAGTGAGCTCCTGGCGTTAGCGGCCGAGGCAGGCATTAAGCCCGATTACCAGGAATATGCCCTGGAGGATGCCAACCGGGCGCTGATCGAGCTTAAAAATCGTAAAATCCGGGGAGCCAAGGTACTGGGAGTTGGATAAGATGGTCTTTTCCAGAATTGCACCTGCCAGGTTATTCGGCCAGCGGATCAACCAGCCAGGCCTGGAAACCGCAAAAGAAGTGGTATCCTGGATGGGAGCCATGCAGGCTCAGGACTACGCCATGGCGAAATGGGCAATTGGCATCCGATCTCCGGGCTCGACTGAAGAGGCAGTAAAAATAGAGATCGACAGGGGCGCAATCATCCGCACTCATTTGTTGAGACCTACCTGGCATTTCGTATCGGCTGACGATATCTACTGGATGCTTAAATTGACCGCGCCACGCATCAAGGCAGGGATTTTGCCCAGGCACCAACAATTGGGGCTTACGGAAGATGTTATCCAAAAAAGCAACGCGATTATTGGGAAGGCCCTGATGGGTGGTAAGCACCTGAGCCGCAGGGAGTTGGTGGCGGAGCTGAACCAGGCTCATATCGGGACCGATAACAACAGGGCGTCCCATATTTTTCTCCGGGCAGAGCTGGATGGATTGATTTGCAGCGGAGCTGAACAAGAAGGGAAGCCGACTTACGCAATCCTTGAAGAAAGGGTACCGAAAACAAAACCGTTAAGTAAAGACGAAGCGCTGGCCAGGCTGGCGAAACTATATTTTAGCAGCCGCTGCCCGGCCACGCTGAAGGATTTCACCTGGTGGTCGGGCTTAACAGCTAAAGATGCCAGCCAGGCTTTAATCGTGGTTAACAAGGATCTCATCGCAGAAAAGGTCGATTCGCAAACCTATTGGCGCCCCAACGATTTCTCATTTCCCGGGAAAGAAGAAAAAACGGTTTTCCTTTTGCCCCCTTATGATGAGTTTTTCATCAGCTACGCCAACAGGGAGGCCTCGCTTCCCGGTGAAAACCAAATAAACACCATTTCCGGCAATGGTATATTCAGACCCGTTATTGTGGCCGATGGCCAGGTCGTGGGCCTGTGGAGCCGGACGATAAAAAGGGATAGAGTTCTCGTGGAATCAATGTTGCTCACCCAGATTGACGAAATCACAAAAAGTTTGATTGAAAAGGCAGCGATGCAACTTGGACATTTTTTAGGTAAGCAGCCGGAGCTGATCATCAGGGATTAAGGAATGCTACCAGAAAATCGTCCCACGGGGATAAACCTTTCGGAAGAGAGCATACCTCTCTGTAAGTGGTCTCGTTACGTCTTCCTGAGATGAAAAAAAACCAAATCAGTACGACTGCCATGGGCATCGCCGCCATGCGCGCGATAGAATCCGAAAGACCTGCCGGGCAACGAATCTGCTACGACCCCTACGCCCGGCGGTTTGCCGGCCCCATTTTCTACTATCTGGCCAGGCTGTTTTCCGGTTACGGCGAAAAACGGGCTCCGGGGGTCCAAGGTTTCATTGTCTGCCGTTGCCGCTATTTTGACGATTATCTTCAGGCCTGGTTTGAGGCGGGTGCTGACCAGGTGGTGATCCTGGGCGCCGGCCTGGATTCGCGCGCCTACCGCGGCGAGCTGCAGCGCAGAGCGACCAGGGTGTTCGAGGTGGACTCGCCTGCCACCCAGGCGGGTAAGATGAAGCGGGTCAAAGCCCTCTTTGGCGCTCTCCCTCCCAATGTGACCTATGTTTCCATCGATTTTAACGAGGAGACGTTGGATAAACTCCGGGCGTGCGGGTACGACCCCGCTTTGAAGACCCTGTTCCTGTGGGAGGGCGTTAGCTATTACCTGAACGCCGAAGCCGTGGACGCCACCCTGGTATGGGTGCGCTCAAATTCGGCTTCGGGCAGCGCCATCATCTTTGATTATTTATACACCGCGGCGTTGACCAGCCAGCGCCAGCGGGGTGAGATAAAACGCATGCAGCGCTATTCGGGCGTCACCGGGGAGAAACTGGTCTTTGGGATTGAGCGGGGGAAGATCGAAGATTTCCTCAACCGGCGGGGCTTTACCCACGTGGTTGACGCGAATGCCGCCTGGATCAAAAGCCTGTACTGCACCGGACCCAACCAGGGGCGGGCGGTGGCCGAGGTTTACGCCATCGTTCATGCTGAGGTGGAATAGCCCTGGTTCGTATTTTTTTTGCCCTGTTTCGGGAAGCGAGGGGAGCAAAAATGAACCGACCCGGTTTGTATCGATGGATGAGGAGATTTGTCCCAGCCATAATCAGGCGTTACCAGAGGGGGCTCGTTCCTTCGCGGCTGGTGGCGCTTCTGACCACTACCGGTCGTAAAACCGGGCTGCCCAGGGTGACCCCGGTGCAGTACGAAGCGATCGACGGTGCCTATTACATCGGCTCGGCGCGCGGCGTCGAGGCAGATTGGTACCGCAATATCCAGGCCTGCCCCGAGGTGGAGATCCAGATCGGCGGGCGGCGTGAACGCTGCGTGGCGGAGCTCATCAGCAGCCCGGAACGCATCGCAGATTTCTTTGTGCTGCGCATGCGACGGAATGCATTTGTCGGCCTGTTGCTGCGCCTGGAGGGCCTGCCGTTGATCTACCACCGCTGCGATCTGGAAGCCCTGGCGGCGCGGAAAACGATGGTCGTCCTGCGCCCTGTGGGCGAATCGAACTACTGATATGCCCGGGTTTATGGCAAAGGAAGCGGCCTTGCCCGTTCCCGATCCGGCGTTTGACCGCATCGTCCAAAGCATCGCCCCTGGCAGCCGGCTGCTGCGCCTCTCGCCGCTCGAGGGGGGCACCTCCAACCAGGTGACCGTGCTCGTCTGTGCCAGGCCGGGGGCCCAGGTGGAAAGAATGATCCTGCGCCGGCCGGGCGGAGGCGATCCTCTGCTGCGGGCCCAGGCTGTGGAGAAAGAGTTCGGGTTCTTGCCATTGGCGC
>JAJYIW010000214.1 GCA_021789855.1 Chloroflexota bacterium | reverse complement strand
CGGGTGATAAATTTAATGCCACGGTGATCGCCAATTATTTTTCTGGCGGCCTGGTCAGCGATGCAAATGTCGATTGGACCTTGAGCGCTTTACCGTTTACTTTTACACCCC
The DNA here is from genome assembly GCA_021789855.1 of Chloroflexota bacterium. Lineage (GTDB taxonomy): Bacteria > Chloroflexota > Anaerolineae > Anaerolineales > Anaerolineaceae > JAJYIW01. The sequence continues at coordinate 5,391 of JAJYIW010000214.1, read as the reverse complement.
CCGATACCTATTCCGCATACAGCTTTTCGGATGCTGCCCAGGATACCGGGGTGGTTTACCGCCCTCCACACGCTCCGGATAATGTGATGATCGCCCAGGGCAATGGGAAAACCGATAGCAACGGCACTTTCAGTGTCACTTTACCGGCATCGCTCGACAAAAACGGAAACGGCCAGGCCTTAACCTTTGAAGCGACTCTCACCGACTCCGCCGGGAATACGGTCAGTGGCAGGTCAAGAGTCACCGCGCACCAAAGCTCCGTGTACGTGGGCGTCAAACCTTCGGATTACATAGGGGTAAGCGGTAAAGCGTCCTCTTTTGACCTGGTTGTGTTGGATTGGAATGGCGTGCCTCAAGCCGGTCATAAGGTCAACGTGGATATCATCGAAAGGCAATGGTACAGCGTACAACAGCAGGATGCCCAGGGCAACCTGACCTGGAGCACCAGCGTCAAGGACGTGCCGGTAACCAGCTTTACGGATCAGGTGGCCGGCGCCGATGGTAAGCTTCAAGTGAGCTTTACGCCCGATCACGGCGGCATTTACCTGGCCAGGGGCACAGTGCAGGACGATAAGGGGAACACTTCCCGCGCCTCGGCCTTCATCTGGGTCAGCGGTGAAAGTTTTATCCCCTGGCGCCAGACCAACGATCGCAGCTTCCAGCTGGTGGCGGATCGGAAATCATACAAACCCGGGGATACAGCCCAATTACTGATCGCCTCGCCTTTCCAGGGAGACGCCTATGCCCTGGTGACCGTTGAGAGAGGTTACACGCGCAAGGCTGAAGTGATCCACCTGACCAGCAACAGTACGGTGTACCCCCTGCCGATTACACCCGATATGGCTCCCAACGTATTTATCGAAGTGACCATTGTCAAGGGAGTAGACCAGACTAACCCGCGGCCCACCTTTAAGATTGGGATGGTGAAGATCAACGTTTCGACCGAGGATCAGGCGATCAATGTCAACCTGAAACCGGATAAGACGCAGGTGAGCCCGGGTGATCAGGTAACTTTCCAGGTTCAAACGACCGATGCGCAGGGCAAGGGTGTGCAGGCAGAGGTATCCCTGAGCCTGGCGGACCTGGCGACTTTAACCCTGGCTGCGCCCAATTCAGGCACCTTGATAGATTACTTCTACGGGCAGCGCGATCTGGGCGTTGCGACGGCGATTTCAATCGTTTCCAGCGCGGAGGAATACAATGCGCAACTCACTCCAGCGACGCCGCAGGGAGGGCGGGGGGGTAGTGGTGGCGGTAAAGGGAGCGGATACCTGGGGGTGATGGAAATCCGCCAGAATTTCCCGGATACGGCCTATTGGAAAGCTGACCTCCTTACCGGGCCAGATGGAACGGCTTCGGTGTCCGTGACCCTGCCGGATAACCTGACCACCTGGCGCATGGATGCCAGGGCGGTCACAGCAGATACACGCGTTGGCCAGGCGCAGGTGGATATCCTCAGTAGCAAGCCCCTTTTGATCCTCCCCCAGACGCCGCGATTCTTTGTCGCGGGAGATACTGCCACCCTGGGAGCCAGTATTCATAACAACACGGATCAGGATCTGGACGTCAGCACCAGCCTGATGGCCCAGGGCCTGACCCTCGAGGGGACTCAAACCCAATCCGTGCAGGTGGCGGCTCGCCACCAGGTGTTTGTCACCTGGCAGGTAACCGTTAACCAGGATGCTAAACGCGTCGACCTGGTATTCGGGGCAGCATCGGGTAATTTAAGCGATGCCAGCCGGCCAACAGTGGGAACGCTGGATAACAATGGCATTCCGGTGTACCGGTTCACGGCTCAAGAGGTTGCGGGCACATCCGGCCAACTCACCACCGGCGGGGCACGTGTAGAAGCCATCGATCTCCCGGCCCGCTGGGGGGTGACCCAGGGATCGGTTGTCCTCGAAATGCAACCGTCGCTGGCTGCCAGCTGGACGGATGGGTTAACCTTCTTGCAGAATCCTCAATACAACTCGACAGAGGCATTAATTTCCAGTTTCTTGCCGAATGTGCTCACGACCCAGGCGCTCAAGGCAGCCGGTATCAGTAATCCCGCTTTGGTAACTGCGCTAACACAGGAAGTCAACCAGGCAGTCCAACGATTGTCTGCCCAGCAACGGGGAGATGGCGGTTGGGGCTGGTGGTCAGACACGACAAGCAGCGATGTGTTGGTCACCACGTATGCAGTCCAGGGATTGGTGGAGGCCGGGCAGGCCGGGTACTCAATTAACCAAGATAGCGTTAACCGGGCGCTGGGCTACTTGAACCAAAATTTGAAGCAACTGGGCACCTTCTCACCCCAGCAAGATCTCAACCGCCAGGCATTCGTCCTGTATGTCCTGGCGCTGGCCGGACAGCCGGATCCCAGCCATGCCAGCGCTCTGTACAACGCCCGCCAGAATCTGAGCCTGTACGCCAGGGCCTACCTTGCCATGACACTCAAAATGATCGACTCGAAGGATAGCCGTTTGAGCACGTTGCTTTCTGACTTAAACAGCGCAGCGATCACCTCTGCTACCGGCACCCACTGGGAAGAAAGTTTCAACGACTTTTGGAACTGGAATACGGACGTGCGCACCACCGCGATTGTGCTGGATGCGCTGATCCAGCTAAACCCTTCCAGCGATCTCAATGCTAACGCCGTGCGGTGGTTGATGCGTAACCGGTCGGGGGGGCACTGGAGCACAACCCAGGAAACTGCCTGGGTATTGATCGCCTTAACGCAGTGGGTCAAACAGACCGGTGAGCTCCAACCTTCCTACGAGTTTGCGGCTGCCTTTAACGGTCAAGAAATGGGCAGCGGCGCCGCTTCTGCCGCGACCTTGCGCGATGTGACCACTTTGCGGTTGGATGTTGCCCATTTGCTCACCGACCAGGCCAACCGCCTGGTGATTGCCCGCACGGATGGCCCGGGAACGCTGTATTACACGGCCTATCTTGACGTCAATCTGCCAGTGGATAAAATCGCCGCGCTAGACAGAGGCTTTTCCGTGTCGCGACAGTATTTCAACCCGTCAGACTTGAATACGCCTATCACCGAGGCCAGCCAAGGCGACGCTGTGCTGGTGCGCCTGACGGTGGTGGTGCCGGATGAGAAGCACTTTGTGGTCATCAATGACCCTCTCCCGGCCGGACTGGAAGGGATCAACACGTCACTCAGCACCAGCCAGCAAACCCTATCACCGCAAGAATATGATTGGAACAAGCTGACCAGCGAGGGGTACGGCTGGTGGTATTTCGACCATGTCGAGATGCAAGATAACCAGGTCGTTTTGTCGGCCAATGACCTGCCGGCTGGCACTTATGTGTACACCTATTATGCTCGAGCCGTCACCCCCGGCACCTTCCAGGTCATTCCCCCTACCGCTCAGGAATTTTATTTTCCTGAAGTCTATGGGCGAGGCGATGGCAGCACTTTTGTGGTCAAGACACCTTGAGTTATTTCACTGTAAATTGGACCGAAGGACTTTGAGTGGTCTGTCCGTCGGGTAAGGTAGCGCTGGCCCAGGCAACATGAACGCCCTGGGCCAGCATCCACCAGGTTTCATAGGGTGGATCAGGCCGGGTGTCGATGAGCGTCCCATCGATATAGAATGAGACTGGCCCCAGGCCTGATTCGCCAGCAGCAGCCAGCCGCAGGCGTTGCGCCGCCGGGTTAAAACCCGCTGCAAGCTGGTAGATTGTTTCGGGAGCGGGAGAAACCATCACAAGGGGTAAGCTCGACTGCCCGGTCACGGGTGAAGCATCGGATAATTGACGGGATCCCGATTGGTCGATCAGATCGCTGTAAAGCAAAATATGGTTGGTATGGGCCCATGATTGGGCTGCAGGGGGTAAATCCAGCACGGTACGGGTAATTTGTCGATCCAGCGGTGTGGTGGCATCAGCCAAAGCGCCGGTATCCCGGTCGATCACGACCTGCCGGTAGACGGTGTCAGGTGTCAGGGGTTGGGTGCCCGAAATGAACCACTCTTCCCGCGTGTAAGGACAGGCCGGCGAGGGAAGCATGCCGGAGAGAGCGCATACTTTGACCTGCACCAGGCCGTCCGGCTGGCTGAAGGGATGCACCGGCGTGCCTTCCAGGACGCTGCGCATGAACTGCGCCCACACAGGCGCCGCACCGGTTAACCCGTTAATATTCCGCATGGCTTCGTGATCAGCGTTCCCTGCCCATACACCCACCACCAGATCAGGCGTGAATCCGATCGTCCAATTATCATGGAAGTCGGTGGTCGTGCCGGTTTTCACTGCCGCCGGCCGGTCCAGCTTGAGCACACTGTTTTTCCCAAAGCCCAACACGCGAGCTTCATCGTCGCTGAGGATATTATCGATCAGCCAGGTGACGCGTGGATCCAGCACATGCTCGGTCGGCATGGTCCCTGCCTGGTATAAAACATTACCCTTTGGATCGGTCACTTCCAGGATGGGCTGGGGGGTGACCCGGAAACCGCCATTGGCCAGGGCGCCATACGCCCCGGTCAGATCCAGCAGGCTGACTTCTCCGCCGCCCAGCGCCAGGGATAGATCATAGTGATCGGGATTCCCAAAGGTGGTAATCCCCAGGGCCTGCGCAGTTTTAATTAAAGCAGGCAGGCCAATGGTGTTGAGCGTCTGTACGGCTGGAATATTGAGCGACGAAGCCAGAGCGGTGCGGACGGATACCGGCCCGTGTTCCAGGTTATCGTAATTCGCCGGGGTATAAGCGATGCCATCATGGGTGACGTAATGGGTGGTTACGTCCAGGAGCATGGTGGCCGGGGTGAAGGGTTGTGGACGGTTGGGATCAAATGCGATCGCGTAAATGATGGGTTTCAGCGCTGACCCAGGCTGGCGAGGCAGGATGGCCATGTTAATGGCCCCGGCATGGGCATTGTCAAAATAATCCGGGCTGCCCACCATGGCAAGGATTTGCCCATTATGAGGATTGATCGCCACCAATGCTGCGTTGTGGAGGTTATAACCCAGGGGATTGTCCAGGCTCTGGCGCAGGTTGGCCATCTGGTCAGAAATCGCTTTTTCCGCCAGGTGTTGCCAGTTTAAGTCCAGGCTGGTGCGGACGATCAATCCGCCATGGGCATAGATTTGTTCCTGGGTAAACAGGCTATCGAGCTGGTTCCGCACCCACATGACAAAGTGCGGCGCTTCGATAGGGAACGGGGTGCGGGTAAAAACCAGGGGCTCCTGGGCAGCCTGCGTAGCTTGCTCTTGCGTGATCATTCTTTGTTTGACCATCAGGCTCAAAACCACCGCCTGGCGCGCTTTGGCTGCATCCAGGTGGGTGAGGGGGTCGAAAGCTGCAGGGGATTGGGGCAAGCCTGCCAGCAAAGCGCACTCTGCCAGGTCAAGCTGGCTCACGGATTTTCCGAAAATGGTCTGGGCGGCCGCATCAGCTCC
>JAJYIW010000213.1 GCA_021789855.1 Chloroflexota bacterium | reverse complement strand
CTGGGCGGGGCCGGCGTGGGCTATTGGGGGCCCATCGTTGAGACCTACGGTCTCAACATCGAGGTGGTAAATCCTCACGTGGATCCGACCTTCTCGTTCATGACCCTCGATCATGACGGGAAAATCCGCATGGATTGTTCTTCGCCGTACGCCATGGCCAGCCTGATCCGGCTCAAGGATCGCTTCGACATTGCTGTGGGCAATGACACCGATTACGACCGCCACGGCATTGTGACCCGCAGCGTGGGCTTGATGAACCCCAACCATTACCTGGCGACCGCCATCTGGTACCTGTTCCAAAACCGGAAGGGCTGGGGGAAAGACGTGGCCGTGGGGAAAACCCTGGTATCCAGCTCGATGATCGATCGGGTCGCTGCTCACCTGGGGCGAAAGCTGTGCGAAGTGCCGGTGGGCTTTAAGTGGTTTGTGGATGGACTGGTGGACGGTTCGTTTGGCTTCGGAGGTGAAGAAAGCGCTGGCGCTTCCTTCCTGCGCCAGGACGGCACGGTGTGGACGACGGATAAGGATGGGATTATCCTCGACCTGCTGGCGGTTGAAATCCTGGCAAAAACCGGGCGCGACCCGGGCGAGCATTACCAGTCCTTGGAAAAGCAATTTGGCCAGATGTGGTACGCGCGTAAAGACGCGCCCGTCAGCCCGGAAGGCAAAGCGGCGCTGAGCAGCCTGTCCCCTGAAAAAGTGGCCGCCACCCGGCTGGCCGGCGACCCGATCACCGCCAAGCTGACCAAAGCGCCCTTCAACCAGGCCTCCATCGGCGGGCTGAAGGTGGTGACCGGCCAAGGGTGGTTCGCCGCGCGCCCATCCGGCACCGAGAACGTGTACAAAATTTACGCTGAAAGCTTTATTGGCGAAGACCACCTGAACCAGATTCAGGCGGAAGCCCAGGCCATTGTCGACGCCGCCCTGCAATCCGCGGCCTGACGCAGCCTTTGGGACGCTGGCCGGGTCGTAAACCCACAAGCCAGCTCATTTTTCCTTGAGGAGGGATGCCATGAGTGTCTTAACCATAATTCTGGCAGGCGGAGCCGGCAGCCGGTTGAGTATTTTGGGTGAGAAGCGCGCCAAGCCCGCCGTGCCTTTTGCGGGAAAATACCGCATCATCGATTTTCCCCTGTCCAATGCCGTCAATTCCGATTTGTATCGCATTGTGGTGATGACCCAGTTCCGACCCCACTCCCTGATGGAGCATATCGGGATCGGCGAGCCCTGGGACTTAAATCGCCGCCCGCCCATGGGGGTGCACATCTGGCAGCCGTACCGCGGCCGCTCCGACCAGGACTGGTACCGGGGCACGGCCGACGCGCTGTACCAGAACCGCAACTTTATCCGCGACGAAGGCTGCGACACTTTGCTCATCCTGGCTGGCGACCACATCTACAAACAGGATTACCGCGACCTGATCCGCTTTCACCAGGATAAGGGCGCTGACCTGACCGTGGCGGTGATGAACGTCAGGCCAGAAGAAACCAACCGCTTTGGCATTATGACCGTTGATGCCGGCCAAAAAATCGCCCACTTCGTTGAAAAACCCAAGCAATCCGAATCAACGCTGGCCTCAATGGGTATTTACGTGTTCAATACGAAATTCCTCCTCGAAATCCTGGAAAAAGACGGTGAGGATAAAACGTCCTCGCATGATTTTGGCAAGAACATCATCCCCGCCATCGTGGCGATGGAACGAGCCTACGCATACCCATTTTTAGGCTATTGGGTGGACGTGGGCACCATCCAATCCTATTGGGAGACCAGCATGGCGCTGCTGGATGAGAAATCAGAGCTGAACCTGTACGACCAGGCGTGGACTATCCACACCCGCTCGGAAGAGCGCCCGCCGGTCAAGGTCATCCCGCCTGGAGAGCTGGTCAAGAGCATGGCGTCCAACGGCTGCGTCATCAGCGGGACGGTCATCAATAGCGTGCTGTCGCCCGGGGTCTGCGTGGAAAAAGGCGCGGTGGTGCGCGATTCCGTGATCATGAACGACACCACGATCCACGCTGGCGCCACCATCGACCGCTGCATCCTGGATAAAGAGGTGGAAGTGGGCGCCAACGTCAAACTGGGGGCCGGCAAGGATGACACCGCGAACAAGCTGGAGCCGGCCAACATCAACACCGGCATCACCATCGTGGGCAAGCGGGCGCACATCCCGGAAAACGCGGTGATTGGGCGCAACTGCCGCATCGATCCTTCCACCGTGCTGGAAGACTACCCGTCCCTCGAAGTCCCCAGCGGCGCAACCATCAGTAAAAAAGCAAGCTAAAACTGGGTCACGCAAAAGGAGAAATATGGTTATGGAAAGCATCCCTGAAGCAGCAAAAGTGCTTATCGATTTCAGGCCCCAATCCTTCTTTGTCGGGATCGATTCGGATGGCTGCGCTTTCGATGCGATGGAAATCAAGCACAAAGAGTGTTTTACCCCCAACACGATCAAATACTGGGACTTGCAGCCGGTGGCGAAGTACGCCCGCGAGACGGCGGAGTTCGTCAACCTGTATTCCAGGTGGCGGGGTGGCAATCGCTGGCCCTCCCTGGTGAAGGTGTTTGAGCTGCTGGCAGAACGCCCGGAGGTGCAGGAACGCAAGGCAAAAATTCCCAAGGGGGAAAAGCTGAAGGAGTATATCGCCTCGGGGTTTCCCCTGAGCAACCAGGGGCTGCAAGAATACATGGCGCTGCACCCCGACCCGGAGTTGGAGCGCGGCCTGGCGTGGTCGCAGGGCGTGGATCAGTCCATTGAAGAGATGGTGCATGGGGTGCCTCCCTTCCCCTACGTGCGAGAAAGCCTGGAAAAAATGCACGGCAAGGCGGACCTGATGGTGGTGTCGGCCACCCCGGTCGATGCGTTGAGGCGAGAATGGCAGGAGCATGAGCTGGCCCAATACATGAGCGTGATTGCCGGGCAAGAGATGGGCTCGAAAAAGCAGCACCTCCAGTTTGCTGCCAAGGGGAAGTACCCGGACGATCACATCCTGCTGATGGGAGATGCCCCCGCAGACAGGGACACGGCCAAGTCCGTCAGCGTGCTATACTACCCGATTAACCCCGGCCAGGAGGCCCAATCCTGGAAAAGGTTCTACGATGAGGCATTTGATAAATTCCTCAACGGCACCTACGCCGGCGATTACGAGGCCGCTTTGATTGCCGATTTTAATAAACTGCTGCCTGATACTCCCCCGTGGAAGAAGTGACTTTCCGTCCAGCTTTTAAGCAACCAGGAGGACAAAAAAAGAGATGATGTCTTTGCGAGCGAAGCGAAGCTATCTGGATTGATAGGCAGATTGCTTCGGCCCAAAGAGTGGGCCTCGCAATGATATTCCTACCAAAAAAGGAGAAACCATGGTCAATTTAAGGGCAAAACCATACTATCTGGATGATGAAGGGGTCCATTGGGTAGAACACACCATCGCTTCGATGACCCTGGAAGAGAAGATCGGCCAGCTTTTTATCAACATGGGAGCCAGCCGCGATGAAGCCTATTTGAAAGATGTCGTCAACCGCTATCACATTGCCGGCGTGCGCTACAACCCGGGCAAGGCCGCTGAAGTGCACGAACAAAATCGCATCCTTCAGGAAAACAGCAAAATCCCCCTGCTCATCGCAGCCAATACCGAAGCCGGCGGCAACGGCGCCTGCACGGATGGCACCATGATCGGGTACGAGGTGAAGGTGGCGGCGACCAATGACACGAAATACGCCTATGAGCTGGGGCGTATTTCCGGGCTCGAGGCCGCAGCGATTGGCTGCAACTGGAGCTTCGCTCCCATCGTGGATATTAACCGCAACTGGCGCAACCCGATCATCTCGGTGCGCACCTGGTCAGGCGAGACCGATAAGGTGCTCCAGATGGGCCTGGCCTACATGAAAGGCTTTATGGAGAACGGCAGCGTGTGCGCCATGAAGCATTTCCCCGGCGATGGGATTGACGAGCGCGATCAGCACCTGTCATTCTCGGCCAACAGCCTGTCGTGCGAAGAGTGGGATGCGACCTTTGGCAAGGTGTACAGCGGCATGATCGAAGCGGGCGTCCACTCCGTGATGGCCGGGCATATCATGATGCCGGCCTACCAGCGCTATTTCCACCCAGGCCTCAAAGATTCTGAGCTGCGCCCGGCAACCCTCAGCAAAGAGCTCATCACCGATTTATTGAAGGGCAAGCTGGGCTTTAACGGCCTGGTGGTGACCGATGCCAGCCACATGGTCGGTATGACAGGCGTGATGAAGCGGCGGGATATGCTGCCTACCTGCATCGCCGCCGGCTGCGATCTGTTCCTCTTCTTTAACGATCCCGATGAAGACTTTGGCTACATGATGGACGGTTATAAGAATGGCATCATCACCGAGGAGCGCCTCCAGGACGCCCTCAGCCGCACGCTGGGCGTCAAGGCGTCTTTGGGCCTGCATAAGAAAGCTAAAACGGCCATCGTTCCCCCTAAAGAGGCTTTGAAGAAGATCGGCCTGCCGGAAAGCAAGGCCATTGCCGTCGAAGTGGCGGATCAAGCCATCACCCTGGTGAAGAATACCGATCCGGCCATTATGCCCATCTCCCCGAAGAAATATCCGCGGGTGTTGGTGGTGCCGGTCAAAAGCCCGCCGAACCCTGCCGCGGCCGCGTTTGGCTCACGGGCCTCCAAAGAACCCTGGGACGTCGTGGCAGATCTCCTCAAGGAAGAAGGTTTTGTAGTCAGCGTCTTCGAGTCGGCCATTGAGAAGATGATGAAGATGACGCCCGAGGAGCGAGCGAAGAACCTCCTGGGAATGTACGCTGGCAAGGCGAGCATCGCCGATTTTGTCAGCAAGTACGACCTGATTATCAATGTGGCCAATGTGCAGGGCCTGATGCAACCGACCGAGCGCGTGGCCTGGCCGGCCTCCAAAGGCACCCCGGATATCCCCTGGTATGTGCATGAAGTGCCCACCATCTTTGCATCGGTTGGCGCGCCGTTCGTCCTGGCAGATGCGCCCCAGGTTCCATGCTTCATCAACACTTATGACAGCCAGCCCGATACGTTGAAGCTCCTGGTCAAAAAGATGATGGGACAATCCGAATTTAAAGGCGTCAGCCCGGTCGATGCTTTCTGCGGCTTTGTGGATACCCACATTTAAGGAGAAAAACCCATGTCTCGACTTGAAGAATCACCCGTCTGGCAGGCGCTGAGGCAACATCAAAAAGAGATGGAGCCCGTGGCCATGCGGGATTTGTTTGCGCAGGATCCCCATCGCTTTGAGAAATTTTCCTTGCACATGGGGGACATCCTGTTTGATTACTCGAAGAATCGCATTACGGAGCGGACGATGGCGCTGCTGGTTGACCTGGCGCGCCAGGCCAACCTCTCTCAAAAAATCGAGGCCATGTTCACCGGCCAGAAGATCAACGTCACCGAAGATCGCGCCGTCCTGCACGTGGCCTTGCGTAACCGCTCCAATACGCCGATCCAGGTGGATGGGAAAGACGTGATGCCGGAGGTCAACCAGGTGCTGGCCAAGATGCGCCGCTTCAGCGAAGCCGTCCGCTCCGGCGACTGGAAAGGCTATACCGGTAAAGCCATCACCGATGTGGTGAACATCG
>JAJYIW010000212.1 GCA_021789855.1 Chloroflexota bacterium | reverse complement strand
GTCTCCCCTGGCAGAGGTTCAATCGATCGGCCAGACAGTCAAAAGCGTTGCCCTGGCCGAAATCCCGACCCTGGTGAAGTATGCGGATCAGGTACCCTACTTGACACAAGCCGGGCAAATGCTGGCTAGTGCAGCCCCTGTTTCGACGCCCCAAACCCATGGGGATTGGTGTCGGTTGGTGGCATGGGATCCGCAAGGCGAGATCAAGGTATTGGCAGCGGCTCTTTACCGTTATTCGGGGATGAATTTTGACGAGTGCTCTCGCTATGTCCAGGCCCTGGGAGCCGAGGAACGGAAAGCTTTGGCAGCCGGGTTGCTTGGCTCGATGGCAGAGCACGATGTCCCGCTCCGTGAGCTTGAACATACCACGTACAGTTTCGACGTGATCCTGGATCAGGGCGCCTATTTTGAAGTGAAACGCCACCGTATGATGACGCAAACGCCGCAAGCCCTCACCACGCGACTGGGCTATGCTGTGCCCCGCGTGCTTACTCAGGCCGGGTTTGAAGCGCCATATCGCCAGGCGATGGAAAAAGCGGCAGAGGCTTATGAGGCGCTGGCGGACTGGAATCCCGCCGTAGCTTCCTATGTGGTACCCAACGGTTATAACCGGAGAGTCTTGTTAACCTTCAATTTACGAGAAGCCTTCCATTTCCTCAGCCTTCGCTCAAGCGAGAGGGCTCATTTTGCCGTCCGCCGCGTGGCGCGCCGGATGGCAGAACAAATTCAGAGCGTGCATCCCTTACTGGCGGGCTATATTCCCTTGACCCCGGATGAGGACTGGGAAAAAATCGACCGCACTTATTTCAGCAAGGATGAACCGCGCTCGCCTGAATGGCAGCATGATGCAGGTTAAACCAGAAATATTAAAATATTTGTTCTTGACAAATCAGCCTTAACCGGTATAATTCTTTTAATAAATAAAAGCTGTGATGAGGACGAGTACATCCTTCACCGGCGGTACAGAAAGCAGGAAGGGATATTCCCCAGGATGAGAGCCTGCCCGCGCAAAAGGATCGAATGGACCTCGGAGCTGTAGAGCGAAAAGGTTGACTGAGTAGCTTGAGCCGGAGCTGCCACCGTTATCAGGGCAAAGGGTATTATCTGGTAACCAGGGTTACCAGCCGTACCCGTCAACGAGTGAGGCTGGCCTGAATAATTCCGTCGCAACATCGGCGGAATTTTTGGTTAAGGCCACCTAACCGGGGTGGCACCACGGATCGCAAACGCGTTCGTCCCCAATGAGGGATGGGCGCGTTTTTTTGTTTTACATAGGAGGTAGCACATGGTAAATCAAGGGCGAATTTTAACCGGACATCGACCCACCGGGCCTCGCCATCTGGGACACCTGGTAGGCACCCTGCGTACCTGGGCCAGCCTGCAAGATGCGTACCGGTGTTTTTTCCTGATTGCTGATCTGCATGTGATGACAACGGATTATCTCCATCCCGCACTGATTAAGCAAAGTACCATCGAGGTGATCGCAGACTGGCTGGCTGCAGGGATTGATCCCCAACGTTCGACCCTGGTGCTGCAATCGGCTGTCCCTGAGCACACGCAATTGGGCTTTTTACTGGGCATGCTGACCACGGTTTCCAGGTTGGAGCGAGTGCCGACTTATAAGGACCAAATCCAGGCCCTGGGTTTATCGCCTTCCCTGGGCTTATTATCTTACCCGGTGTTACAGGCGGCCGATATCTTGCTGTACCGCGCTGACCGGGTACCGGTCGGGGAGGATCAACTCCCTCATATAGAGTTGGCCCGCGAGATAGCTCAACGCTTTAACCAGGCTTACGGCACAACCTTTCCCCTCCCTCAGGCGATCTTATCGCAAACGCCGCGTTTACCTGGCACCGATAATCGCATGATGCATACCAGTTATGGCAATGCGATCTATCTGCGCGATACGCCTGAGGAGACGACACGCAAAATCATGTCCATGTTTACGGATCCAACCCGGATTCATGCGAATGACCCCGGGCACGTCGAAAACAATCCTTTGTTTACCTACCTGGATGTGTTCGACCCCAACCCTGGTGAAGTGTCCGGGTTGAAAGAGCTTTACCAGGCCGGCCAGGTGGGAGATGTAGCCGTTAAGCAGCACCTGGCGGGAGTGGTCAACCAATCCCTTGCGCCCTTGCGGGAGAAGCGTGCCAGTTTGATTCAGCGCCCAGATGAGCTGGTAGAAATGGTGCGCGCTGGAACGTCGCTGGCGCGGCAAACGGCTCGCGACACCCTGACGGAGGTTCAGGAGCGTATGGGCCTTGATTTAAGCGCCACCTGGCGCAAGCATGAACCGTTGAGAGATGACCCGACCCTGGTCGGAGCATTTTGCTAACCGGATGTCTTTCACTCAAGTCGTAATTTTACTTATACAAGGAGATAAAAAATGTCTGCACAAACCCGTTTTATTCTGCAAGAAGCTGATTTGCCGAAGGCCTGGTACAACATTTTAGCCGATTCCCCCGTTGCGCCAGCTCCGGTGCTTAACCCGATCACGAAAGAGCCGGTGACGCCTGATTTCTTATCGGCTATTTTCCCGATGAACCTGATCATGCAAGAGGTCAGCTCAGAGCGCTACATCGATATCCCGGAGCCTGTTCTGGAAGCCTATAAGCTGTACCGGCCCACCCCTTTGATCCGGGCCTTACGCCTGGAAAAGGCCCTGGGTACGCCGGCCCATATTTACTATAAATATGAAGGCGTGTCCCCTTCTGGGAGCCATAAATCGAACTCGGCCTTCGCCCAGGCTTTCTTTAACAAAGAGGCCGGGACCCATGCCATGACTACCGAGACCGGGGCAGGGCAGTGGGGTTCAGCGCTTTCGTTGGCCTGCCAGTTCTTCGGCCTGGATCTTGAGGTGTACATGGTCAGGTGCTCCTATGAACAAAAGCCGTATCGCCGTGTATTAATGGAGACTTATGGCGCCAAAGTTTTTGCCAGCCCCACCGATCGCACCCAATATGGTCGTTCCGTTTTGAAAGAGCAACCGGATAGCCCCGGTTCGTTGGGCATCGCCATTTCTGAAGCGGTCGAAGTAGCGGCCACTTCCAACGGGAAAAAGAAATATGGCCTGGGATCTGTCTTGAACCATGTCCTGCTTCACCAGACCGTGATCGGTGAAGAGGCGCTCAAGCAGATGGACATGGCCAATGAATACCCGGATGTCGTCATCGGTTGTGTCGGCGGCGGGTCAAATTTCTCCGGGATTGCATTTCCGTTCCTGCGTGAGAATTTAAAAAATGGGCAGCGAGCACGCCTGGTGGCAGTTGAGCCGACCGCGGCGCCTTCCATTACCAGGGGCGTGTTTGGCTTTGATTATGGGGATTCAGCTCAGATGGCCCCTATCGTGAAGATGTACACCCTCGGGCACGATTTCGTTCCCCCGGCCATCCATGCCGGAGGCCTGCGCTACCATGGTATGGCTCCAGCCCTGTCTGCGCTGATCGATGCAGGCCTGATCAACGCAGTAGCGGTTCCCCAAATTCCCACCTTTAAAGCGGCGGTCCAGTTCGCTCGCACCGAGGGTATCCTGCCAGCGCCGGAATCGGCGCATGCGATCCGCATCGCGATCGATGAAGCCCTGGACGCAAAGGAAAAAGGCGAAAAGCGGGTGATTCTGTTCAACCTCTCCGGCCACGGTTCGTTTGATCTGTCGGCTTACGAAGCCTATCTGAACGATTCCCTGGAAGATTATGATTATCAGGTCAATCCTGATGAAATCGTGAAACACATGCCCCAGGTTTCAATCCCGGCCTGATCCGTCGATTCGCTCTGGCTGGCCGCCGGTATACGGCTATGGCCGGATAATTTCCGCCGTCAGGAGCTTCTACCCTGGCGGCGGAAAAAGAATCACATCCGTAATGCCCCAGGCGTTAATGGAAGACCGGGTTAGGTTGGCTGCCCAGTAGAATGATTGTAATATGCTGGTTGAGCAACGTAAGAGGCCCATTTCCATCTGTTCGAGCCAGCTGTCCATAGCTGTACCCCCCTGCGAGCGGAACCTCTTTGCCGATCACGGATCGAATGGCCTGTAGATCCGGATAGCCTTCGGGTTCCATCAGCCACTGCCAGGCAGCATCGGCGAACACGAGAGCAAGGGCTGGCTGGGCCGGGGAGAGCGCCGCCATGGCCTGTCGCGCGGCGGCCTGGGCAGCCTCCAGGCAAGACGGCGCTGAACCTACCAGCAGGTAGGCAATACTCCCTTCGTGAACAGGGGCATTCATGAGCAGGCTTCCATCGCTTTCCACTTTAATCGGGGAACGGACCACCCAGCCAGTCGAGTTGCCATTATCGATACCCAATGGATAAAGGCGGATTAACTCATTGAGGGGAGAAGTGACCCATTCGTGAAGGGTGTGGCCTAATACCTGGCTGTAAACCAGCGCAGGGGAATTACCGTCCAGGCCGAGGATCCGGTGGCCTTCAGTGGAGGTGATCGTGTAGCCTGGGCCGATTGCTTGCCAGCCGTGCGCTGATCCCATGCCGATCTGGAAGCTCCCGCTGAGCAGAGCAGCGGCCAGCCCGCCAGCGCCGGCCTGGTTTCCAGCGATCTGGTAACCGGCGTCCTGGGCCGCCTTCCCACCAGACAGGCAGCCGGCAACGGCCAGTTTTCTACCGTTTAAGGCTGTGCAAACCAGCTCAGCATTGCCGCCGAGGCCATCCAGGCCCAGAAACAGTAGGGGA
Source organism: Chloroflexota bacterium (assembly GCA_021789855.1). Taxonomy (GTDB): domain Bacteria; phylum Chloroflexota; class Anaerolineae; order Anaerolineales; family Anaerolineaceae; genus JAJYIW01. Next base: position 927 of record JAJYIW010000212.1, on the reverse strand, counting down.
ACAGCCGACTCGTCACGGGCTTTTTCGGCGGCTAGAAACTCTTTCAGCGGGCGGGTACGCATCGGATCAAGCCTGCGGACTGGAGTGGGCGCCGGCGTGTCCAGGAAATCCATCAGGCGCTGGCTTGCCACCAGTTGAGAATCTGTGGCATAGCCGGGGAACCATCCCGCTTGCGCCTTGATATCGTCGCCGCCTATCAGGGTGACGGCGACTGCACGGGGCAGGTAACAATTTTCAGCCAGGGTTTGGCGGGTGCTGATCCCCAAAACAGGCGTGCTCCCCAGCAGGGTTGTGACGCCAGCGAGTACTTCCTGGGCGGGAAACTCACTCGAGGTAAAGACCAGCGCCAGGGCCGGGAATGCTTTTCCCAGCCGGTCCAATGCCTGGCGGGTTGCTTCCAGCGAAGCTTCTTTTCCATCTACATTTTGCCCGGCGCCGGTTGCGGTATACAGGCTCATCGTGCTTTCTCTTTCCTGGGTGGGGCGATTGCGGCTTATGGCTGTTGGGCCACCGGGATAGTGATGTGGAAGGTAGATCCCTGGCGATAAGCGCTTTCAAACCAGATTTGGCCACCTTGCATCTCAACCAGGCTTTTCGTAATATTAAGACCCAGGCCAGTTCCAGTCGCCTCGCGAGCCTTAGCATCTTCGGAACGGAAAAACTTCTGGAAGACCTTTTTCTGATCCTCAGGAGTAAGCCCAATGCCCGTGTCTTGAACCCAAACATGGATCACTTCGGGGGCACCGGCCGGGTCCCATTGGTTTGGGCATTGTTCAGCCGCCAGGTGGATGCTTCCATTCCTGGGGGTATATTTTTGAGCATTGCTGACCAGGTTGGTGATCACCTGGATGATACGGGTGCGGTCGGCCCAAACAGGCTTGAGGTCTCCCGGCACATTCACGGTAAAGGCCAATTCTTTTTCTTCGA
>JAJYIW010000211.1 GCA_021789855.1 Chloroflexota bacterium | reverse complement strand
GGTGATCGATGTGCCGGCTAAAACCCGCTACCCCATTGATATGAACCGCGTTGGGCAGGAAACCCAATGGTCGCAGGATGACCGCTACCTGGCCGTCCGGACTGACCGCTGGGTCTCGGTGTACGCCTGGGGCGGTTGCCCGAACCCGGGAAGCTAATCGCCGTAGGTGGAGCGGATAAAAAAGGCGGCGAACTCGCCCGTGGCGGTTCCCCATGTTTCTTCAACGTGGATCACATGCGCCCCGCGAGGGCCCCGGCGCAGCAGCGCCAGGAACCGGACCAGGCGATCCTGGGGGCCTTCGGCGACCACTTCGACCTCCCCGCGGGAGGTGTTGCGCACCCAGCCGGTGAGGGCCAGGCTGGCGGCTGTGGCTTCGGTGTAGGCGCGAAACCCCACCCCCTGCACGAAACCGCTGATTACCGCCGTGAGCCGCGCGGAAGGCTCATCCGCCATGGATCTCTCCTGCTTTCCTGGGCCGTTTACTGCGGAAGCCCAACACGGCCAGGGGGATCAGCGCCAAAGCCGCCACCAGGAAATAGGGCGCCAGGTTGCCCAGGGCCACGCTGGTCACATTCAATCCCAGGGATTCCTTGCGCCAGCGGGCGTCCAGGACGTCGAGGGGCGTTCCCAGCGCCGCGTCGGTCGCTTCGGAGCAGCCCATGCCATCGACGGAGCGCTGCACCAGGGCCTGGATGCCGGAAACGCCGTAGGTGGTGTTGAGATAGCGCACGAACGATTCCGACTCGGCATAGGCCAGGAACGAATTGGACGCATCCTTGGGAAAGGACTGGCACAAAGAAGATAACGGCAGCAGCGTGCCTTTTTGACTGGCTATCTCGATGGCATGGGGGTAATCGGAATTGGGATACAGCTCCATCATGGAGGCCAGCCCCTCGGTCAGCCAGGTGGGCACCCGCGAGTAGGCGCTGCCGATCCACAGGTAAAGCATCACATGGGATAGCTCGTGAGGAATTTGCTGCTCCATCGCGATGCGCTGATCCGGGCCCTGGGGAATCGAGACCAGGATGATGCCCAGGTCCGGGCTGGCGTGGCCTTCGACCCAGTTCAGCCCGCTCAATTCGAGCGCCGATTGCAGGTCGCGAGCGTGGGCATAGACATAGATGTTGATCGGTTTGGCCGGCGGCGGCACCGGCAGAATGCCCTGGTTGGCTTTGAAACCCGCCTGGGCCACGTCCAGCAGTGACTGGCCAAACACGGCGTCGCCCTCAATCCAGTGGATGTGGAACACGTTGCTGCTGAGAGATTGCCAGGTGAAGCGGTTATCGTCATAATCGAACCAGAACGATGGGCTGGTGTAAGTGGCTCCACCGCTAAAATTGAGCCGGTACCAGTAATACACCCGGCTGAAAGGGCTCAACGTCTCTTGCTTGAGGTCCAGCACGGTTACCAGGCTGCTGCCTGGCCCGAGGGAAATGGGAAAAACGCGCACCACGCCGTCGCGAAGGCTGACATAGAGATAAGCGGCCTGGGGCGCCTGGGGCGCCTTAAACGACGCAGTGAAGGTGACCTGGCTGCCAAACTGGTATTGAGCCGAGGGCGCGGTAATTTGAACGCCGGCCAGGGCCTGGGCGGCCAGAACCTCCGCCCGATCAGCCGGGAGTAAACGAGTCGCGAGCCCCGGCTGGGCGACTAACCACAATAACAGGGCAATGAGGTGCATCGCGCTTCCCCCGGCCAGCGCTTAGTGTTCTTTTCCAGGTCGAGTAGAATCCCCGTCGCCATCCTCGCTGTCGTCCAGTTGATCGAGGTCCACAAACGAGTCGGGGTCGCCCCCCACGTCCAGGTCAAACAAATCAAAAATGGCCATGTCTTCGGTGAAGGACAGGTTGTCCAAGGCTTCCTCGAAGATATCGCCTAATTCGTCGTCTTCCACTTCGTCAACCAGGTTTTCCAACGCCGCGCGCACCCCATCGCCGCCAATCTGGGAGAGCGACCAGGCGAGCGCTGTGAGGGTCACGTCATCCTCGGTTTCTTCCAGCATGTCCAGCAGGCGCTGCCTGGCGCTGGCAAGCTGTAGCTCGCCGGCTGCCCGGATGGCCTCATGCTGGATTTCGGGGTTCGCGTTATCCAGCTCCTTCAAAACGATAGAGCCCCACCTGGCATCCGCCGAACGGCCCATGGCGAACAGGGCGCTTTCGATCCATTCGGGCGTCCCAGACTGGTAGGCCTGCTCGATCAGGTCGGGGACTTCCCTCCGGCTGGAAAAGCCCAGGGATTCGAGGGCGCGTTGGCGGACGATGGACTGGTCTTTGGAGGCGGTCACCTTGAGCAGGCTCTCCTCAATGGTTTCAAGTAAAGATTGCGAAAGGCTCTCAATTTCGCCCAGGTAAATGTACGCGCCGAGGCCGTTGGCCGCGGTAGCGCGGACGTTGGCGTCCGCATCGTTCTCCATCATGCCAATCAGGATGGGTATCAGGCTAATGTCTTCGGCTTCCCACAGCAAGCGGATGCCCAGGCTGCGCACCTGGGCGTCTTCGTCTTCCAGGGCCAGGCGCCCGACCTCTAAGAAAGAGACCAGGGTATCCGCATCGGAGAGTTCTTCCAGATCGCTGAGGAGCGCCCGGCGCCGCTCTACCTGGACCGAGCCCCAACCCTGGCGCAAAAGCTGGGTCGATTCATTGGACAGGTCGGAGAAATGGTGCAGGTAGGATGGCGGAAAGGGCCGGCTTAAGTCTTTCAGAGCGTCCAGGATCTGGTTAAATTTGACGGTTTTTTGTTTTTTAACAGGCATGGTTCTCACGGGCTTTTCTTATTAACGAGGGATGGCAGGATTGATCACATCCTGGATGGTGATGAAAACCATTAATAACAGGACAGCGGTGAAGCCGATCATGTTGACCAGGTTTTCGTAGCGGGGCGGGATTCGCTTGTGGAAGAACAGCTCAGGCAGGAGGAAAAGGATGCGCCCGCCGTCCAGGGCCGGGATGGGCAGCAGGTTGGTGAAGCCCAGGGCGATGGAAATGGTAGCGATCAGGGACAGGCGGAACACCGGCGCGCCTTCCACCGGGGTGGCTGCGGCCTGGGCATCCAGCTTGTTCGCCTGGGAATAAAAATCGTAAATTCCCACCACACCGACCACGCGCGCCTGGCTCCCCGACACCTGCCCTGAAATGAGCTTGGCTGGGAGTGTGACCAGCGCGACGAGCTGCTGGTAGGCCGTATCGAAAGCGCTCGGCACCGCCTGGAACCAGCTAATGGGTACGTAGGGGTTGTTGATGCTGATGCCCAACGGGCCCTGGTTTTGAGGTGGGTTGGCGCGCGGGGTGACCTGGGTAGTGATGACCTGGTTACCACGTTGGATGGTGAGGGTCACCTCTTTACCAGCCTGGGACTGGATGGTGCTCTGCAGCTTTTCGATGCTGTTGATGGCTACCTGGTTGACCTGGATGATCAGGTCGCCCGGTTTTAAGCCAGCCACTGCGGCGGGAGAGCCGGGGGTGGTTTGCAGGACTTCGACCCGGGAAGGGTTGGGCATTCCCACCATCTTGAACATGATGACCAGAAGCAGCACGCCGACGAGGATGTTGGCGGCTGGCCCGGCGAGCAGCACTCCCAGGCGCACCCAGGGGCTGGCAGCGGCCATCCCTCCCGGCACCTCGGGGTCATTTTCCCCCTTAGGCCGGACGAAGGCGCCAAAGGGGATCCAGTTCAAGGTGAAATCGGTGCCGCCCAATCGGAACAGGCGCACGATGCGCGGCGGCAGGCCAAAGCCAAACTCCTCCACCTCGATTTTTGCCAGCCTCGAAGCCAGGAAATGGCCAAATTCGTGAAAGAACAACAGGAGACCCAGGAATACGACAAACTGGATCAGGGTTGAGATAAAATTCATAGAACCTTACCTTTATCGTTTAAACGTTCCAGATCATCAGCCGGTACAGGCGTTTGCTTGCAAGATTAACGCCCGTCAGGTCGCGATCATCCCTCTAATTATAGCCTGATTTTGTGAAACTCAGGTGACAGGTCGATGGACAGGTGGGCTGATTCTACGCCGGGGGGTGAATCCAGCGCGCCTGGCCGCCCGGCAGGGCGACCAGCACACGGAGGACGCCGGGGAGCCGGGCCAGGCGCTGCCTGACGGACTCGGCCTCGGCGGCGGGGCACAGCACGTGCACGTTAGGGCCGGCATCCAGGGTGTAGGCCACCGGCAGTCCCTCGCCGCGCCAGGCCAGCACCGCCTGCATCACGGCGATAGAGCCAGGCAAAAAATAGAGCAGCGCCGGCTGGCCGGTGAGCATGACGGCATGCATCAGGTTGCTGTCCAGCTCGATTACCTGGGCCAGGGCGTCAAAATCGCGGGAGAGGATGGCGCGGCGGGCCTGGGCCAGGCGCCGGGGCGCGCCAGCCACGCGCGCCTTCTGGAAGGGGCTGGAGCTGGCCAGGCGGTGCCCCTGGCTTGAGCCGAGCGGCTTAGGCCCGGCGCTGACCACGGTGATGCAGTCGGCCAGGGCCCAGTGCTCCGGCGGGGCAATGGACACCGCGTAGGAATCCAGGTCGCTGGATCCGGGCAGCCATTCCACGTAGCCCCCTGGCACGGAGCGGCAAGCGGAGCCCGATCCGCGCCGGGCCAGGCGCGACAGGTCTTTTTCGGATAGGTCGAGGCCGGCGGCAGCCGAGGCCGCCAGGCTGAGGGCGGCAAAAGCGGCGGCCGAGGAAGCGATCCCGGCCCCGGTGGGGAAATTATTCCAGCTTTCCACCCCGGCGCGGTGGGGGATGCCCGCCAGCTGGCGCACGGTATCCAGGAAGGCGCTGACCCGCGCCAGCTCGCCGCTGGCGGCCACGGCGTCATTCAAGATGAGGTGATCCGCCTCCAGTGCGGGGTCGAAGGTGACGCGGGTGCGAGTCTCCAGCCCGCCCAGGTTCATGGAGAGCGAGCCGTTGGCGGGCAGGCGCAGCGCATCGTCGCGGTTTCCCCAGTATTTAATCAGCGCGATGTTGGGATGAGCCGCCGCCGCTGCGGTAAGCTCAGGCATGGCAGGTTAACCCTCTGGTAGTCATGGGGTAAGTGTACCATGACCGGCGAGGCTGGCTAAGTCCTTCGAAAAGGTAAGCAGCTTCGCGGCTTCCGGTCATTGCGGAGGTTTACGACGAAGCAATCCGGCCTCTCGCCAGGGCGCAAAGGAGGAACAAGAGAGGATGAACCACCGAAAACACTGAAAAAGCCCTCTATTTTTGGTTTTATGGCAATGATGCCATAGGGGGATGAGAGAGATGCAGCCGGACCCAGGTACGATTATCCACCGGGGAATTAAACAAGGCTTATCAGACCCTGAATGAGGCCGGTAGTCCTGGTTTCCATTTCATTATTAGCCAGGAATAAACGAGAGCCAGGTTTTATCAGAGAACACTTTCCTGGTGGTATTCCATCTTATACAATTTATCCAGGCGATCCCGGATAGAAGCTTCGGCCTGGGCGTTGCCCGCCTGGTGGTAGTGGGCCAGCAAGGCCTGGAGGTGGGGGCAGGCCAGCTCGTTTTCGCCCATGGCTTCGGCGATGTCGGCCAGGGTGATGCGGTTATACAGGATCGAATCGGTGCTGTTGAGCCGCTCGAACAGGCGCAGGCTGCGCTCGCCCAGCGTAAAAGCTTCGGCCAGCCGG
>JAJYIW010000017.1 GCA_021789855.1 Chloroflexota bacterium | reverse complement strand
GTTGCTGGCGGGTGAAATTGGGTGGCGTATAACTGACCAGCCCTTTCAGAGAGTTGCCATCGCCGCTCCCTGCTACCAGGATCAATCCGTTGTCGCTTTTGACGGCTGCGGCGGCAAAACAGCCTTTGACCAGGGAGGTCTCTTGATTCGTGGATAAATTATGCACGCGCAGGTCCTGTGAGCCGCACCCTGGATTCCAGCTATTGATGAGAAAACTGTGGTCGTTGACCCAGCCGCCGAATTCCTGTCCAGACCCTCCCCCCTGGAAGAGGGTGATGGTCTGTGCGCCGTCCGGCGTTTGCGCCCAACCGCCGGCCATGGTAAAACCGGCGCCGGTTCCGAAGGTGGTCACCCCGAAGGTGAGGATGTATTTTCCGTCCGGCGACCAGTGCGGGCCGTAAGCCTGGGAAGGGCCATCTGACAGGTGGTCGATTTTTTGCGTCGCCAGCGAATAGGTATACAGGTCGGCGGTAGGCCCAGACTGTATGCCGATGAATGCCAGGGTATTCCCATCCGGCGACCATGCCAGGCTGTCGCCCTCGGTGACGGCCCGGACGGCTTCAATCACCGGGTCGCCGGGGCTGGCTCCCGGGCCGGGTTCGGTCGCCTGGCTGGTCAGGGGAGTCACCAGCGATACTTTCCCATCGGGAAGGCTCAGGATAGACAGCTGTAAGTGGTGCAGCCGATCCGCGTCTCCGCTGACGAACGCCAACGATTTCCCGTCGGGAGAAATCCCCTGTTGCAGGTGGGTGGGGCTGAGGACCACTTCTTTCGAAAGTTGAGTCAGGCCGGTGCCATCCGCATTGGCCGCCCAGATGCCCGAAGAGGTGCTGATGATCAGCCACTGCCCATTGCTGGCCAGCGACCCGGTGGTTTGCCCGCTGGCAGACGGCGTCTCCGTGGGAACCTCAGCGACAGGCGTGCTGGTTTCCGTGGCGGCGACTTCCGCCGTGGCCGATGGTGGGATCGGCGTGGGTGTCACTTCCTGAGGCGCAGCGGGGGTGTCGCTGGATGCCGGCGGGGTCATGGTGGGCAGCTCTGCTGTTTGGGTCGGAGCCTGGGGGGTATCCGTTGGTTTTTGTTTGATTCCCGTCGCGAGGTTACACCCCAGCAGGAACACTAACAAAAGAGCCAGGGCTCCCAGCATCCACGCGCGATCAGGCTTGCGAACGATCGAACGATCCATGTTACCCTCCTGGTTTTTCTCAGGTGCCGGCGAATATGGGATTGTGTAAAAATGATAAAGGTACCCATAAATTATACCTCGGGCAGAACGGGACCAGCCATTTCCCCTGGCCAATCCGCTGGCGTCATGGCTCTGAGTGGCTGAAAAATGCTCCGAATTTGGCTGTATAATACAAAACTGAGTCACCTGAGCCTTGCATATCCCTTGAGTTATAGAAGGCTGTTTGCGAAAAATAATCCCCTTTTTCATCCTGTGGCTGGGCCTGTCGGTTGCCTGTAATTTCCCGGCGCGAGTGGCGACTTCGGGATTGGAAAGAACGACCGTGAGCTCCACCCCTGGCTCATTGGCAGGCAATGCTCTGGCAGAAACTCCTGCCCGTTCCAGTTCTGCAACTCCCCGCCCATTTTCAACGACTCTGCCATTAATCGGGTCACCTACCGTCCCGGTAGCCGTTTCAACGGCTGGGGATGTGCCGGCCTACCACGCGCAATCGGGCGATACGCTTGAGGCGCTGGCGAAACGATTTGGAGTTTCGCCGGGCCAGGTCACCTCGCCCCAGGCGATACCGCCGCAGGGTCTGATCTCACCTGGCCAGTTGTTATTCATTCCCGATCGCTCAGGCAGCAATGCTCCTCCCGATCCCGTGCTGCCGGACAGCGAAGTGATCGATTCGCCTTCGGCCAGCAGCTTTGATCTCCCGGCGTATGTCCAGAAAGCCGGCGGTTATCTCAGCGCCTACCACCAGGTGGTTGGTTCTGAGCGCCTGTCCGGCGCACAGGTGGTGCAACGGGTTGTCGACCAGACTTCGGTCAACCCGCGCTTATTATTGGCCATGCTGGAATTCCGTTCTCACTGGGTGACCAACCCTGCTCCGCCCAACCTGAACCTGATAACCCCACTGGGTTACAATATCCCCGGCTACCAGGGGTTATACCTGGAGCTGTCTCTGACCGCCAAGCTGTTGAATATGGGGTATTATGGCTGGCGCCAGGGCAGCCTGACCACGCTCGAGTTCACCGATGGGAAGACGGCCCGCCTGGCTCCTCGCCTCAACGCCGGCTCGGTGGCGCTCCAATACCTTTTTTCGCGGCTCTATCCATCCACCACCTGGCAAACTTTGCTGTATGGCAAGGATGGCTTAATGGCGCTGCATACCACGCTGTTTGGTGATGCGTGGGCGCGCGCGGTGACGGTGGAACCCCTTTTCCCTGCTGGCCTGGAATCGCCCACCCTGGAATTGCCTTTCGCAGCCGGCGAAATCTGGGCGCTCACCGGCGGGCCTCACGAAGATTGGAATACGGGCACGCCGGATGGCGCCCTGGATTTTGCTCCAATCACGGGCGAATCCCACTGCGCCGTTTCCGCTGCCTGGGCCCGCGCTGCCGCTCCTGGCACGGTGATCGCATCCTTCCCTGGCGCAGTCTTGCTTGCTCTGGATGGATCGGGGGGCCAGCCTTCTGGCTGGGTGTTGCTCTACTATCATATAGCGCAGGCAGGCCAGGCAATTGTTGGAGCACACCTGGATACGGGTGAGCCGGTAGGTCATCCCTCCTGCGAGGGAGGCGATACCACTGGCACCAACCTCCACCTGGCGCGCAAGTACCGGGGGGAGTGGATTGGCGCCGGGGAACCGCTGCCACTGGTCCTGAGCGGGTGGGAGGCCATTCCGGGCGCCGCGCCGTACCGGGGCGCCCTGGTCAAGGGCGATCAGGTGGTCACGGCGGATCCGCTGGCAGGCAAAGATTCCAGGATTTTTCGGTAAAATATACATGATTGGTTTGATCTGAGGTGCCTTTATGCCGATCCAGGTGATCTTAAACCCCTACGCTGGGCGATGGCGAGCCCAAAAACGTATCCCGCAGGTGCATGCAGCCCTGCGCGCAGCCGGGATCGATTACCGTTTTGTCGTGACCCAGGGGCCTCGCCACGCTACCGCCCTGGCAGCGCAGGCGGTTAAAGATGGCTTCCAGGCGGTGATCGCTGCGGGCGGGGATGGGACGATCGGCGAGGTGGTCAATGGCCTGGCGCAGGCTGCCCCGGCAGGCGCCCCCCTGCCCGTGCCGTTTGGCGTCCTGCCCCTCGGGTCGGCCAACGATCTGGCGGTCAACCTGGGATTGCCCCTGGATTTGAACCAGGCAGCGGTGAGCTTCACAGCGGGGAGGACCCGCCAGATTGACCTGGGGCAGGTCACCTACACCTCCGATGGGGATGGCGCGGTCACCTGCGTTTTCGCGAACAATTCGGCGGTTGGCCTGGAGCCCAGCATCACACTCATCCAGCAAAAAATTACTTTTTTAAACGGCTCCCTCCGTTACCTGTTGGCGACCTTGATCGGGGTGTTCCAGGCCCCTCATTGGGACGCCCAGTTGGAATGGGAAGGAGGAAGCTATGCCGGCCCTGTTTCGCTGGTCACGGTGGGCAATAACCCGTTGACCGGGGGCCTGTTTTATATGACGCCTCACGCCGACCCTGCGGATGGCCGGCTCACTTTTGTATATGGCTACATGCGTACTCGCCGCCAAATACTGCGGCTGCTTCCTCGCACGATGAAACCAGGCGCGGGAAGCTATGTGGAGCACCCCGCGATTCACGAGGTTCACTCACCCTGGCTGCGTATTTGCACCCAATCCCCCACCCCGCTACACGCGGATGGCGAGATCCAGCATCCAGCGTTGAGCCAGGTGGAGTACCGCATCCGCCCGGGCAACCTGGCGGTGATCATCCCATAAATAAAAAGGCATCCCATCATCATGAAACTACCCGTCTATCATTTTGAAGGGCATATTGAAGTCGAAAAAGGCCAGGGTTTTTACCGGGGCTACCTTCATTTTCCATTCAACGTTCCTGAAGGCGTGGGCGCCATCCACCTTAGCCTGCGCTATTCCCCGGTTCGGGTGGGGGAGCTGGATAACCTGATCACGCCTGGCCTGTATGATCCGGCTGGCTTTCGCGGTGAAGCCCACCGCCATCCTGCCAATGAGGACCTGGCCGTCGGTGTAGACCGGGCATCACCCGGCTTTGTGGCGGGGGAAATCGGCGCCGGCGTGTGGGTGGCCCAGCTAACCGTCCATACCGTGGTGGAGGACGCGACCCCTTGCCATTACACCCTGGATATCAGCCTGGAAGCCGGGCGTCCAGGCGCCGGCGTTGCAACGTACTACCCACCCGCCCCGGCCAGGCTCAATGACCGGCCGGGCTGGTATGGCGGCGAGCTGCATAGCCATACGTTCCATTCGGATGGCGCCCTGCCTCCGGCGGAGCTGGTGGCGCAGGCGCGCCAGCAGGGGTTAGATTTCCTGGCAATCACCGATCATAATACCAACGCAGCCCTGGGGGAAATTGACCCGGCCAGCCTGGGGCCTATGCTCCTCATCCCCGGAATGGAGCTGACCACGTTATACGGCCATGCCCTGGTGTTGGGCACCCGCCAGTGGATCGATTGGCGCACGGGCTATCAAGGTCGCACTATCGACCAGGCGGCCAGCGAGGCGCACGCTGCCGGCGCTTTGTTCATCATGGCTCACCCCCAGGCGGTGGGCTCGCCCATCTGCACCGGCTGCCACTGGGAATTTTCTCATTTCGATCTCGACCTGGCCGACGCTTTTGAGGTATGGAATGGGCCCTGGCCAGATCCGTATGATCAGAACATCAAAGGCTTGCACGCCTGGCGCGAGCTGCAGGCGACAGGGCGCCGTTTACCGGCTACTGCGGGGACCGATTTCCATAGCCTGGGGAATTGGAACAGCGCTTCACCTCGCGTTTGGGTTTATGCGCGCGAGCTATCCGTTGCTGCGGTGCTGGATGGCATTCGCCAGGGGCGGGTCATTCTCAGCGCCGGGCCGAAACTGGCCTTCCAGGTCTTACCCGATGGCGCTGGCACACCCGGCGAGGTCGGTGATATAGTGGTCGCTCCTTCGCAAAGGGCCACCCTTTCAGTAAGCTGGGATCGCGTGCCCCAGGGAAACAGCTTGCATCTCAGGAACGCAGAAGGCCTGTTGCTCAGCACCAGCCTTCCGGCCAGCGGGTCGCTGCAGCAGCCTATCCAGATTCATCGGCAAGAGCGAGTCTGGGTCGAGCTGTATGGAGAGAACGGCTTTCTGATCGCTATGACCAACCCGATCTTTATTCAACCCGGTTAACCATTACCGCGCCGGTCGCCTTCACCAGGGCTATGGCGTTGGCGTCCGTGTGTGCGCCGGCACGAGAGTCCGCGTGGGCGTTTTGGTAGGCGTGGCGGTGCGGGTCGGTTCCGGGCCGCCGATCAGGCTCATCACGAGCTGGTCATACGTCTTCCCATTCGAGCCCCCGATGATGGGGTAGATGCCGTTGTTAGAATAGGGATAAACTCGCGGCAAGGTGTAACGATCCGTGTCCAGCATGTGAACGGAGCGATCCTGGCGGGAATAGCCGCCCACGGCAAACTGGTAGCCGATGGATTGGATGATCTTGGGCGCCTGGGCCGGAACGCTATCGAAGGGATAGGCAAAAGCCAGAGGGGCCACTCCCACTTTATCGGTGATGATCTGGTAAGCCTGCCCGGCATCCCAGCGCATCTGCGCCGGGGTGAGGGTGGCGTAGTTGGGGTGGGTTAATCCGTGGGACTCGATGGAAGCAACGCCCTCTTGCTGCCAGTTGCGCAGGTCATCCCAACAGAACTTACCCGAGGCGTCGCAGGTGTCGGTGATCACACTTTGGTTGACCAGGACAAAGAAAAGGGCCTTGAAGTGATATTTTTCCAGGGTGGGGATGATCACATTGGCGAAGTTGTCACGGTGGGCAGTGCCCAGGTCGAAGGATAAAGCCACCGATTTCAGGGGAAAGGTTCCTCCGTCAAGGTAGCTGACCAGGTCGGCCGCGCTCAGGGTGGTAAATCCGTTATCGGCCAGCCAGGCCATCTGTTGTTCGAACCAGTCCGTTTTCATCACGACCTGGTTGGCCACGTTGTATTCGGAGTAATGGTATTCGATGATCGGAATGTGCCCTGCTGGCATTTGGGTGAGGGTAGGGGTAAAAGTGAGCGTTGGGAACGGTGTACTGGTAGGCTGGCTCGTGATGGTAGCGGGAAGGGTAATCGTTTTCACCGGTAAGAATGGCGTGGATGATTTCACATCCGCCTGGGGTGTCCGCAGGTAAACCACGGGGCGGGTGGGGGCCGGCCGGCTCAGGCAGGCGGTCAGCGCCAGGCACAGGCCGGCGGCGATGAAGATGTGAAGGGCGATGAATCGGGGTGGGTGGCTTCGCATAGGCGGCTCGTCAGGCGGGGGATAATGCGCGGTTGAATTGTGTTTCGTAGAGATGAGCATAAAGCCCGCCGTCAGCCAGCAATTCTTCATGGGTACCGCGCTCAACGATGTGACCGCGGTCCATCACCAGGATCATATCAGCCGCCAGGATAGTGCTCAGGCGGTGGGCGATGACGATACTGGTACGGCCGGCCATGACGCGTTTGAGCGCATCCTGGATCAAGGCCTCCGATTCGCTGTCCAGCGAGCTGGTGGCTTCGTCCAGCACCAGGATGCGGGGGTCTTTGAGGATCACCCTGGCCAGGGCAATGCGCTGTTTTTCACCCCCGCTCAGGCGGTAGCCGCGCTCGCCCACGATGGTATCATACCCATTGGGCAAGTCCATAATAAAATCGTGGATGTTGGCTGCCGTGGCGGAGCTTTCCAGCTCTTTCTGAGTGGCGTTCAGCCTGGCATACAGTAAGTTCGTCCGGATGGTGTCGTGAAACAGGTGGGTTTCCTGGGTCACCATGCCGATCTGGGCGCTTAATGAATCCAGGGTGACGTCGCGAAGGTCGTGCCCATCGATCAGGATGCGACCTTTGGTTGGGTCATACAGCCTGGGAATCAGGTAAGTCAGGGTGGTCTTGCCGGCGCCGCTAGGCCCTACCAGGGCCACGAGCTGGCCTGGCCTGACACGAAAATTGATATCTTCAAGGGCGTCTTCACGCGCCTGGGTATGAATTGCCTTCTCCAGGTCAGAAAAGTTCCCGGTGGTCGTCTCTTTAGTGTTTGGCCCCCCAGAAAGGACGGCTGTCACCCGATCCATCTGCCCGGGACGCTCCACGACACTCAACAGGTTATTTTCTCCCGCGTCGTACTTGAAAGACACCGACTCAAATTCAAGCTCGCCCCGCGCCTGGTTTAACGCCAATGCATTAGGCTGGTTGTCGATTTCGGCTGGCAGGTCGATCACTTCAAACACACGCTCAAAGCTGACCAAAGAGGTAGCAAAATCGACGGGTGCGTTCGAAAGCTGCTGTAAGGCATTGTACAGGGTGCCCAGGTAAGCTCCGAAGGCCACAATGGTACCGATGGTAAAGGCCTTTTGTATGACCAGGTAACCACCGATGCCGTAGACCAGGGCGGTACCGATAGCGCTGAGCAGGCCAATGATGACGAAGAAGATAGAAGAATAGACGGCGCGGTCGATCCCTAGTTTTTTTACGTCGGTGGCGCGATCCATGAAGCGCTGGTTTTCTTCGGTATGGCGGCCGAAAAGCTTGACCAGCAGTGCCCCGCCGATGTTGAGCGTTTCGTTCATCATGGCATTCATCGAAGCGATCGATTCGAGTTGCTTGCGTGCAATATCCCGCAGGGTGCTTCCCAGGCGGCGCGCGGCAAGGATGAAGAACGGCATGATGATGACGCTGATCAGGGTCAGGCGCCATTCCAGGCTGAACATTACCAACAGTACCGCGACGGCCTGGATCGTGTTGGTCACCAGGCTGACGATGGTATTGCTGATGGCGTTTTGAGCGCCAACCACGTCGTTATTGAGCCGGCTCATTAGCTCGCCCACCTTGGTGTTGGTAAAGAAGCGCAGCGACATTTGCTGTAGTCGCGAGTACAGCGCGACACGCAAATCATAGATGACGCCTTCACCTACGCGCGAGTTGAGCTGGCGCTGGATCACGTTGAGGCTGCCGTTGACGATCGGGATAGCCAGCAAGGCCAGCGCCAGCCAGACCAAACGATGAATATTGCCAGACGGGATGGTTCGGTCGATCAAGTCTCTCAAGATGAGAGGATTTAACAGCGCCAGGCCGGTGGTGGTCAGAATCATCGCCAACATGGCCACGATCTGCCACCGGTAAGGGTTGGCATAAGCCATCACCCGCTTGAGCAATTGCCGGGTGACCTTCGGCTTTTCGTCCGGTGCATTGATATAACTCCCCCAGCCCCCTCGTGGTCCCCCACCTCCGCCGCCATGCATACCCATAAGTTCAACTCCTTAATTGAATGGTACCGCGTGTTGTTTGACTTTGTAACGTTACTGGAGCGCCTCGCCAGCCGTTGGGCTGGTGGTCGACTCGCTGTCATTTCCCAGGTCTTGCATGAGCACTTGCAAGACTTTGATCGTCTCATCGATCTTCGGCGTCATGATGTCCTTGAGCCGGGCCAGTTCATCCTGTCCTGTGGCTGTCAAAGTGTAGATTCGCACCGTGCGTTTTTGTGGATCTTCCCACTCGCCCTGGATAAAGCCTTCATGCTCCAGTTGGTTGAGCAGGGGGTAGATTGCCCCAGGATTTGAGATCCATTGCCCACCCGTTTTTTCGGCCAGGATGTCCATGATCTCGTTGCCATAGCGCGGCTTTTGAGATACCAGGTGTAGCACATAGAGTGGGAGAAGGCCACCCCCTTTACTCAACAGGTTAGCAACAAACGGGTTAAAATGATCCACACCCTGGTGCCAGGGGCTGAACCGGCGCCCGCCGAAGATCCAGTGCTCTTCAGGCCAATGTCCCATGGCGCGCTTGAAATAATCACGCCACGCGCCGATCTCTTCGGGGGTGGGGTTCTGGCTCACCTGGTGCTTAAATTCTTCCCGTAAACCGTGCATCTCGTGACGTTGTTCACTCCGTAAATCGTGCATCCTGTGGCGTTGTTCTTCGCGCCATTCTCGCCAGAAACTGTCAGGCTCATGATGCGCCCGGTGGTGTTCTTCGTGGACATGTTCGGGCCCATGACCACGGGGGTTGTCTTGATTGTTTTGTTCCATTTTCTTCAAGCCTTTCATTGTTGAATTATCTATATATTGAATCTAATATTATTTAGCCGATTATCCCCCGTTCCCATCTTTTTGTCAAGGGTTTTGGCATAAAAATATGGGCTGATTACCGGCTGTTCGTGATAAGATGCAAATCATAAGGCAACCTGTTGGCATTTTACCATGTTCGTTTAAGGAGGTACTCTGTGGATCGCATTTTGGAAGTAGTGCATTCGGTTCTTCCGACCACGCCCGCACGCTGGCTATCGATGACCCAGGCTTTTCCCTATGACCTGTTAACCGCCCGGCCGGCGCCAGGAGAGTGGTCGGCGATGGAATGTCTCCAGCACGTACTGGATACTGAGCTGGTCTTTCAGCGCCGCCTCCAGGCTTTTCTAATGGGGGAAGATTTTCCAACTTTTAGACCGGACACGCAGGAGGCTTTACCCGACCCGACCTGGCAGCCGCTCGATTATGCCAGGGAATTTTCCCGCAGGAGGGACAAGAGCCTGCCTGAGCTGGCGAAACTCACCGAGCCCGATCTGAAGCTGAAAGCCCGCCATGCCGAGCTGGGCATGGTGACGCTGAGTGAAATGGTGCATGAATGGGTCGCGCATGACCTGAACCACACCGTCCAGGCGGAGAGAGCCATGATGCAGCCTTTTATCAAAGGTTGTGGGCCATGGCAGGGCTATTTTTCCGATCACGTGGTCAGAAGCTAATTGTTCCCTTTACAAAATATGGCGCCTCCTTGTTATAACCGGGAGGCGCCTTCGAAGGCTTGTAACAATGTAGATGAGACAGTTATTGTTATTATAGAGATTGTGCCTGCTCTGGATGGTCAGCCGCCGCACGCATGCCATTTCGGATGAGGTTCCCCAGGGTCTCTTTATCCAGGAACGGCGCCAGGGCGACGATCGCATCAGGGGTGATTGAACCTGCTTCGACCATGGCGACCAGGCGGCTTAATGAGTCCCTCCCCAGGAATGGCGCCAGGTTCTTCAGGCGTTGCACGTCGATGGCCCCGGAAGTGAGCTGCTCTACCAGGCGATCCAGCGTGGCGCGGCTAAGGAAGGGCGCCAGGGTTTCTGCCATGTCCAGATCAATGGCGTTGTCGCCTACCTGGAAGATCAGGCTATCCAGGGTTTCCCGGCTGATAAAGGGCGCCAGGCCGTTCAGGTGTTCTTTTTTCAATGTGCCTTCCTTAATCATCTTGACCAGCCTGTCCAATGTCTCTCGGGATAAAAAAGGAGCCAGCCCGATGAGCGCGTCGCCCTCAATTTCCCCTTTGGCGATCCGGTCTACCAGTTTATCCAGGGTTTCACGTTTCAGGAATGGCGCCAACCCGTGTAATTTCTCCATGTCCATGTTGGTCGCCAGTTCCTCGTCAACGATGGAGTCCAACACTTCCGGCCCCACAAAGGGGGCCAGCGCAACAATTTGGTCCGACGTAAATTTAATCCCGGTCATGTGTTTTATCACCTTTTCCATCGTGCTGGGCCGGGTCAACGGGCCGGCGTCCAGCACCGAATCCAGATCTGCTTTTTGTTCAACCACCATCCTGGCCACGGCTTCAGGCCGCCCACCGGCCAGCTCGACCAGGATGTCGCCCATGCTGGCTTTTTGCGGGTTGTTTATTCCTGGATACTCTTCGCTATGCAGCAGGCTATCCACCGAGACGTGAAATAATTTCCCGATTTCGACCAGCAAGCTGACATCCGGAAACGAGTCGCCTGTCTCCCAACGGGAAACCGCCTGGGGGGTCACGTGAAGATGGTCAGCCAGTTCAAGCTGGGTCCAATCTTTTCCACGGCGGAGTTTCGCGATAAATGCTCCAGTTTTATGGGAATCGATCATGAGGTAAACTCCTGTAGGGTTGTCGGGCGGTGCAGTCCCGGGTGCTGCCCGGCCAGCTTTTGAATCACTGCTTTTACTGTATCACGAGGAAAATGGAAAAACAAACAATTTCTGGTTGAGGAGGCAGGTTAATAAAACAGGCTGATCAACGCCTGGTTGAGTTTGCAAGGAGGCGCCAGGCAGGCCTCATGCACCGGCGGGCATGGTCAACCGGCGAATTTCCTTTCGGGCAGGCCGCGAGCGGGCGCCGGCATGACGAATAAATCGCCTGACCATGGCTGTTCATCTTTTCGGGCCTCACCCAGCTCGGTCCAGGCAGAAGTGATGAAAAGCTGGTCCAAATCCGGGCCGCCAAAGGCGCAACTGGTAGGGAACTCTACCGGCATAGCGATCTCCCTTTCGAGCTTTCCCTGTGGATCATAACGGCTGAGCTTCCAACCGCCCCAACGTGCGCTCCAGATGAACCCTTCACTGTCAACAGCCAGGCCATCTGGCGTGCCCGCTTCGTTTGGCGTGGCGACCCATTCCCGGCGGTTGGCGATATCACCACTGGCCGGGTCAAAATCATACGCAAAAATGACCCTTTTCCGGCTGTCGGTGTAATACATGGTCTGGCCGTCTGGGCTCCATCCGAGCCCATTGGAAATACCCACCCTGCTTTCCATGCGATGCAGGCTTAAGTCTGGATCCAGGCGATACAAAGCGCTGCTGAAGCCAGGCGCCATTGTTCCAGCCCAAAAGCGCCCCTGCGGATCAACCATCCCATCATTCAGGCGTGCATCCCCTTTTCCTGGTTCGGGATTGGCAATGGGGGTCAGGACTCGTTGGGTTGGGTCCCAAAATTGAAATCCATCGCCGGTTGCCATGACCATTCCACCGGAGCGGCGCAGGCGCATCACGCCCAAAGATGTGCCGATATCCACCCGTACTACCGCACCGCTGGCCGGATCATAACGCTGGTATGCTCCCCGCTCGATATCCACCCAATAGAGAGCCTGTTCGGCGTCGTTCCACAAGGGCCCTTCGCCCAGGTGGTTTCTGAGGGGTAAAAGGTGGGTGATAGGATCCAATTATAAATGCCAGAACAGGATCAATCCCGCCAAAAGCGCCCCGATGCTGAGGAGGGTCAGCAGCCAGCCGCAGCGGAAGAAATCAACGAATTTATAATTGGCCGGCACGATCATCAATACATTAACCGGGTGAGCCATGGGGGTCAGGAAGGAGGCTGAACAGCCGATGGCGGTAGCGACTGCTACTGCCTGGGGATTCACTCCCAGGCCAATGGCAGCGCTGATCGTGATCGGCCCGGTGACCAGGGCGGCCACCTGCCCGCCGATTAATTGCGTTAGCGCGGCGGTGATAATATAGGCCCCTCCTGCCACACCCAAAGGGCCTAAAGGTTTCACCACGGTCAGCATACTTGTGCCCACCAGCCCGGCCAGGCCAGTTTGCACCAGGGCCAGGCTGACCGCATACATGCCGGCGATCAGGAAAACAGCCTGCCATTCGATTGCTCCATAGGCTTCATCGACGGGCATGAGGTTTATGAGCAGGGCCAGCACGGCGCCGGCCAGCACGCTGAGATGCACCGGGATGCCGGCTATAGAAGCGCCGATGGCTCCCATGGTGATCACGACGGCTGCTATGGCTCGCGGCAAGTCTACTGGCTGATCGGCGCTGCTGGCTTCCAGAAGAATGAAGTCAGCATTCTTTTGAATTGTTATATATTGATCCTGCTTACCCATCACCAGTAGCGAGTCCCCCAGATTCAGAGGGATGTCCCCGACATCGGTGCGGTGGTAGCGCGAGAGACGCTTCAGAGAGATAACCGTCAGGCCAAAACGCTGGCGGAAGTTGATCTCCTTAAGGGTCTTACCTTCCGCGGCGGAGTGGGGCGCCAGAATCACTTCGGCCAGGATGATCCCTCGCGGGCTGAGGCGGCCAATCGTATCCAAGGGGGTGAATTCCAGCCCCTGGTTTTTGAGCTGGACCACTTTTTCTTCGCGCCCGATGAGGGTTAAGCGATCCAGGGGAGCGATGATGTGATCCGGAGCAGGATAGAGCAAATCGCCCCCGTTGTGGTTAATATAAGTGACCGTTACGCCGAGGTTTTTTCCGATTTCGGTTTCATCCAGGGTACGCCCAACCAGGGGAGAGCCGGGCGTTACCACGGCCTGCCAGAGTCGCTCACCAACCTGATAAAGGCGCTCCAGCTCGCTGCCCGTCCGGCGGGCAGCTGATTGCTCATTTGAAGGCTCCCGGTTGGGTAACAACCGGTCCCCTAAAAGCCACAGGAATGCAATGCCAACGATGGCGATCAACCCACCCGTAGGGGTGAAATCCAGGATGTTGAGCGGGTTTTGCGGTGGATGAGCGATCCTCAACAAATTGCTCATGATGATATTAGCCGTCGTAAAATAGGTGGCCGCGCCACCCAGCAGGCTGCCATAAGCCACGGGTATAAGCAGCTTACTGGGTTTGATCCCTGTCCGGCGCGAAGCCTCCATCGCGCTGGGCAAGACCAGGGCGCCTGCCGCCAGGTTATTCATGAAAAGCGATAGGAAGGCGGTGATGGCAGCATACAGCGCGATCAGCCGGTTGGTCTTATTTCCACCCAGCCGGATCATCTGGTGAGCCAGCCAGCGCATAACGCCACTTTTGTCCAGGCTGTGGGTAATAATGAACAGGGAAATCAGGGTAATGACTACCGGCTGGCTGAATCCGGCGACCGCCTGGATCGAATCCTGGGGGGAATGCGCCGGGCCGAGCATCCCCAGGCCGCCCAATTGCATAAACCCGATGATGACCGCCATCGACAAGGCCGCCAAATCCAGCCTCAGTTTGTTGGCCATCACCAGGCCTAAAGGGATTACGAGGATGAGAATGAGTAACCATTGTTCGAGTGTCATGATGCATTTCCCTCTGGCTGAATTATAATCCTGATTGTGATAGTCCGGTTTTTTACAAAGATCCTATGCCTTAATCTGGTCAGGCTATTCCTGGCGGCTGGCTTATTCCTCTCCGCATGCGGCGTAGCGCAACAGTCATCCACCTTGAGGGCCTCAACAGATCCGCTGCCCACTCCGCAGCTGATCCGTTTGACTCCGACCCCTCCTCCTGGTACTGGCCTGACGTCCACACCGTTCCCTTCTCTGGCGCCCACGATGATACCTGAAGGATTGCCCGATTTTAAACCAAAGCTCCGTTTCGGCGTATCTGTTTCCACTTATCTCCAAAACACCTGCCAGGTGCTCGCGTTGCGCTGGAACCCCGCGAACAGCCCTCCTGG
Organism: Chloroflexota bacterium; assembly: GCA_021789855.1. Taxonomy (GTDB): domain Bacteria; phylum Chloroflexota; class Anaerolineae; order Anaerolineales; family Anaerolineaceae; genus JAJYIW01. Next base: position 13,235 of record JAJYIW010000017.1, on the reverse strand, counting down.
CACCCTGGTTGTGCCGGTCATGTTCCATTCTATTGCAAAATCAGGTCACCTGATCACCGATACGACCACCATCTCGGCCGACTATTTTAATCACTTTGTGATGCACGCTTACCAACTGGGATTTGAGACCATCACAGTGACGCAACTGGTCGACTTTCTCAATCATAATATAAAAATCCCACCCCGGTCGCTGTTGATGATCGTCGATGATCGCCGAACGGATCATTACTACCAGACGTACTTTGCCCCGCTTTACCAGTCTTACCATTGGACGGTCACCAATGCCTGGATATCCAACCCGTCCACGTCGGCAGATTTATGGGATGAAAATGCGCAGCTTGAAAAAAGCGGTCTGGTCGATCACCAGGCGCACGGGGTAATCCATAACATTCCGATCAATGACCAGGCAACGCCCGCCTATATTCATGGGGAAATTTATGGCCCCATCCAGGCCATGTTGGATCATTTTGGAAAGCGACCGATCGCGTTTATCTGGCCCCAGGGCCAGTTTACGCCTTATGCGGTCAAGCTGGCGCGCCAGGCAGGTTATGAGCTTGGATTCACGGCGTATGCCCGCGGGCCGATTATGTTCAATTGGATTCCACTTGGATCGATTGAGCAAGGCGCGGCGGATCCGCTCATGGTGCTACCACGTTATTGGAGCACGAGTGCGCTGGCCGATCTGGATAAAGCGGTGGGCTATAGCCAGGCCGCTCAGGTCTTCTATGCCGGGCAGAAGCAGGCTGACCTGGCTTATTATCGCCAGTACTGCAGCGGGTACCCGCCATTGCCTGGGCAGTGAACCGGCTTAAAACAAGATGGATGCCAGCTCTGAGCGGTAGGCGCGGGTCTGCGGATCCTGTTCCCCCAGTAATTCCAGCAGGCCGAGCACGACCTGTCGCGCGCCCCCGTCATGAAAGCGCTTATTTTGCCGTAAAATGTCTAACAACCCATCCAGGGCGGCCAGGATGTTACCGCGGGTGGCAAGACGGATGCTGTTCTTGTAGGCAGCCTCTAAGGGATCATCCTTCTCACCCAGCAGGCCCTGATCATAAAGCACCATCGCTTCAGCCAGGGGGCGGAGAATTTCGCCCGTGTTAAATTCATGGCTCGCGGGAAAATTTCTCAGAATTTGAGCGGGTTCCTGGCCGTACCCCTGGCCCAGGAGGCTTTTCGCCAGCCCCAATAGCCCGGCAGGGTGTTCTGGCGCTGTTTCCAGAGACGTCCGGAAAGCTTCTTCGGCGGATGCCCATTGATGTACCTTCAACATGGCCAGGCCTTTTTCCAGGGAAATATCCGACGGGGAGGGGGCCAGCCGGCTGATAAATTCGCGTAATCGAGGCTCAGGCAAAGCCCCGCTAAATTCAGATACCACCTGGCCCTGGTTAAACGCTTTGACGGCAGGGATATTACGGACGTTGAACCGGAGCGCCAGCTTGGGATTCTCGTCCACGTCCACTTTGGCCAATCGGAATGTTCCATTGGCTTCGTTGGCAAGCTTTTCCAGGATAGGACTGAGAACTTTGCAAGGCACGCACCACGACGCCCAGAAATCCACAACGACCGGGACGTTCTGAGAAAAATTAATTACCTCAGCCTCGAAATCCTCTTCCGAAACATTAACGATAAAATCTGATCGCATAGTTAACTCCTCATGATGCCATCCCTATTGATTTTACCCTGAGGATATAAGAATTTCGTAGGTTTCAAAAAAGATTTTCACCTCTCAAGACCGTCATCCGGCTCTCCTGTGCAGCTTTACTCTTCCTCACCCGAGGGTGCGCTGGGCTGGTTGACTTCTACTACATCTCCGTGAACGTTGATCACGATCCTGAAACCCATCATGCCTAAATAGGCGCGGCCGCCTTCTGGAATGCCAGCATTGGCCAGCATATCAAACTGCTGGCCAATGTTTTTCAACTGGTTTTGAATGATGGCCATCGTAAAAATGTCATCTTGCCCGATCATTTTAGCGGTCTCTTCACTGATCAGATCTTCATGACCTTTAATCTGGCCCTGCATAAATTCAAATACCTGGCGATCGACCTGTTCAGACGGGATATGGCGCAAAAAACCGTCATCATTGACCACATAACAGGGTTCACCACCGACGTAAGCCACGGTTACGGGTTGGTCGTTTTCATCGTAAACCAGACCTTCAAAGATAGCCTGTTTTGCCATGGCACCGGTCTCCTTGATTCAAATGACATCCACCACGGTCCCGTTGGGGTCGTAGTTGGAAGGTGCATCGGGTGGAACCACTGGATTGCTCCAGCGATAAACCCAACGCGCAGCCTGGGGTGATAAATTAACACAACCGTGGCTGCGAGGATGCCCAAAATCATTATGCCAGTAAGTGCCATGAAATGCAATACCATCCTCGGTGATATAGCTGATCCAGGGGATACCCGGCAGGTCAAAGCTATTGGCCGCGAACCGGTCGCCGGCGGCCATGTGTCTTGAACCGCGTTTAGAATAAATGATATGGCGGCCGCGCGGGGTTTCGTAGTCGCCATTCGAGAATTTTCCCCCTGTCGCTGTACGGCTCATGAAAACCGGAACATCCCACTCGTAGGCAATGACAATCTGCTGATCCAGGTGAACTTCCATCCGCTTGGCGGAGGGCGGTACGTCGGGCGAAAGCGGGGTGAGGTCGGCAAAAGGAATCACATGGATGTGGCTGGCGAGCGCATAATAGACCGTTTTCAGCCGGTCATCCAGTAACCCATACCATCCTGCGCCATCTCGCCCCACCTGGTAACTGACGATCCAATAGGTGGTCGCATAATATAGGCGATATACCACGGTTTCCGCAGCATCAGGCCACCACCGGGCATCGGTGAACGGCACCGTCACTTCTCCCAGGCACCCACTGGCAGGTATGTTTTCCACCGGCGGGTTGGTCACAATCTGCACGGGTTGAATGCCTCCTGAGTAGGCGTAACCCTCGTGATTCAGGTCGTACCAGATGCGGTTATAGGTGGTGCTGGCATCGCCGACCGTAACGTCGCTGATGGGTAAGACGGTGTCCTGGTAGATGAGCTTCGATTTGACTGCCTGCATGGATGGGCGATCGTATAGCTGAGATTCAGCATCGATCACCCGGCCCAATATGGCGCCTGAAGGGGGTTGAGTCGCCTGCCGCTGCGCGTGAGGCGGCGCAATTCCGGCCAGGCTTAAAAGGCTCAATCCGCTCAGTTTTAAGAAATCTCTGCGAGACAAACAATTCAGCCAAAGATTGCCCACAATCGATCACCCGTTCTGTATTTCTATTGGTATGCAATGACTCGCAAACAGATCAGTAATGAATATTAACCAGGGTGCCAATCTGTACCCAGTTGTTAAACAGCCAGCCGGCATCCACGGTTCTGAAATTGATGCAGCCGTGGCTCATCGGATGGCCAAAATTATGATGCCAGTACGTGCCATGTAATCCGTATCCCTCGTAAAAGTACATCACGTAAGGGACGTTGGGGAGGTAATAGCCAGGCCCGGTCATGTCTGCATACCGGTACATCACATAGACATGGTACTCACCGGTAACTGTCGGATGAAGCCAGGTTCCGGTCGAAACGAGGAAAGAGTTAACCAGCTTTGAGCCCTGGTACGCATAAGCGCTTTGCTCTGACAGGTTTACATCTACCCAGCGTTGATCGGGACTGACGTCTTTTGGAATAACCACGTGGGAATCGGCTGGAACCTGATCAGAAGGAAGAGGTTGGGAGGTAACGGTGGCCGTTGCGGTGGGTAAAGGCGTGGAGGTCTGGGTAGGGGTAGGCGTCGGCGTATCGGTAGGCGTTGGAGAAGGGGTGATGGTAGGCGTGAAGGTAGGCGTCCAGGTGGGTGTCGGGGTAAAGGTGGCCGTCGGTGTAGGAGTGAACGAAGGCTTGAACAGTTCAGCCGCCGTATGGGGCGCGCTGTGATCTTCAGCAGAAGCGGAGGGGATGCCGGAGAAGCTATACCAGGCCAACGCACCGATGCACGCGATCACGACCAGCAGCAAGATCCATAGCGCAGGCACCGAACTGGTTCGCACGATAGTCTGGCGGATGCGTTGGCCCGGATAGGGCGCTGCGAGAGGAAGCTGGGAAACATAGGACGGCCGGGTTAAGTCGGCCGCCTGAGCCGGCGCGGCTTTTTGGGCCTGCCGTTCGCGTTGAATCGCCCAATGGAGCGCCTTCCGCGCCGTCTGGTTCTTGGGATTGATGGTTAAAACCCGGCTGAGGTAAACCAGGCTGGCATGGGGGGTGGCCAGTCCGGCCAGGATTAGCCAGGCATCTTCCAGGTCAGGATCGGCTTGGAGTGCCTGGCGGGCATAAAGACGAGCTTCATTGCGCCGGCTATTCCTGAGGGCAGTTTTGGCTAAAGCAAGAAAATGCTGGGCAGGACTGGTCGGAAGACTCATTGTGCGGGCGGTGTAGCCGTGGGCGGTACATTTTCATTTCTAAGGAAGCACAATATGCCGCTCGCCACTCCCTGGGCCACCAGGTCTGGCCTTTCGGTAAGAATTTTCCGGTCCAGATTAAGAAAGCCCGTTTCAATAATGGCGGCAGTTGTGGATGGGTCGATTTCCCTGAAGGCATGATAATCGGTCATATCTTTGGTCACACTGTTGTAATGAAAATGCAGGCCAGTCGTTTTGGCATACCGGTCTGACAGGCATGCCACCAGGCGGGTGGCTTTGTCTGGATGCGATGAGGCCAGCGCTGCGGCTACTTTAAACCCCGTCGCTTCATTATTGATGTATTGGCATGAGTCATTGTGGATGGATACAAGGACGGCCGCTTTGTAATTATTTAAGCGCGGATCAAATTCCTCTAGCAGGTCAACCCTGTAGCCCTGGGCGATCAGGTCTTTTTGGACCAGAGTGGCAATGGTCATATTGACTTTCTCTTCCGTTAGCCCATCTGGGCAGACCGCACCGGGATCATTTTGCGGCCCGGAGTGTCCGGCGACAATGCCGATCAACGGAACCGGCGATGCGGTGGGCGAAGGTAAAACCAACGGCGTCGTTTTGATGAAGGGCTGGAGCAGGTTAATCCGGTCCACCAGGTCGGTCGAAAGATGGGTGCCCGGCGTCCAGATGGTAAAAAGGGTGGCGACCAACACGGCGACGCTGATGGTGGTGGTTAACGCTCGCCAGAGTGTATATGGAGTGTGCGGCCTGGGGGCTGCTTGAGCTGGCTGGGAATTGATAGGTGGGGTCGGGTAGGTGTTCATAATGGATTGTTATGGATAAGATTGGGCAGGGATCGAGGGTGCAGTTTGGAAGAAGGCTTTCCAGGCGCTTTGTTCGTGAATCCAAAGAGACGCATATTTTCTCTTGACGCCCGGCATGGAAATATGTATAACGGTAATGGCTTTCATCATTCTATAGCTATTATATGGTAAATCGATGAACCAGCAACCACCATTTACACCCGCTGAACAACCTCCTGCTTTGGTTGACCCTGAACAGCTCCGCCAGATCATGCGCCATTGGACCACGGGAGTGGTGGTGGTCACCAGCGTGGCAGATGGGATCACCCATGGTATGACGGTTAATTCCTTTACTTCCATCTCATTGGATCCGCCGGTCGTGCACGTGTCCCTGGCCAATACCGCCCGCACTAACGCTATGGTAAAACGGTCGGGGGTGTTTGGAATCACTCTCCTGGGCGAAGGCCAGAAGGACATTGCTGATACCTTTGCCGGCCGCACCGCAGATGAGGGTGATCGTTTTACAGGGCTGGAGACCTTTAGCCTGGTCACTGGATCGCCTTTGATTAAAGGTGGCCTGGCCAGCCTGGATTGCCGGGTTAGAAGTACTTTGGAAGTTGGGAACACCACCGTGTTTTTTGGCGATGTGGTCGCAACCATCGAACAAAACAATCACTGGCCACTGGCGTATTTTAACCGTTTGTATCGAGGGCTGCAAAAATGATGCCAGAACCTTTATCCCAGGAAGACAGGGCCACGCTGTTAAAGGTGGCGCGCCAATCCATGACGCTGGCCGTTCGTGAGAAAAAATCGTTGCGCCTTGATCTGAACGCCTATTCTCCGTTGCTCCAACAGAATGGCGCTTCCTTTGTCACATTAACCGTCGAAGGGGACTTGCGTGGCTGTATCGGCGCTTTGGAGGCCTACCAGCCGCTGATCCTGGATGTGTGCGAGCATGCTGTGGCCGCGGCTCTCGAGGATTATCGTTTCATGCCCGTCACAGCCGGTGAGCTGGACCTCATCCAGATCGAAATATCCAGGCTCACACCCCCCCAGCCACTCAATTATCTTGGCGCGGAAGATCTCATTGCCCAATTAAACCCGGGCCGTGATGGAGTGATTCTTAAGGACGGCATGAGGCGGGCTACCTTTTTACCCCAGGTGTGGGAAAAGCTCCCCGATCCGGCCCAATTTCTGGGCAATTTATGTGAAAAGATGGGCGCGCCTTTTCACTTATGGCAACACAAGCCTCTCCAGGTGTTTATCTACCAGGTAGAAGAATTTCACGAATGAGCTTCCAGGCTTGAGTAGCCGTCACAGGTGGGTGTATTGATCGACTTTCAATACAAACACGGTGGCTTTCTTGACGTTTGGCTCCGTGGAGGGCGCGCAGGTCTCGCGAATGATGGTCATGGCCTGGTCGACCTGTTCATCATCGAGGCCAATTAATAAGGTGCTCATCCCTCGCCGTAAAAATCCACCCGTTGATGCGATGCAGGTAACGCGGAAGTTGGCTGAGGTCAAAGCTCGCGACACTGGTTCGTTATCGCTGTCCCGTATGATGGCAATGATCAGCTTCATAATTAAAACTCCTCGTATCGCTCAACTTCAAGTGAAAAAATGGTAGCTCCCCCAATTGTCACCGGGGTGGGAGCCGGCAAGGGAAGCGGCGCGCTTTCCAGGGGGACGGCGATGTATTCAATGCGCTGGCGGCAGGTTTTCGATAAAGCGCTGATCGCGGATGCTCTCTTCTTTTTGGGCAGCCCGATAAGCAGGGTTGCGTTACGCCGCCCTAAAAAGCCGCCCACGCTGGGTAAGGGGGTTGACGTGATCCCCAGCTTGGCCAGGGCGTGGTTGGCACCATCCACATCTTGCGACTGGACAACAGCCATGAGTAAGGTGGTCAAATCATTTTCTTGAACAGGGGGGTTATCAGACATAGGCCTCCTTATAAGGGGTTCTTCGCGTTGTTTTCAGGATAAAGAGACATCATGCGAGCCAGAACCAGTCACCCGAACCGTTTGCCCATCCGGGAAAGTGATCAAGGCGATTCGACTGTCCCGTTTTACCGTTAGCCCGCGATACCTTACGGTGACGGGATTCGCAAACGGGTTTTCACCATTAATAATAACATGAGTTGGCGAGATTATTTGTACGCCCAGGGTCTGGAGATAAAAACCCAATGGGGCTAATCCATCGATCACATTTTTTTCACCGCCTGGCCTGGCCGAATCGCTATCATACATTTTATAAAATGATTGCATCTGCCGCAAGCTTTGGGCGGTGGTGTCTAGAAGTTTCTGCACCAGTTGTGCGGCTTCGTTCCGGTAACCGTACATCAGCAAACCTTCTCCAACCATCGTGTTCCAAAGCATATACACGGGCGATCCCTGGCTCTTTTTTTCTCCTGCCTCCAGGCCGGGAAGAGCGCCCAGGCCATGCTCACGCCAGTACCGCTCAGTAGAGTGGATACTTTTCTTTACCAGGTTTTTTGCGCGCTGCTTGCCGGGGATATGCGCCCACAAGGGCAGTAAGAGGGTGATATCTTCCTGGAAATACCCCGGGGTCTTGAGGGTGATCCTGTCTGCCGGGCTCAGGCCCTGAACATCCAGGCTGGTGACCTGCTGGAATATGTTTTGGGTGGTCAAAACTGCCCTGGGCCCGTTCCAATGGCCGAGTCTCACCGGCAATGTTTCATCTACCGGGCCCGATGGTGTGATCCCATGAATGGTCAGGCTTACGCCTGTCCGAGAGGTATCCTGTTGAATGTCGATGACTGCAAGCAGCCGCTGGTTTTTTTTAAATTTTTTATTGACCACGATCGGCCCGTTGGCCGGGTAAGAGCCGATGGACTCTCCGGCCAGGCAGGAGTGGGAGTCGCGGTCGCGATAATGATAGCTGGCTCCGTGGGAATCCCAGGTCGATTCTATGGCTGCCTTCAAGCTTTCAGCGCGTTGCTCCAGGTAGTGGACTTCTTCGCCCCGGCCAATCAACTTAGCGATTTGCACCAGGCTGCTGATCTCCCGTACCAGCAAAGCTCCCATCGTCGGACTTTCAACACAGGAAATGTCTATCCCCTTCTCGTCAGGACGCCAGCGATCGAACAGGGGGTTATCTTCATACCCGGTTTGGAGGGAGTTATCCCATTCTGGGAACCCATCCTGGTCTTGATCATGGCTTTTCTCAAACCACAGGTTGGCCAGGCTGAGCAGGCGGGGGAACACTTCGGTCAAAAATGCCTTATCCTGGCTGATCCGGGTCACCTGCCAGGTTAATAGTGCCAGAAGAGGGGGAATGAGAAAGCGGCTGCGCTGGCCGGCCAGGCCGGGCCTCCCATCCATAAAGCCATTGTCTGCCGCAGTGTCCAGGTAGTTCAGGATCAGGCCTTGAACCAGCTCTGCTGAACCAGGTAAAACCAGGGTGGAGAGGTATAAGGACTCAAAGGCCGGCTGCCCATCCCACAGGTGGTCGTAATCGCTCCCGTCGAAGCGACGTGAAAAACCCTGGTCGGGCTGGCGAGATAATACAAAGGATGGGTAAGGGAGAGACCGGGTAGGCCCCATAAAGAGCTGGCGCGCCACTTTCTGGCTGAAAGCCAGGACGGCGTCCCAGGCCGGATTGCCGGTGTCAATATCCACTATCTGGCTGGCAGCCTGCATTTCCAGGCGGGCAATTTCTGCATCCCAGGGACAGGCGATCAATTCTTGGGCGGCTATCCATGAGCCGTCTTCATCCGTGGTTGAAGCCAGCCCCCAGGTGAAGGTTGCCGAGCTTCCTGGGATGAGATCGAGTGCGCCGGCGCAGGCGGAATAGGGGCTGGTTTGGAATTCCGCCAGGCCGTCGATGCAAAACACGGGAGAAAGGTCGCCCGACCGCCCTGCCAGGCATTTTTTTCCCTGGATCGATTGAGGGCGCATCTCCTGGCCAGGTTGGATCGGAGCGAGTGAAACGGCCAGCTCAAGTTGCATCTGCCGGCGGATCACGCTGCTGTTGGCCACTTTGATCCGGCCGGCCAGGGTGTTTGAGGTGGGAACCCAATATTCTATTGTGACGTCTATACCTGCAAAGGGATTGAAGGTCAGCCGGGCGTAATTGGTATAAAACTGGCATAACACTGGCAACTGATAAAATGCGCCCGGGTCGCTTAGGGTTACCCCATTTTCCGTGAAGCGCGGGAAAACCCGCATCATCCGCGCTCGTAAGCCGTAAGTGGTCTGTATGGATTGGGCAGGGGGTTCCCCTCCCTGGAGCAGTACTTCCCAGATCTGGTCATCGTAGTAATTCGGTTTAGAGAGCTGGGCGTCTGCGGAAAGGGTCAGGCAAACAGGGTCTTGTCGAGTCAGTCGCCAGAGATGCATATCCACATTGTAAACCATTTATGCTAGAATCAAATTATTATGGACCAAGAAGAAAACTTACATGGACCAGAAGATGGGGGGCAAGACACAAAAGACAGAATCAAACGTTTGATCGAGTCGGGCAAACCAACGGATTCCCGCCCCCCGGCTCAGGAGAACTCCCCTGGCGAATCGACTGAGCAGCCTCCTGCTGGCCCGTCTCAAGAGAGTCCTGAGCCAGGTATTGAGGCAGGCCAACCCGATCCCCTGGCGGCAGCTTCTCAACCTGAAGCAGCGTCTCCAGATAAAAATGAAAACCATCCAGCCGGGACAGGAGAAATAACCGGCGGCTGGTTCTTGGGGGATGATGTGCTGGATGTGCCCCCCACCTCGCAACCGGGTGAGCAAAAGCCGCTGACTCCTCCTCCACCTTCTGCGTCAGCTCAAACGCCGCCTATCAAGCCCACCGGCGCTTCACGGGCGGACCAGCTTCCTCCTTTTTTGGCTAAAAAGTACACGGATGAAACGCGCCCGAGCCTGGATGTGACCCCCCCAGCCGGAAGCAGAATAAAACCGCCGGAGTCCACGGTGAGTCAGCAGAACGTGGAAGCGACTCCCCCGGCCGGGAGCCGGTTAAAATCGCCGCCGCCTGTCACGGATCGCACCCCCGTGGCGCCGCCAGGCAGCCGTTCAGGTATTGAACCGCCGCCAGCAGTCGATCAAAACGGGATGCCTTTACCTCGCCGCGTCGATCAAATTGATATGTACGCCACGCGAGTCACGCCATCGGCCTACCAGCAAAATGCTCGCCCCACCGGCCAGCCGCTCCCCCGCCGGGTGAGCCCCCCACAGGGAACGGTCGCTGGCCGGGTGAGCCAATCTGAGAAAAAGTCATCCCTCAGGCATACCCAGCCGGTCCAGGCGGGTGGAATGGACTGGCGGGACACCCTGGGCTGCCTGTTAAGAGGGGTGATTGTCCTGATCTTTGTGGGTGTATTTCTGGTGCTCGCGGTAGGTTCTTTTGCGATTTACCAGTATTACAAAGTGGCCGCGACCCTACCCGATGTCGCCGGTCTCCAACAAAAAGCCTCACAATTTGAAACTACGCGGATCCTGGATCGGAATGGCAACCTTCTGTACGAGATCCTCGACCCGAACGCCGGGCGGCGAACGTATGAGCCCTTATCGAAAATATCGCCTTATGTGATCGCTGCGACGATTGCCACCGAAGATAAGGATTTCTATTCCCATCCTGGTTTTGATCCCCTGGCGATCATTCGCGCTCTCTGGCAGAACTACACCAGCGGTGGCACAGTCTCCGGCGCATCGACCATCACCCAACAACTGGCCAGGGCCTTGTTGATGACCCCTGAAGAGCGTTACCAACAGACCATCAGTAGAAAAGCCCGTGAGATCATCCTGGCCGCGGAAATCACCCGCCGGTATTCAAAAGATGAGATTCTTGAGCTCTACCTGAATGAAAATTATTACGGGAACCTGTCTTACGGCATTGAAGCAGCCTCTGAGACCTACTTCAATACCACTGCTGATAAGCTCGATCTGGCGCAGGCGGCGTTCCTGGCCGGCCTCCCTCAGGCCCCGTCCGTTTATGATATTTATACCAATCGCGATGAGACGCTCCGCCGGCAAAAGGCCGTCCTGGTGCTCATGTACAATGCCAGCAAGGACGAGAATTGCATCTCTGTCAGCAATTCGGTCCAACCGATCTGCGTGGACGCTGTGGCCGCGGCTTCGGCTGCCAGTGAGATGGATGCCTACCCCTTTACTCAGCCGCATGAATCCATGCTTTACCCGCACTGGGTTTATTACATCCGCTCCTTGCTCGAAGCGCAATATGATCCACAGACTATATACCGCTCCGGTTTTACCGTGTATACCACGTTGGACCCGGAGTTAGAAGATCAGGCCGAGAAAATCGTTAAGCAACAGGTGGATTCGTTGGCTGCCCACAAGGTGACGGATGGCGCGCTGGTAGCGATCCAGCCCTCCACTGGCGAAATTCTTGCCATGGTTGGCTCAGCCGATTTTTACAACGCGGCCATCTCAGGCCAGGTGAACATGGCGATCAGCTCGACGCGCCAGCCCGGTTCAGCGATTAAACCGCTGACCTATGTCCTGGCGTTCGAACGGGGATGGACGCCAGCGACGCTGGTATGGGATGTGCCCACCGACTTTCCGCCATCCGGGGACCCCAATGATCCCCGCCCACCCTACCAGCCAACTAACTACGATGGGAAATTCTTTGGGCCGATGAGCGTCCGCGATGCCCTGGGCAATTCCCGAAACATTCCGGCGGTTAAAGCACTGCAGTTCGTGGGTATTTATGATAATCCCAAGACGCCCGGCGTTGAGGGGCTGGTATCCTTTGCCAAGCGCATGGGAATTACCTCTCTGACGCGCAACGATTATGGGCTCTCGTTGACCCTGGGCGGCGGGGAAGTGAGCCTGCTGCAAATGACCGGCGCGTACGCGGTTTTTGCGGATGGCGGGCGTCGTGTCCCGCCTGTGGCGATCACGAAGATCGTCGATCATTCCGGTAATGTCGTGTACAACTATACCCCTCCACCGGGGGAGCAGGTCATTCGCCCAGAATATGCTTTCTTGATCTCTTCGATCCTGTCCGATCCACAGGCCAGGGCTCTGGATTTTGGCACCCATTCGTCGCTCAACCTGCCTTTCCCGGCGGCGGTGAAGACCGGTACCACCAACGATTTCAGGGATAACTGGACGATAGGATATACCCCGGATCTGGTGACCGGGGTGTGGGTGGGTAATGCCAATTACACCCCCATGGAAAATATTTTAGGCATTACCGGCGCGGCCCCGATCTGGTCGCAGTTTATGCAAAAGGCCATCCAACAATTGACCGGCGGTAAACCGACTCCCTTTATCAAACCGCCGGGCGTAGTGGAAAAAGTGGTGTGCGCGATTTCAGGTACAGAGCCTTCTCAATGGTGCCCCGACCAACGCACCGAGTACTTCGCTGCCGACCAGTTGCCGCCGTCGAAAGATCATGACCTGTGGCAAAATGCATTGATCGATACCTGGACAGGCTACCGCGCCACCCCTGATTGTGCGGGGTATACGGAGCAGAAATTTGCGGCTAATGTCAGCGATCCCTGGGCGCAAAAGTGGATTCTCAACACGAAAGATGGCCAGGCCTGGGCGAAGAAGATGAAATTTTCTCAACCCATTGTCTTTGCCCCCCAGCAGGATTGCAAGGCCAGCGATCCCCGCCCGAATATTGCCTTTGCGAATATTACCGATGGCCAGACCATCACTACCAGCCCGCTGGAAATTTACGGCTCCGTAGACGCCACGGCCAATTTTGATTATTTCCGCCTGGATTATGGCACTGGCGACTCCCCCACGGACTGGACCACTTTGATCGACCATGTCACTGCGCCGGTCAAACAAACCGATAAGCTGTTCACCTGGGATATTTCTAAGCTTCCAGCCGGCGAGATAACCTTGCGTATTTATATGCACAGCACCAAGGGTACTTACGCGGAAAAACGCATTCACCTCAATTTACAGGTCCCGACCCCCACGCCTACCTTGACCCCCACCCCGACCGCGACGCTGACTCCTACCGCGACGCCAACGCTCACCTCAACACCCACGCCGACCCAAACACCCACGCCCACGCCGACCAGCCCGCCTTTGTCGACGGTGGTT
>JAJYIW010000210.1 GCA_021789855.1 Chloroflexota bacterium | reverse complement strand
CTCCGGGCGGCCATCCTCGGCGATCCCGCGGGCGACCAGTTCGTCCACCACGGCTTTTCCGGGCTGCTCGGCCATGCTGTTGAAATAATAGCGGTCGAAGCGGATACCTAACTGGTCGTAAATTTCATTGAAACCGTCCAACGACCACTGGCGGGTTTCCTTCCACAGCGCCACCACATCGGGATCACGCCGGTCCCAGCGCGCATAGAGCTCGCGCACTTCCGCCTCGGCTTCGGGGTGCTCTTCCAGCCGGCGGCTGGCTTCAGCGTACAGCGCCCCCATCCACTGGGTGATGTCCTTTTGCGGGCGTTCCCCGGCATGGTATTTCATGTAATTCCACAGCCATTTGATCACGTGCAGGCCCATGTCGCCGGGATAATTGGCGCGCACCACATCGTAACCGGCAAAATCCAGGATGCGGCACAGCGTATCCCCCAGGATGGCCGAGCGCAGGTGGCCCACGTGGAAGGCCTTGTGCGTGTTGGGCTGCGAAAATTCCACCATCACCCTCTCGCGCTTGGGAATCCCTGCGCCAAACCGGTCACCCTCAGACAGCACCGCATCCAGCACGCGGCGGGCGTACTCACCGGCGGAAAAATACAGGTTCAGGTAGCCCTTGACGGCCTCCACCCGCTCGAAGCCGGCTGGCTGGCCCAGGTAAGCCGCTGCGCCTTCCGCCAGCTCCTGCGAGCGCTGCGGGACGTTGATCTTTTTACCCTGGCGGGCTTCTTGAGCGGCGAGCTGGAAGAAAGAGGTGGCGATGCCCCAATGACCATTGAAAGGAATCCACGCCCAGTTAAAAGAGGCTTCCGGCAGGCCTTGCCCGGCTGCGTAGCGCACCAATTGAGCTTCGACCTCGTGTTGTTCAACCTCAAACATGCCCACCACCTGCCTTAATGATCCAACAAGATTATAACATGAGTGAAAAATACGCAAAAAGCGGGAGCCAGAATTGCTCCCGCTCGACTGCCATGGATTACCGGGGGCTGGTCGCTGCTGCCATACCAGGCTCTCCCGGTGAGTCCAATCGCGTTAAGCTTTCGCCTGGGCAGCCAGCCGTTTCATCAAGCGGCTCTTTCGGCGGGCGGCGTTATTCTTATGGATGACGCCCTTCTCCGCGGCTTTATCCAGGGCCGTGATCGCTTTCAAGGTGGCTTCTTTTGCTTCTTCTGGCGTCTCTTTGTCGATCGCCGTCCGAGCTTTCACCACCAGGGTACGGGCCGCCCCGCGCATGACCCGGTTATGCACCCGCTTCTTTTCGTTCTGCTTATTGCGTTTGATTGCCGATTTAATATTTGCCAAAGTCGTTTTTCCTCCAAAAATCATTCCAACACAGCGAGGGTTCATTTTACAGCACACGGTTTGATTTGTCCAGGGATTTTCCAATATTGAGAATCACATCCAGGATTTCATCAGGGAAAACGTTCGATTCACTCCCCCAATTTTTCCTGGCCCGGTTACAATATCCTTTGAGGGAGAAAATCTATGAATAACACACCTGAACCCACTATTATGATTATCTTTGGCAGCATGGGCGATCTCACCTGGCGCAAGCTGGCCCCTGCCCTGTATAATTTATTCTTCGATCACAAGCTGCCCGAACGCTTTGCGGTCATCGGGCTGGACCGGGTGTCCCAGAGCCAGGCGGACTTCGTCCGGCGGATGAAGGACGGCGCCAACACCTTCTGCCGCCTCGGGAACGTGGCAGATGAAGATTGGAAGCCGGTGGAGGCTAACCTGCATTACCTTTCTGGCGATTTTGGCGATCCAGCCACGTACACGGCCTTGAGCCAGCAAATTGCCGCCGTGGAAAAAGCGTGGGCAAGCCAGGCCAACACCATCTTCTACCTGGCCACACCGCCAGCCATCATGGAGACCATCGTCAATGGACTCGGCGTAGCCAAGCTGGCCCACGACCGGCGCCGGGCGCGCATCGTGGTGGAAAAGCCTTTCGGCCATGACCTGCCATCGGCCATCGCTCTCAATAAGCTGCTCTCCACTGTGTTCCACGAGAGCCAGATCTACCGCATCGACCATTACCTGGGCAAGGAAACCGTCCAGAACATCCTGGCTTTTCGCTTTGCCAACGCGCTGTTCGAGCCCATCTGGGACCGCCGTTACATCGACCACGTGGAGATCACCGTGGCCGAAACGGTGGGGGTCGAGCACCGTGGCGCCTACTACGAGCACGCCGGCGCCCTGCGCGACATGATCCAGAATCACCTCATGCAGCTCCTGTGCCTGATCGCCATGGAGCCGATGGTGTCGTTCGATGCGGATGACATCCGCAATAAAAAGTTGGACGTGCTGCGCGCCATCCGCCCGATCCCGGCAGACCAGGTAGACCGGTTTGCCGTGCGTGGACAGTACGGCGCCGGGCAAATCGAAGGGGCGCCAGTTCCCGCTTACTGCAGCGAGCCGGGGGTGGCGCCTGACTCCTCCACCGAGACCTACGCGGCGTTAAAGCTCTATGTGGACAACTGGCGCTGGCAGGACGTGCCCTTTTACCTGCGCACCGGCAAGCGGATGAGCCTGGCCTGTTCCACGGTCGCCATCCAGTTCCGCCCGGTACCCCACCAGTCCTTCCCAACCAGCTCCCAGGCTGCCTGGAATCCCAACTACCTGCTGATTCACATCCAACCCGAACAAGGCATCCTGCTTCGCTTCCAGGCCAAGCAACCCGGATCGAGTTTTCAATTAAGCCCGGTGGATATGTCCTTCACCTACTCTGGCACCTTCAAGGCCCGCTCGCCCGATGCCTACGAGACGCTCTTGATCGATGCGATGATCGGCGATGCGATGCTCTTCATGCGCTCAGACCAGGTGGAGCAATCCTGGTCGGACATCTCGCCGGTGCTGAACGCCTGGAGCAAAACGGCACCTTCAGGCTTTCCCAATTACGCCGCTGGCAGCATGGGCCCGCAAAGCGCCGATGATCTGATCGCTCAGGACGGCCGGAGCTGGCTGCCGCCTGAACCCCTGGCCGGGTCTAGCGCTGCCCATTAATTAATTTTGCTAATGACAACTCAGATTAGAGAGACTTAACAAAATAAAACGTCCCCACCCCCGGGGACGTTTCTGAGTTTTTTCAAACCAATAATGGATGATCAGGCTTTGACGATGCAATCCACCGGGCAAACATCCTTGCACTGGGGGGCATCGGCGTGGCCTACGCATTCAACGCAGGTGTCAGCGTTAATGATATAGATCGGGGTGTCTTCCGTGATCGATTCGGTCGGGCATTCAGGTACGCAGGCACCGCAAGCGATGCATTCATCCGTAATTTTCATAGCCATAGGAACTTTCTCCTTAAATAAGTATTAATGGTATAGATTACGACTAAGATTAACCGATCCGGGGGGTGGGTGTCAATGGATAAATATCACTAAGGAGACTGACAAACGTTTAATTTTTCCGTTCCAGGAAAAGCCACCAATGCGGGTCAAAACCCGGGTAGAACACCTCGCGGCAGCCGGGAAACCCCGTGAGCCAGGAACGGACGATGGGGATCAGGTCATCGAACAGGCTGGGGGGATACCCCCAATCCAGGTCCAGTTGGAACATATAGTGGTTCATGACCATCTTCCCACCTGGCTTAAGCCGTTGAGCCAGGGTTTCCACCAGGCTCATAAAGGGCTGCCTGGCGTGGGAGGCGAGGGTGTCCTGGGCCATTTCCCGTTGCAGGATGGCGATCATTTTGGGGAGAGTTTCCATCCAATCCGTGTGGATCGTGTCCACCCCTTCGCGGTCGCACAGGATGGCCTGGATCACGTCATTGACCCCGTGCTGGAAAGCAATGACCCCCAGGCTGGCCGGCGGCAAATAGGTGGCCAGGGCAGCCGCGTCATCTTCGATGACCCTGACCGGCAGGGATAACCCCGCCGTCCGTTGCAGCAAGCCGCGGGTCAGGGCCTGGTTCATGTTGGCGGAAACGTAGCTGCCGTGCGGGTGAGAACGCTCCATCGCCTGGGGAATACAATCGGCGTCACCCGATGCAATCTCGAGCAGCTTGAGGTCACCGTCAGGATATAGGGTGGTAAGCGCTTCCGCCCAGCGCGCCCGGAAATAGACCTCGTTGACGGCGGTAAACGATGCGATGGGCGCTTCGAGCATGGCTTTGAGCTGGGACTGGCGCCGCTCGGGAGGGATTGCCAGGTACGCTTGCAGCTCCTGGGAATTCAAATAACGGCGGGCGCGCTCATCCAGGACAGGCGCCCATTTTGGATAGGAATCTAATGGAATCATGAGATCATTTCCTGCAAATGGATTGGAAGCACGATTGTACCGAGGAACTCAGCCATGCCCTGGGTTTCGCCTGGGCTCTGGCATATTTTGCCCGAACATTGTATAGTAATATTAGCACTGGATACCCAAAAACCCCAGGAAAAATAATCAGAATGGATTGCCGCCGGGCCAAAACCCACCTCCGCCGGTGGTAAGCCCTGAAAAAACAGGCAGAGGAGTCATCCCCATGATTGAATTACCGGAAGCTACCATCATCGCGGCGCAGATGAACACCGGATTGAAAGGAAAGCACATCCTGGATGGCAACCGGGGCAACTCGCCCCACAAGTTTGCCTTTGTCAACCGCCCTCCGGAAGAGTACGCCGCCATTTTCCCCGGTAAAAGCATCGGCGAGAGCCGCGCCAACGGCTCGCTGATATTGACCGACATCGAGCCTGGCTATACCCTGATGTTGGGAGGCGGCGGCGAGCGCATCATCTACCATCCTGACGCAACCAGCCTGCCGGCCAAATACCAGCTCTACCTCCATTTTAGCGATGAGACCTACCTGACGGTTACCGTCCAGGGGTGGGGGTCAACCTACCTGCTCGATCCCGCCGAGCTGGCCAGCCATCCCTTCATTAGTAAGAATCTCTCACCTTTAAGCCATAGCTTCTCCCCCGGCTATTTTGAGGGCCTGTTCGCTATGTTGTCACCAGAGGACCCGCGCAGCGTCAAGTTCTTCATGATCAGCAAGCCCGGGGTGTTGGGTGTGGGCAACGGCTGCCTGCAAGACATCCTGTGGCAGGCGCGCCTCCACCCGCGCCGGCGGGCAATCAGCCTGAGCGTGGACGAGCGCAAGCAGCTTTACCACGCCACGCGTGAAACCCTGCGCGCCATGTTGGAGCGCGGCGGGCGCGACGGCGATTACAACCTTTACAATCACCCGGGAGGTTACCGCCGCCTGATGTCCAACCAAACTGCCGGCCAGCCCTGCCCGCGCTGCGGAGCCCCGGTTGAAAAAGCGTCCTACCTGGGCGGGGCGGTCTATTTCTGTCCACAATGCCAGACTCTTTAGGAGGTCATTCTATGTCACCCGCTGCAGCACAAGCCTTACAGATCTTGAGAAACCCCAGCACATTTCAATGGTACGTCATCCCCTTGTTTGCCCTGGTTGTGTACGTTTACACCGTTGAGGTGGAAAAGCGCAACTGGAGCCTGGTCCTGGCCGGCCTGGGGTTCTGGCTGATGGACTGGTTCAACGAAATCTGGAATGGACTGGTCTTCCACTTCACCGGGTACGCGCCAGTTTGGGGCGCCCCAAGCCACACCGCCTACCTCATCCTGATTGGGCTGAACATCGAAATATGCTTCATGTTCGCCGTCGCCGGGATCACCTTTACCAAGATGCTGCCGGCGGACCGCAAACTAAAAATACTGGGCCT
>JAJYIW010000016.1 GCA_021789855.1 Chloroflexota bacterium | reverse complement strand
TCGAATAATCCCCTCAGGTTGAAATCCGATTCCAGCAAGGGCAGGTGATTGCGCTCGCCCTTGACGGTGTATTCGATTCCGGAGAGGTGGATGTGCAGGGCTTGGAGGGCATCGGGCCCCAGCGCGCTGGCATAGGTGTGAAGCAGGTCGATCCATTCAGCGCGGGAGTTCAACGAGCCGTCGCCGGCGCGGGCGTGCAGGTGGGCAAAATCCAGGCAGGGCAGCACGCCGGGGATGGCCTGGCTTAGCGCCAGCGTGTCCGCCAGCGAGCCCAGCATGGCGACCTTGCCCATGGTTTCGGGGCGCAGCGTCACCGGGTTGCCCGCCTGGCGCAGCTCGGCGGCGACGCCGGCCAGGCGCTCGATCGCCGCCGGCAGCACTTCCGCCGGCGAATGGTCAAAATACGAGCCGGGGTGAAAGACAATATCGGTAGCGCCAGCCAGGGCGCCGTAGGTGGCCGCATCCACCAGGCGCTTGCGAGAATGGGGCCATTCTTCCTCGCTGGCATTGAGGTTAATAAAATAGGGCGCGTGGACGCTGACCGCCACATCCACCCCGGCGGCCTGCTGGCGAATGGCCTGGCAGGTTTCCGGGCTCACCCGCACCGACTGCACCCAGCCCAGCTCCAGGGCAGAGAGCTCAAGCTCAGCCAGGCGTAGGACGGCGCCGGCGCTGCCCCCGGGTTTTTTGGGGGTGGAAAGGGGCGATCCCACCGTGCCGAAACGGAAATTCCCTGGCATGCACAGCCTCCTTAATGCCCGAACCAGCCTTGCAGCCTGCTCCACAGCGGCGGGCCGAGCACTAACAGGCCGGTCAGCGCCGCCGCGCCGGCCGCGATCAGCACCGCAGCCGCCCCCACGTCTTTACCCACCCTGGCCAGCGGGTGGCGCTGCGGGCTGGCCAGGTCCACCACGGCTTCCAGAGCGGTATTGATAAATTCGGCTGTCCACACCATCGCCACCACGATGATCAGCTCGGTCCAGTCGCGCAGGTTCAGCTTGAGCCAGGCGGCCAGCGCAACCACGCAGGCCGTGGCCACGGCATGGATCCAGGCGTTGCGCTGGGTGCGTAAGACGTAGTACCAGCCGGCAAAGGCATGCTGGAACGATTGCCCGCGCGAGCGGATGAACCCTCCCACGGCTAAAATTGGGCGGCTAAGGGGTTGTGGCATTGGGTGAGAATCTCCCTTTGCGCCTCCCACATCCTGGCTTTTTCCTCCTCTTCGGCGTGATCGTGGCCGGAGAGGTGGAGCACCCCGTGCACCACCAGCAGCTCCAGCTCAGCGGCCAGGGGGTGACCGCCGGCTTCGGCCTGCCGGCGCGCCTGGGGCACCGAAAGGATGATATCCCCCAGGTAGCGATCGCCGGTCTCCGGGTCGATTTCATCCGCGGGGAAGGACAGCACGTCCGTGGGAGCGTCGTTGTCCAGGTACTGGCGGTTCAGCGCCTGGATTTCGTCATCTCCGCTGAACACGACGCTCAGGTCAACCGCGCGAGGTATTTGGAGGTAGTCCATGGCGGTCTCAACCACCTTTTCCATCCGGGCAGAAGGCACTTCAGAGCGAAAATCGTCGTCGATGGTCAGGTAAATCATGGCTGATCTTTAGGGGTAGGCAGAGAAGAGGGCGCCGGCTGGGGCGCTTCGATCGGGATTCCCGTCTTGAGCGGGCTGGCTTTGGCGTCGGGGTATTTAATGCGGGAATGGTAAATGTTGCGCATGGTGTGGGCGAAGGAATCGGCGGCAAGGGCCAGGTCGCGCAGCGACAGGTTGGTATCGTCGAGCTGGCCTTCGGCCTCGCAAAAGGAAAAGACGCTCTTGATCAGGCTGCGTAGCTCGGTCTCGTCCCTGGGCAGCTCGGCCCGGGCGCGGGCTTCCACACCGTCGGCCAGCATGAGCAGGGCTGTCTCGCGCGAGCGCGGGCGCGGCCCAGGGTAGCGGAAACCGTCCGGGTTCACCAGGTCGGGCGAACCGGCCTGCGTCACGGCCTGGGAATACTGGTAGCGCGCCAGCAAAGTGCCGTGGTGCTCGGTGATAAAATCGCGGATACGGGGAGGCAGGTGGTGCTTATTGGCCAGCGTCACGCCGTCGGCGACGTGCTGGATGATGGTGGCGGCGCTGGTAGCCGGGTCGAGGTCGTCGTGCGGGTCGATCTTCCCCGGAATCTGGTTTTCGACAAAGAACAGGGGATTCATCGCTTTACCCGCGTCGTGGTAGATGGCGCCCACGCGGGTCAGCAGTCCATCGCCGCCGATGCTTTCCGCGGCCTGTTCGGCCAGGTTGGCCACCTGCAGGCTGTGCTGGTAGGTGCCGGGGGCGTTGCGTAAGATGAACTGGCTCAACGGGTGGTCGGGACGCGATATTTCCAGCAATTGCAGCGAAGTGGTCAGCCCCAGCACCTGGGCAAATAAGAACTGGAACAGCAAGGTCAGGCTGGCCGAGGCGACCCCATTGACCAGGGCTGCACCCAGCAGGGTGGTCATCCCAAGCAGGTCGGTGGACGTGTCGGTCAGGCGGTAAGCCAGCACCACCGCCATGCCGCTGACCCCGACCGCCAGGCCGGCCGAAAAAAATGAGCTGATCCGGCGGGCTTTTCCCAGGATGAGGATGCCCATCAGGCTGGTGAGGATGTAGAACAGCATCAGGTCGAGGGAGTTTGGCAGGTTATAGGAGGCCAGGATGCT
Source organism: Chloroflexota bacterium (assembly GCA_021789855.1). Classification (GTDB taxonomy): domain Bacteria; phylum Chloroflexota; class Anaerolineae; order Anaerolineales; family Anaerolineaceae; genus JAJYIW01. Next base: position 25,018 of record JAJYIW010000016.1, on the reverse strand, counting down.
CAAGACCAGCGACAGGATCAGCCCGGCTTCCATGTTGTACAGCGCGGTGATGGTCAGCCCAAACGCAGCCATGGGGAACAGGTAGGGGAGCACCGTGCGGTTGGGAATCAAATAGCGCGCGCCTACCAGGAAGACCAGGAAAAACAGGCAGATCAGCGCCAGTCCCTTGATCTCGTTCATCGGTGAGACACGCCGGCGGTTGAAGTAGACAGCGACAAATACGCTCATCAGGATGACCAGGGTGGCGGTAGAAATGATGTCATTGCGGTTGTTGGCCGGCTGGATCAGATCGAATTTTTGCAGGGCTTCCCAGTCTTCCTGGCTGATCACCTGCCCGCGCCCCACGATGACCTGGCCGGTGATGAAAGAACGGCTGATAGGGGCGACGGACTGGCGGGCGGCGGTTTTGGCCGCGTCGGTCTGTTCAGCGCTGTACAGGCTATTGGGCGCCACAAACGGCGTATCGATATCGGTGATGATGGCCGCTTGATCCTGGGGGATGCTGAAGCTGATCAACGTGGGAATCTGGCGGCGGGCGTCGGATAGCTGGGTATCGCGGATGGGATTGCGCATCTCCTGCTCGAGGACGTTGACCGCTTCCTGCTCAATCGTTTGCCAGCTTGCATCGTTCAGGTAGAGGATCTGGCGGGTGGTATCGCTGCTGAGGTGGATGTCTGACATGGCGGCCAGGTCGGATTGCTTCTGGTCGATGGTGGCATACGCATCGGCCCGCACGGTGTCAATATAGTTCAGGTTGACGTGCAGTTTGCTTAACTGGCGGCGGGCGATGGTGGGGTCGAGGGGGAGATAGACGGGTGCGACCTGGGCTTCGGCGGCGTTGCGGGCCTGGTCGGTCAGGTAGGCGCTCTCATAGGTCAGGGTGCGTGGCGCCTGGATATCCTGGGGCGCCACGTCGCCCACGTTGAGGGTATACGAGGTGGGGCGAAGCGCGATGGGCAGCACCAGCGATGCCAGCGACAGGAGGCTGGTTAACACCAACAGGGTCATGCGCACCGCAGTCCGGTTGATGCCCCAACGCTTCCGTGTCTGCGCTGTCTCGCTGACCATGCGGTTAAGCTTTTTGCAGTAGCTGGCGGACGACCTGGCTGACCTGGTCGCCGGGCGCTCTTCCGTGCACTTCGGCAACCATGGCTTTCATCACTTTGCCCATGTCGGCCGGGCCGGTTGCGCCGGTCTCTGCGATCACGCGCTGCGCCAGGGTGGTGAGCTCGGCCTGGGTAAGCTGCCTGGGCAGGTAGGATTCCAGGACCGCAATCTCTGCCTGGCTGGCGTCTACCAGGTCGGGCCGGTGAGCCTTTTCGGCATCCGCAATGGCTTCGCGGCGCAGTTTGATCTCTTTTTGCAAGATCGACAGCAGCCCGGCTTCATCCACCGGCGCCTGCTTCTCCACCTGGACCAGCTTCACGGCGGCCAGCACCATCCTCAGCGTGCGCCTGCGCACATCGTCCTTCGCGCGCATAGCATCTTTCAAGGCTTGTTCAAATGTTGCAACGTCCATACGATTCATTATACCTTAATCATTCTGTGGTAATCAGGGCTTTGATGCGTTCAAACAGGGTTGGCCCGATGCCGGGGACGTTGAGCAGGTCTTCGATGCGGGCAAAGGCGCCGTGCGCCTCGCGGTAAGCGAGGATGGCCTGGGCGCGGGTTGGCCCGATGGAAGGCAGAGTCTCCAGGTCGGCTTGGGTGGCGGTGTTGAGATTAAGCGGGAGGTCGGCGGTGTAGGCTGGCGTGGGGGTGGCCGGCGGGGCTTTGGCGCCCGGTTGGGCCGCAGCGGTTGCGCTGGCCGGCTGGGTGGGGAGGACTTCGCCTGCCCGGGGAATGACCAGGTGCTGCCCATCGTGTACGGGGGCCGCCAGGTTAACCCCGCTGGCGTCGGCTTCAGGAGCCAGCCCCCCGGCGGCTTCGATCGCGTCTGTCACCCGGCTGCCCGCGGCCAGGGCGATCACCCCCGGTTGGCGGATGGCCCCGGTGACATAGACGATCAGCGGCGAGGGGGTGGGCTGAGCCGCAAGCTGGATGGGCTGCCCGCGTGGCGGTGAGGCCACCAGCAGGATCACACCGGCCGCCAGTGCGCCGGCCAGCAGGCTAAAGAGGATGACCTGCCAGGTTTTCATCGCCGCCCTCCTGAGTCAGCAGGGTCTTAAACGCCGTGATGGCCACTTCGAGCATGGCCAGGTCCGGCTCGCGCGTGGTGAGCTTTTGCAGGGCCAGGTTGGGCTGGATCAAAGCGTGCACCACGGGGTTGCCCAGGTGCCCGGCCATCCAGCGGATGTATTCGTACGCCAGGCCGGCCAGCACCGGGATAAACAGGATGCGGGTCAGCAGGCGCAGCGCAGTGGGCATGGGCCCCAGCAAGGCGAACACGATCACCGAGAGCACCACCAGGGTGAGCAGGAAGGAGGTGCCGCAGCGCGGGTGCAGCAGCGAGGCCTGGGCCACCTTTTCAGGGACGAGCTCGATGCCGGATTCGTAGGCGTTGATGGTCTTGTGCTCGGCGCCGTGATAGGCGAACACGCGGCGGATTTCCGCCATCTGCCCCACTCCCCACAGGTAGGCGAGGAAAGCGGCCAGGCGGATGGCGCCCTCGAGCAGGTTGCTCGCCAGGGCTGACCAGCCCAGCCAGCGTTCAGTGGCCTGGCCCAGCGCAGCCGGCGCCACGAAAAAGATCGCCACGCCTACCAGCAAGGAAAATCCCAGGGTCAGGTACAACGCCGGCCCTTCTATTTTTTCATCCTCGCCGGTCTGGATGTTGGCCGAGCGGGTCAGGAAGCGCGTTCCCAGGCCAAGGGTGTCCCACAGGATGACCAGGCCCCGCAGGAAAGGCGCGCGCGCCCATGCGCTGTGGTAAATCCCGCTGAGCGCCTCGCTGGTGGTGACGATCTGGCCGTCCGGCGCGCGATTGGCCATGCTGGCAAAGCGCGCCCCGCGCATTAACACCCCTTCAATCACCGCCTGTCCCCCGTAAGAGGGCATTCTCTGGCTCATGGCTCACTTGCCCAGGGCGGTGAAGAAAAGCACCAGGGCGTCAATCCCGCGCGACCAGTTCGCCAGGTTGAGGTGCTCATTGGGAGCGTGGATGTTGTCATCGCTCAGGCCAAACCCGGTGATGACCGATTCGACTCCCAGGATGGTCTGCATCGAGGCAACCACCGGGATGCTTCCGCCTTCGCGCTTGAGCTGGGGCGCTTTGCCCCACACGGTCTCCAGGGCGGCGGCCAAAGCGCGGGTGGCGGGCAGGTTCAGGTCGGTAATGGAGGCCGGCCCGCTGGACATTTCCTCCAGCTCCCAGCGCACGCTGGCCGGGGCATGGCTTTCCAGGTAACGGCGGAGCTGTTGTTCCACTTCGGCCGGATCCTGGTCGGGCACCAGGCGCATGGAAATCTTGGCCATGGCTTCCGCCGGCAGGACGGTCTTTGAGCCGTGGCCGGTGAAACCTGAAAGGAGGCCGTTCACTTCCAGGGTCGGGCGAGCGCCCAGGCGCTCTTCTGGGCTGTAGCCTTGCTCGCCCCACAGTTGAGACACGCCGGCCTGCTTGAGGTGGAAGGCTTCACCCATGGCGTCGCGTGCCAGTTGGGCGCGCTCTTCCGCCGGCAGGGGCCTCACCCGGTCGTAAAAACCGGGCAGGGTGATGCGTCCCTGGGCGTCGTGCATCCCGGCGATCAGCTCGCACAGCACCTGGGCCGGGTTGTGCACCAGGCCGCCAAACAGGCCCGAGTGCAGGTCGTGGGACGGCCCGTGCAGGCGCAGCTCAAAATACGCCAGGCCGCGCAGGGCGTACACGATGACGGGCCGGTCGGGATAAACCATCCCGGCATCCGGGTTGAGGGCATTATCGCAGGCCAGCAGGGCCTTGTGCTCGCGCATAAAGGCGTCCAGGTTGGGCGAGCCAATCTCCTCTTCGCCTTCGAAAAGCACCTTGATGTTGACCTTGAGCTGATCCAGGTGAATCAGCGTTTCGAGGGCGCTGAGCACGGCCATCACCTGGCCCTTCATGTCGGAGGCGCCGCGGGCGTAGAGCAGCCCATCGCGCACCTGGGGGTCGAAGGCCGGCGTCTGCCACAGCTCCAGCGGTTCGGCTGGCTGGACGTCATAATGGCCGTAGACGAGCAAGGTGGGCGCCGAGCCAGCCGCCAGGCGCTCACCGTACACCACCGGGTGCCCCGCGGTTGGAAAAATTTGGATGTGGGTGAACGCCAGCCCTTCAAGCCGGCTGACCAGGTAGCGCGCTGCCTTTTCCATATCGGGGTGGTGCGCCGGGTCGGTCGATACCGAAGGGATGCGCAGGAAGTCTTTCAATTGATCTAAAAAGAGGGATTGGTTGTCATGGGCGTATTGGAGCGCCTGTTCCAGAGAGGATGTCATGAGGGTTCCTTTGGTCGATCAAAATGGGGTTGCACGGCCGTTTCCTGGGGGCTGGAGCAACCTGGATTAATTATATGCGGTTTTCCTTGACACGTCAGGCCGGGTATAAGCGACCCGGCCATCATGGGGTAACCCCGAGCCGCGTGTTTTTATCCCAAATGTGATAGGATCGGTTTAGTCAGCATTTTGCTTCGGCCCAAAGAAAGGGCCTCGCAATGACGATATATCAAAAAAGGATGGCGTGCGATGATGGATTTACCCGATTCGGAAATTCTCCCCCTCTCCATGGAGCACAATTTTTGGACCTGGTCTGCCCAGAAAAAGGTCAAGCCCATCGCGGTGAAAAAAGCCGATGGGGTCTATTTTTGGGACGTGGATGGAAAACGTTACCTGGATTTCAATTCGATGGTCATGTGCGTCAATATCGGGCACGGCAACCCGCACGTGGTGCAGGCTATCGTCGACCAGGCTCGCGAGCTTCCCTTCGCGGGGCCGCAGATGGCCACCCGCCCGCGCGCGCTGCTGGGCAAGCTGCTGGCTGAAGTAACCCCGCCCGGCATCAACCGCTTCCTCTACACCCTGGGCGGCGCCGACGCCAATGAGAACGCGATCAAGCTGGCGCGAGGTTATACCGGCAAGTTCAAAATCCTGAGTCGTTATCGCTCTTACCACGGGGCGTCTTTTGGCGCGCTGGCTGCCACGGGCGATCCGCGCCGGGTGGCCTGGGAGCCGGAGGTCATGCCGGGCGTGGTGCATTTCCTCGACCCGTATCGCTACCGCTCCACCTTCCACCGCGCCAACCCGGATATCTCGGAAGCCGACTTCTCCCAGGATTACCTCAACCACCTGGAGGAAATCATTCAATATGAAGGCCCTCAGACCATCGCAGCGGTGCTGGTTGAGCCGGTGACCGGGACGAACGGGGTGATTATCCCGCCGGAAGGGTACCTGCAGGGCGTGCGCGCGCTGTGCGACCGTTACCAGATCCTGATGATCGCCGATGAAGTGATGAGCGGCTTTGGGCGCACCGGGGAATGGTTTGCCGTCGATCACTGGCAGGTTGCGCCGGATATCATCACCCTGGCCAAGGGCCTCACCTCCGGCTACGCGCCCCTCGGCGCGGTGGGCATGCGCGAGGAAATCGCGCATGCCTATGACGAGAAAGTGTACCAGGGCGGGCTGACCTATAACGGCCACCCGCTCTCGCTGGCCGCGGCCATTGCCACGATCGAGGTGATGCAAAAGGAAAACCTGGTGGGGCGCGCCCGCCAGACCGGGCAGGTGCTGGCAGACCTGCTGGCCGAGCTGGTGGACCGCCATCCCTCGGTCGGCGAGGCCCGCTCTATCGGCCTGTTTGGCGCAATCGAGCTGGTCAAAAATCGCCGGACGAAGGAGCCCATGGCGCCTTTCAACGGAAGCAGCCCGGTCATGACCCGCCTGCGCGAGGCCCTGCTGGAAAAAGGGCTGTTCATCTACACTCACTGGCACACGCTGCTGATCATCCCTCCTCTCATTATCACCCCCGAACAATTGCTGGAAGGCTTTCAAATTCTCGAAGAGGGCCTGAAGCTCACCGATGCGGCGGTGGAGATGTAACCTTTTGCCCGGATCGAGCATCTGAATAATACACGGAAAAAAATAGGAGCGAATATCATGGAATTTAACTTCTCACCCACCCCGCAGAAAGCTGAACCGACGGGCGATCAGCCGGTTAAAGTGCTGGTGATTGGCTCCGGGCCGGCCGGATTAGCCGCCGCGCTGTATGCTGCGCGGGCTGAGCTAAATCCCCTGGTGCTGACCGGGATGGAGTTACATGGGCAGGCTGCCCTGACCAATACGATTGAAAATTATCCGGGCTTTCCCGATGGCGTGGGCGGCGCGGAGCTGGGCGACCTGTTCCAAAAGCAGGCTGAACGCTTTGGCGCCAGGGTTGAGTTCGATACCGTGGAAAGCGTTGACCTGTCGGTGCGGCCTTTCGTGGTAAAAGCGTATAACCAGGTCTACCAGGCCGATACCTTGATCATTTCCACCGGCGCTTCATCCAATCGCCTGGGTGTCCCAGGCGAAACCGAGCTGATCGGTAAAGGGGTGTCTTACTGCGCGACCTGCGATGGCTGGTTCTTCAAAAATAAAAAAGTGGTGGTGGTCGGCGGAGGCGATAGCGCCCTGGAAGAAGCCCTGTTCCTGACCCGCTACGCGTCTACCGTGACCGTCATCCACCGGCGGGATGCGCTGCGCGCCGGGGCCATCTTGCAGCGCCGGGCGGCGGAGAACTCGAAGGTTAAGTTTATCTACAACGCCGTGGTGACGGATGTCATCGGCAGCGACGCGGTCACCGCGGTTCGCCTGCGCGACGTGAAGACCGGGGAGACCCGCGAGCATCCCACGGACGGCGTGTTTATTTTCATTGGCCATACGCCCAACACCAGCCTGTTCAAGGGCCAGGTGGACATGGACGAGCGCGGTTACATCCGCACCAATTCGTTAATGGAAACCAACGTCCCCGGCGTTTACGCGGCCGGGGAAGTGGCAGATCCGAATTTTCGCCAGGTAATCACCTCGGCTGGCATGGGCGCTGCTGCGGCCATGCGCGCGGTGCACTTCCTGGAATCCTCGCATTCAGAAAAAGTTACGGCGTCGGTGTAGCAGAAGGCGCCGGGGTTGTGTTCGACGTGGGCGCCGGGTTAGGGGTGGCCGTGGCGCCTGTCGAACCGCCCGTGGCGACACCGATCCAGCTAAACACCCGCTGGTTGCTGGGATCTCCCGCTGGCTGCCAGTTGGGTTGGCCGTTGGCGTTGTTGCCCTCCTGGCGCACCGGCATGACCCACCAGCGCATGATATGCGGGGTGTTATCGGTTGGCCGGAATGTGGACGGGACGATGTACTTGGTGTCCGTGACGTAATCCACCAGTTTACGCCCGTTCCCTGAGGTCACGTCTTCGATGGTGACTGCGTACTCCTCGTTGGGGCGCAGGGAGCCAACCGAGGCCCACTGCAGGGTGACGACGTCATCCGCCAGGGTGAAGGCGGCGCCATCCGCCGGCAGAAGCAGGTTGGGCGCCGGGTAGGGCGGCGGATTGGTCGGCGTAGGCGTTGGCCCGGCCGTGGCCTTCCTCTCGCACAGGGGGATGGTGAGGGTTTGCCCTTCGTAAACGGTGTCGCCAGTCAGCCCGTTGTACGAGCGAATGGCGTCCATGGTCACGTTGTAATTGGCAGAGATCGAGCTGAGCGTGTCGTTGGCTGCCACGGTATATTTGACCGTCTGGCAGGCGGCCTGCGTGGCGTCGGCCGGGCTTTCCGTGTTGGTGGGCAGCGGCGATGCGGTGGGGGTGGGCACCGGGATTTTCAGCTTTTGACCGGGTGAGAGCAGGCACGAGGCGGGCAAATCGTTGGCCAGGATGATGCTGTTGACCGACACGTTAAAGGTGGCTGCAATCAGCAGGCAGGTGTCATTGGCCTTGACCGTGTATTCGACCGGCGGCAGGGGCGTGGGGGAGGGGAGCGGCGTGCCGGTCAGGGTGACGGTGGGGGTGATAGTGACGGTGGGGGTGATGGTAATGGTGGGCGTACGGCTGGCTACTGCGGCGGACGGCGAGTTCTGCTTATTGAACATGGAAAAGTAGATCAACGCGGCGCCTACAATAAAGAACAGGGCCAGGAAGCCCAGCACAGCCGGCAGGCTGAGGGTGATTTCCGGCATGCGCGTCCCCTGGACGGATTTGGCGGAATGGGAAGGCGTGGTGGAAGTCAGGTCGCTCCCACACACCAGGCAGCGCGTGGCAGACTCGCTCAGGCGCGTTCCGCAGACTGGACATAGCTTGGTATGAGATGTGGATTTTTCAGTGGTCATAAGTTTTATTTGACGGGACGGCTGGCGCGATCAAGAAAGCCAACAGGGCCCGGATGGCGGAATTATACCAGACTTTTTTACCCCGTTTTTCCCTGGCAAGCCTGTCCAGGGCCTTCGCAGCCGGTAAAAGCCATGTTATCCTTGACTGGATGTCCGCTTACAGCCTGTACCTGCATATCCCCTTTTGCCGCCATCGCTGCGCTTATTGCGACTTCAACACGTATGCCGGGCAAGATAGCGCCATCCCGGCCTATGTGGATGCCCTGATCGCCGAAGCGACCGGGGTAGCCGGGGCCGCCGCGACGGACGGGGCAGGGGAACACCTGCCGGTGCAGACGATCTTTTTTGGCGGGGGGACGCCCTCCCTGCTGCCAGCCGAGTCGTTGGCGCGCATCCTGGGAGCGATTCGGGAAGGCTATGCCGTGGCTGAGACAGCGGAAATCACCCTCGAAGCCAACCCCGGCACCGTGACGGCTGGTTACCTGGAGGCCCTTCGCGGCCTGGGTATCAATCGCATCAGCTTCGGGATGCAATCGGCCGATCCCTTTGAGCTGCGCCAGCTTGAGCGCCAGCACGACCCCCTGGACGTGATCCGCGCGGTGGCATGGGCCAGGCAGGCGGGTTTCGAGCAAATCAACCTGGATTTGATCTATGGGTTGCCGGATCAGGCCATTGAGACCTGGGCCCATACGCTTGAGTTTGCCCTGGCCCTGCGCCCGGAGCACCTTTCCCTGTATGCGCTCACCATCGAAGAAGGCACGCCGCTCTACCGCTGGGCCTCGCGCGGGCTGGTCTCGCAGCCTGACCCGGATCGGGCCGCGGATATGTACGAGCTGGCCTCGGAGCGCCTGGATCGGGCAGGTTTCACCCAATATGAGATCTCGAACTGGGCGACTCGTAGCCCGGATGGAACCTTGCTGTCCTGCCAGCACAACCTGACCTACTGGCGCAACCAGCCCTATTTAGGCATTGGCGCCGGGGCGCACGGCTACGCCGGCGGATACCGCACCGCCAATGTCAACGGCATCGCCAGCTACATCGCCCGCATCCGGGCTGCGGGCTGGCAAGGCTTTCCCCTCTCGCCGGCCAATGCCACGGCCACTCCCATCGACCGCGAGACGGAGATCAAGGAGACCATGATGGTGGGGCTGCGCCTGGTTCAGGAGGGAGTTTCCGCGGAGGCGTTCAAAGGCCGTTTTGGGCTGTCGTTGATGGAGCGCTATCCCAGGGAAATTAACGAGCTGGTCGGCTGGGGCTTGCTCGAATGGGCTGGCGAGAACGACAGGCGCTTGCGGCTGACCTCACGCGGGCGTTTGCTGGGCAACCAGGTATTTATGCGCTTTATTTAGCCTGGTTAAATCACTTTGACCAGCGTGCCGTAGCCGCGCTTTTCCCAATCATCGACGGTGGCTGCCGGCGTCGACCAGCGGTAAATCCAGCGGGCTTCGTTGGTGCGCATGTTCACGCAGCCGTGGCTCATCGTCATGCCAAAGTTGTCGTGCCAGTAGGTGCCGTGGAAGGCGACCCCACTCTTGGGCTCAAAGAAGGACACCCACGGTACGCCGGGCAGCTCGTATGCGTTCAGGTCTGCCGTCAGGTTGCCATCGCCCATGTGCTTGGAAGGCATCTTGCTTTGGATGTGGAAGGTGCCGGTGGGCGTGTCGGTGGGGATGGCAAAGGCCGTTTTGTCCAGGCTGGGCATGCCGGTGGACACCTTGGTCTTGAAAATAGGCTGATCGTACTCGTAGGCTACCAGCGTCTGGAGCGGGATGGATACCTCGATGCGTTTCTTATCCGGGGGAACATCCGGGGAGATGGGGGTGATTTCGCCGGCGGTGACCACCCGCAGGTGAGAAGCGTCCACCGCGTATTTCACCCCGAGCAGCTCATCTTTGAGCAGGTACCAGGGCGAGCCGTCCGGGCCGGAAATCAGGTCGACGATCCAGTGCTGCGACTCGTAATAGAGCCGGTAGACCGGCGTCCAGTCGTTGGGAAGGGAATGCGTGTAGGCTTGCGTGTAGGGCACGGTCACCTGCGCCAGCAGGCGCCCGTCCTGGGGCAGCGAGGTGACGGGCTGGTTCAGGCGGTAGCCGACTATTTGCATGTGCGCGCTGTGGATATAACCCCGCCAGACGCGGAACCACAACGGGTTATAGCCAGGCCCTTTGTCGGAGATCACCTCGTAATAGATATTGACCAGCTCGTCCCGGTAACGCTGGCAGACGATTTGGCTTTTGTCATCCGGCTGGCTGTAAACGCTGACCGAATAAATGGCGACCCTGGCGATGTTTCCGGTGGAGAAATCCTGGTTGAGTCCGCCGAAGGGGCGAAAGGCCAGGCCCGCCAGGCTGAAAGCGGCTAACTTGATAAAATCTCTTCGATGGATAGGTTGGCTCATGTTACCTGTAAATCGATGGATGCCACCGAATCATAAATATAAGTCGGTTGGTAAGGGTACCGGGCGACGTCCTTAAGCTGGGTCATGCCGCTCAATACCAGGATGGTATCGATCCCGCTCATCACCCCTGTGACAATGTCGGTGTCCATGCGGTCGCCGATCATCAGGGTATCTTCCGAATGCGCGCCGATAAAGTTGAGGGCAGAGCGCATCATGAACGGGTTGGGTTTACCGATAAAAAAGGGGGCGATGCCGGTGACCTTTTCGATCAACGCGGCCATCGCACCGCAAGCTGGCACCTGCCCGTCTTCGCTTGGACCGGAGGGGTCCGGGTTGGTGGCTATAAACCTGGCGCCATCGCCAATCAGGCGGATGGCCTTCTTGATCAGGTCGTAATTATACCCCAGGGTTTCACCCAGGACTACGTAATCGGGATTGAGCGAGGTGATCACGTATCCGATCTCATGGATGGCTTCGGTCAGGCCGCTTTCGCCGATGACGAAGGCTTTCCCGGCCGGTTTCTGCTTTTGCAGGAAAGCCGCGGTGGCCATGGCGGAAGTGAAGATTTGTTTCTCTGTGATTCTAAGCCCGATCGTTTGCAGGCGATGGGTCAGATCGCCGGGTGTATAAAGTGGGTTATTGGTGAAGACGGCGAACTTGTGGCCATATTCCACCAGGCGGTCGATGAATTCGTCCGCCCCGGGGATCAGGCTGGCGCCGTTGACCAGGACACCATCCATGTCGATCAAGAAGTTTTTTTTCATCGAATCGCCTACTCCAAAGATTGCAGGTAACGTACCAGGAGACGAACACCAAACCCGGTGGCGCCTTTGGGGGAGTAGGGCATCTCTTTGGGGACCATGGCCATGCCGGCGATGTCCAGGTGCGCCCAGGGGGTGCTTTCTTCGATAAACTCTTTCAAAAAGACGCCGCCCTGGATGGTGGAGGCTTCGCGCCCGCCGGAGTTCTTGATGTCGCCGTCATCTCCCTGGAGCAATTTGGAATACTCCTCATCCAGGGGTAACCGCCACAACCGCTCATGCGTGGCTTCGCTGGCGCTGGTCAGCGCCTGGGTGAGCGCGTCATTGTTGGATAGGATGGGGGCGCGCACGTAGCCCAGGGCGACGATGGCGCCGCCCGTCAGGGTCGCCAGGTCGATCAGGGCCTTGGGGTGAAATTCCTTCTGCGCATAGGTGAGGGCATCCGCCAGCACCAGCCGGCCCTCGGCATCGGTGGACACGATTTCCACCGTTTTCCCGGACAGGGTGGTCAGGATGTCATCCGGCCGGTAGGATTTATCCGAGATCATGTTTTCAGCCGCGGCAATCACCCCTACCAGTGGGTGGCTGAGCTGGAGGCTGGCGGCCGCCTGGAGGGCCGCGATCACTGCCATGCCTCCGCCTTTGTCGTATTTCATCCCGACGATGCCTTCCACGCTCTTCAAGGAATAACCCCCGGAGTCGAAGGTGATGGTCTTTCCCACCAGGACCACCGGGGCCTCCCCGGTGCGCCGTCCCTGGCCAGGATAGCTCAGGATAATCAGGCGAGCGGGGGTGCGGCTGCCCTGCCCGACCGCCAGGATCGCGCCAGCTTTCATCTCGGCCAACTGGCGGTCATCGATCACCGTGACCGAAACCGGCGAGCCCTCAAAAAGCTGCTGGACTCGCTCTGCCAGGCTGACCGGGTTGATCACATTGGCCGGTTCGTGAGCCCAATCGCGAGCCAGGTTGGTGGCTGCGCAGATCGTTTCGATCTCGCTGGCTTTTTGCGCCAGGGCGGCGGCCTGCTCGCCGGCAGCCAGATAGAGCGCCGGGCTCACCGCCGGCTGATCCTTCGGCTTTTTATAACGGTTGAAGCGGAAAGCTCCCAGGCAAGCGCCCTCGATGAATGCGGCGGCGCCGTCAATGCCGGCCAGCTTAATCAGCCCGGCCATGGCCATCCTGGCCTGTTCCACCTGGTTTTTGGCCAGCCAGCGCACCACGCTGCTGCCAGCCTGGCGCAACGTCTCGGGGTTTATTTTCTCAGGCTTTCCCAGCGAAACCGCCAGCCGGCGTTCGCTGCCTTCCCGGACAAGCATAACCTCACCAGCTTCGCCCGTAGGGCCTTGGGTGGGATCGCTGGCTGCCGGGGCAGCCTCAATGGTCAACATGGCCTGCTCAGGGAACTGCGAGGCCACCTTGACCGTGCAATACTGATAGGATAACAGCGGATTGTTCAAAATCTGCCTCCCAAAATGGAATGATTAAATTATACTTCGATTGGAAATAAGATCGCCACAGGCTTTAGGACTCTTTGCCTGCCACCGTCCACAGAATGATTTCGGGCGGGCATAGGAACCGCACCCGCGGCGCGGCTGCCCCTTCCATACCTATCCCCCGGGAGATATACAACACCATCGGGCCAATCGCCATCCGGCCGGCATCAAACAACCTGCCGTACAGCGAGCCGGTGAACAGCGCCCCAAGGATGGGCAGCCTGACCTGGCCGCCGTGGGTGTGGCCGGAAAGCTGCAGGTCGATCCCGCAGGTCGCAGCGACCGGGGCCAGGTCCGGGCTGTGATACAACAGGATCGTCAGGTGGCCGGGCAGGTGGGCGGTCAAGGCGCGCAGCCTGGGGCCATCCACAAAGGGCATGTGGCTGCAGTCGAGCCCCACCAGGTTTACCGGGATGCCGTGCACATCGACCGTAGCGACGTTGGCGCTGAGGTGATGGATGGGCATGCCGTCGAGCAGGATCGGGACGATTTCTTCGAGATCGACGGCCGGGCTGCCGGTCACGGCATAAACGCCGTAAGGGGCAGACCATTCCTGCAGCAGGGAGCGAACGCTGGCCCAGGCCTGGGGGTCTTTGAGGTAAGACAGGTTGATAAAGTCCCCCGAAAACAGGATCAGGTCGGGCTTGAGCTCCTGGATCAGCCGGTTGAGCTGCTTTTCGCGCCGGGTGATGCGTTCCAGGTGGAGGTCGCCCAGGTGGAGCAGGGTGAAGGATTGGCCTGGCGGCACCTGGCTGGAGACCAGCGCCTGGCGGGTCACCCGCAGGGTGTGGGGCTCGATCCAGAAACCGTAGACGACCAGTAAAATGCCAACGATCTGTAGCGGAATGGCGATGGCAGCGGGCAGCAAGGCCACCAGGGCGCGCAAAACGGCCAGCGCCAGCACGGTGGGGTGGCTGGGGCCAAAGGATTTGCCGGCTTTGGGCAGGGTCGCGATCAGGATCCAGTCCAGGCAGAAAAAGGCGAACAGCCCGGCCGTCCACAGCCAGCGGGTCTGGAACACCAGGAAGGCAATCAGGAACAAAAGCAGCGCGAACGGAACCGCCGGGATTTGTTGTAAAACCAGGGCGCGGTGAAGCGCACGGTCGAAAGGGTTTCCGGTGCTGCCTGGGAAGCTGGTCCGCGCTGAAAAGTCTCGTTCTTGCATCGGGCGCCGGGTGGTTATGGGAGCGGGGCTCCCCGGGCGGCGTAGACAACCTCGTCGGCGCGCAGGCTGATGCAATTAACTCCCTGGACCACGCCCTCGGAGGCGGCCACTTCATCCGCATGGAAGCGGATCAGCTTGCCCAGCCGGGTGAGGATAAAGACATCGTCACCGGGCTCAACCGTCAAGGCGGCTGCCACTTTGCCGGCCTTCATCGCCAGCTTGCCGCTGCCCCCCGGCGATTTGTTGGGGGCAAAGCCCTTCATCAGGCGCAGGGCGCCTTTGCCATCTGCGCCCAGGATGAAGACGCTGCTGTCCTCATCCACGGGGGTAATCGCCGCCACCTGGTCATCGGCTGACAGGCGGATGCCGGTTTCACCCTTGGGCGGGATCTGCTTTTCGGAAAAACGGATGGCCAGGCCTGCGCGGGTGACCAGCAAGAGGTCGCCATCACCGGGCGACCAGCAGGCTGTGACCAGCTGCCCATTTTCGTGCGGGTTGAACAGGACGGTGCCCGGCTTCAGGTACTCGCCGAATAAGTGATGGCGCAGGCAGCGCACCATCCCGCTCTGGCTGACCAACGCGACGTAACCACTGGCCTGGGCCGGCAGCAGGCACACCGGCGTTTCTCCGGGCTCAAAGTCGAGTCGTTCGGACAGGCTTTCGCCCCTGGCGTGGACCGCCGACTCGGCCAGCTTGCTCACGGGCAACCGGAAAACGCGCGCCCAGTTGGTGAAAATCAACAGGCTCTGGCTTTCATCGGCGATGGCCAGCAAGGCGGGAGTGTCATCGCCGCGCGTTTCCAGGTCGAAAACGCCCATTCCGCCGCGTCGCTGGCGCAGGTAAAGATGGCGAGGCGACCGTTTGATCGCACCCAGGGCGGACGCCGTGACCAGGTTCAGCGTGGTGGGTGGCTCGCTGACTCCGGGAGACTCAACTTCCTCCCCCCTGGTTTCGGGGGGAGGAGTCATATAGCCATGCGTCTGCCTGGGTTGTCGATAGCGCCTTAATTCGGCTTCCAGTTCCTCGATATAGGCGCGGATAGCTGGGCTGGCCTGGCTGAGATCGGGGCGTTCAGGGGCCATGCTCGCTATTTTTTCTTCAAGATGATGCGGGCATCCGCCACTTTTAAGCCCCGGCCCTCTTCGTACACCAGGACGGGATTGGCGTCCGATTCGGCGATTTCATCGCCCAGGTCGAGGATCATGTGGGAATAATTGCACAGGACTTCTGCCAGGGCTTCACGGTCGCGGGGGGATTCACCGCGTACACCGGACAGGATGGGCGCGCCGCGGATCTCACCCAGCATCCGCAAGGCCTGGCCGCGGGTGACGGGCGCTACGCGGAAGGTCACATCCTTCAAGACTTCGACAAAGATGCCGCCCAGTCCGAACATCATCGTCGGCCCAAAGGTGGGGTCGTTGACCGAGCCGAGAATCACCTCGGTGCCCCACGGCGCCATCTCCTGGATGGCAACACCGTGGATCTTGGCTTCAGCCTTGTAATTTTTGGCGTTTGTCAGGATGGTGCGGTAGGCTTCACGCACGGAGGCCGTGTCTTTGAGGTTAACTCTCACCCCGCCGGCGTCGGATTTGTGGAGGATATCCGGTGAGACAATCTTCATCACGACCGGGAAGCCAATTTTCTGTGCCAGCTCAACCGCTTCATTTTCGGATTTGGCCAGTAGGGTGCGGGTGATAGGCAGGCCATAGGCTAAGAAAATTTCCTTGGCTTCGATCTCGGTCAGGGTCAAGCGTTGTTGTTCGCGTACGCGGGCGATGACCTCGCGGGCGGCGGCCTGGTTGGACGGCGCGCAGGGCGCAGCCGATTCGGCCACCATGTGGCTGAGGTTCTCATATTCGCGCAGGGACACGATGGCATTGACCGCCATGTCCGGCGCCTGGTAAGCCGGGATGCCAACCTTGATCAGCTCCGACATGGCAGCGACTGATTTTTCGCCGCCGACAAAGGAGACTGTGACCGGTTTGCCATGAATGCCCGCGTCCTTCAACGCTTTTTCGATCCCGTGAGCAATCTCGGTCGGGTTGGTAATCGCGGTTTCGCAGTACAGCACCACCATGCCATCCACCCAGGGCTGAGCGATGGCGTATCGCACCGCATCGTAATACCATTCGTTGCCCGCCTGCCCGGTCAGGTCGATCGGGTTCTTGGCTGAGCCGAACTCAGGCATGTATTTCTTGAGCTCGTTTTGCACTTCTTCAGGGGCGAATTTTAAGGGCAGGCCAAATTTTTCAGCCGCGTCCGTGGCCAGCACGCCCACGCCCCCACCGTTGGT
Organism: Chloroflexota bacterium; assembly: GCA_021789855.1. Lineage (GTDB taxonomy): Bacteria > Chloroflexota > Anaerolineae > Anaerolineales > Anaerolineaceae > JAJYIW01. The sequence goes on along the minus strand of JAJYIW010000016.1, from coordinate 8,672 downwards.
GATGATAATCAGGTTATCGCCTTTCATGGGGGGCTGAAGGGACAGCGCCAGGGTGCGGTCGAACAGGTTGGACAGGTCGGAAGCCCCAATCACACCCGCTTGCTGGAAGGCGGCGCCATACACCTTGGCGGCTCCAGCCAGCGAGCCGGTATGGGAAGCGGCGGCGGCTGCGCCGTGGGCCGATACGCCCGCTTTCAAGGCGATGATCGGCTTATGGGCATGCTGGCAGGCTTCGATGAACTGGCGCCCATCCCGCAGGCCTTCGATGTAGAGCGAGATGCAGGTGGTGTTCGGGTCATCGTCCAGCCAGGTGACCAGGTCGGCAATGTTGACGTCGGCCATGTTGCCGATAGACACCAGCTTATCAAATCCCACGTTGCGGGTGTAGGTGGCGGCGTCGATGGCGATCAGCAGCGCGCCGCTCTGGGTGACCAGGGAAGCCTTGCCATTCAAGGGGAGGAAAGGAGCGAAGGAGGCGTTCAGCTTATCCGAGTTGGACAGCGTGCCCACGATGTTGGGCCCCAGGAGGGCCATGCCGTAGCGGTGGGCGATCTCCACAATCTGGTCTTCCAGATCGCGCCGGCCTGACTCGGCAAAACCGGAGGTGATCACGATCAACCCTTTTACTTTTTTCTGACCGCAATCTTCGATGACCTGGGGCACGGCTTTGGCCGGCACGGTGATGACGGCCGCTTCGACATAGGCGGGTACGTCCTTGATGTTCGGATACACTTTTAAGCCCAATATCTCTGTCGCGGTGGGATTGATCGGGTAGACCTCTCCACTATAACCGCTTTTTAACAGGTTATCTACCACGGTGTAGCCGATCTTTCCTGGGACGCTGGAAGCGCCCACCACGGCGATCGTTTTGGGTTTCAAAAGTTGGTTTAACAGTTCGTGATCCACGACATTTCCTCCTGAATTGACTAGTCTGACCGCTTAACCCTACATGATGAGACCCTGCCGCTCAGAACAGGTGAGAAGGCAGGAAAACAGATTTTTGCTTATTTTTTTTAGACAACCCATTAAGTATACCATCTATGTTTTATCTCACCATCAGGCAGTGACAAATATCAACCGAATCATGGAAATATATCGTGAAGAAAGTCACAACAAGGCAGGCACTTGCCGGTTAGATGGCCCTATGCTATGATGAACGCATGTCACTCTGGGATGATCAGCTCGCATTGAGCTTGCGCTCGTATGCCGAAGGGGAGAGGATGACTCGCATCCTGGCGGCGGCGCTGGATGCGGTCGACCCCGAAAAAGCGGTGCTGAAACTGGTGCGGCGCGACCAGGATCACCTCACCTTTGGGACGATCGATATCGACCTGCAAGCCTACCGGCGGGTCTTCATCATCGGGGCAGGCAAGGCCAGTTTTATGATGGCCAGGGCTGTGGCTAATTTAGTCGGGGACAAGCTGGCCAAAGGCGCGGTCATCACCAAGGCGGTGGGCTTATCCAGCTTCTTGCCCGGTTACCCTTCGGTGCGCGTGCTGCGCGGCGGGCACCCTCTTCCCGACCCGGATAGCCTGCAGGGCACGCAGGTCATCGTGGACCTGGTCAAAATTCTCCACCCGGACGACCTGGTGATCGGCCTGATTTCAGGGGGCGGTTCGACCCTGCTGGCAAAGCCGGTTCAGGGGGTTTCGCTGGAGCAATTGCAAAGCCTGAATCGCACCCTGCTGGCGTGCGGCGCTTCGGTCGATGAGATTAACACCATCCGGAAGCACCTGGACGAGGTGAAGGGAGGGCGGCTGGCGGGGATGGTCTACCCGGCCCGCATGGTGACGCTGATCTTATCGGATGTGATTGGCAATCCATTAGAAGTAGTCGCGTCCGGGCCGACGGTGGCCGACCCGACCACGTTTGACGACGCGCTGGCCGTTTTGGCGAAGTACCAGGTGCTGGATAACGTGCCTCGCTCGATTGTGGAGACCTTGAAAAAAGGGCAGCGGGGCGAGCTGCCAGAAACCTTGAAGGCCGGAGATATGCGGATTCGCCAGGTCGATAACCTGGTGGTGGGGAGCAATATACAGGCGTCGCAAGCGGCTATCCTGGCTGCGGAGCAGGCTGGCTTTCACAGCCTGCTGCTGACCACGCACCTCAAAGGTGAGGCGCGCATGGCCGGGCGTTTCCTGAGCAGCATCCTGCGCCAGGTGGCTGAAACCGGCCATCCCCTTCCGCGCCCTGCCTGCCTGGTGGCTGGTGGTGAAACGACCGTGTTCTTGCGCGGAGAAGGCCGGGGCGGGCGCAACCAGGAGCTGGCGCTGGGCGCCGTGGAGGAGCTGCGTGGACTGAAACACGTGGTCCTGGTGACCCTGGCGACGGATGGCGAGGATGGCCCTACGGATGCGGCCGGCGCGCTGGTCACCGGCGAAACGGCGGCTCACGCTGAAGCCATGGGGGTGAACACCCAGGCCTACCTGGACAACAACGATTCATATAGCTATTTCAAACTGGTGGGGGGCCTGCTCCGCACCGGCTCAACGGGTACCAACGTCAACGACCTGACCTTTTTATTCGCATTTTAAGGCGGCTTGCTTCACCTACCGTGGGGGCGCTGAGCTCTCGCGCGACCCATGGGCCTGAGCTTACAAGAGCGCGGAACGATACCCTTGCAGCTCGGCGGGGAGGGCGCCGCGCAGGATGGCGGCTATGGCTGGCATCTCGGTGCGGCCACCCCGGATGGCGATGGGTTCGTCGTTGAGCAGGTTGGTGTAAATGCCGCCGGGAAGCTGCACCTCGACGGGGCCGGCTTCGCCGTTGACGTTGAATATCCCATACAGCCCGGCTGGCTCACCCTGCCAGGCGGCTTGAATCCCCCGCGAGGCCGCGAGCAAGCGAAACGCTCCAGAGACGACGGCGGGATCCTGCTTGAGCCAGTTCAAACGGGTCAAGAAAGGCTGGAGCGCATAATCGCCCCACGCGATCCGATCGATCACCCACAAGACCGGCGTGTGGGTGGCGCCTGATTCCTGGCCGCCGTAGATCAAAAAAGCGCCGCGATTGAATGCCTGGAAAGCCGTCCAGGCCAGGGCCTGTTCGCGGGTGGGAGCCAGGGCCATGATCCGCTGGTTGTCATGGTTCTCGACGCAGCGCATCTTAATGGAATCGACCGGGTGAACGCAATCCTGGTAAATCAGCAGGTCCAGGTAGCGGCTGAGCGGAAGCTGGCCGGTGACGGCTTTCTGCCAGGTTGCCCAGATGTCGTAATCGTAGGTGAGATCGAAGGCCTGGTAAATTTCGGCATCGCAGAGAGCCCGCAGGCCATGGGTGCGCCGGTCATGGATAAAGTTGACGTCGATTGATTCCGATAACCACAGCACCCCCGGCCTCACCGCGCCCACTGCCTGGCGCGCCTTGAGCCAGAACTCGATCGGCACCAGCGGGGCCACGTCGCAACGAAAGCCATCGACCCCCATTTCCACCCACATCTTCAATGTTTCAATCAGGTAATCCGCCAGGGGCTCGATGGGGTGGTTCAGGTCGATCACGTCCGTCCATTCCGGGACGGTTGAGAAGGGCTGGCCGCGTGCATCCTGGTGGAACCAATCGGGATGCTCGGCCACCAGGCGGGAATCGCGCGCGGTGTGGTTGTACACCACGTCGATGATCAGGCGCATCCCCGCCGCATGCACCGCCTGGATGAACGCTATGAAATCCTCTAACGTGCCATAGGCGGGGTTAATCGCGCGGTAATCCACGATAGAGTAGGGAGAACCGAGGTCGCCTTTATTCCCTATTTTCCCGATGGGATGGATCGGCATGAGCCAGATCACATCGACGCCCATCTGGCGGATGCGAGTTAAATCGGGGATCGCCGCCGCGAACGTGCCCTCGGGGGTATGGTTGCGGACGAATAGCTCGTAGATCACCAGGTTGCGAAAGGACTCGGGGGTATCTTTAGCCATGGCGGTTCCCCTCCTATGGGGTGGTTCTGTCATTGCGAGGCCCGTTCTTTTGGCCGAAGCAATCTGCGTATCTATTCAGATTAATTCTAAGCGCCAGGGACAGCGCGATCAGCAGGGCAACCAGGCCGACTCCATCGAACAGGATGAACTGCCGGATGGAGGCCTGGAGCACTGGGTGGCCGGCGGGCAGGCCGGACAGCAAGAGGCTTTCCCCGGCCAGCCCGATGGCCTGCATGCTGGTGGCTTCGATGAGCGAGATTACCTGCCGCGCCGGGTGCCATAACGCTACCGCGTAAGGCACGTTCCACATCAGGAACAGCAGGCCGATCGCCTGGATGGCCGCGCCGCCCACCACGCCGCCCAGCTCATACGCCGGCGCGTAGGCTTGAGGGTGGGCCAGGAACAGGACGGCGCACTGGATATTAAAGAAAAACACCAGCCCGATACAAAGGCGAGCGATCCAGAGGGAAAGGCCGGATGGAACCGCTCGTTTTTGCAGGCGAACCTGCCCCGGGGCGTCCTGGCCTGCCTGCCCCATGGCTTATTGGGAAGCTTTACCCTGGTTGGCGACCGCCTGCGCGGCCTTGGCGATGTCTTCGGCGTTCCCCAGGTAATAATGCTTAATGGGCTTGAACGCTTCGTCCAGCTCGTAGACCAGCGGTATGCCGGTGGGGATGTTCAGCTCGACGATATCCTGGTCTGAAATGTGGTCCAGGTGCTTCACCAGCGCGCGGAGGCTGTTCCCATGGGCCGCAATGATCACCCGCTTCCCCGCCTTGATCGACGGGATAATGGTGTCATTCCAGTAAGGCAAGAAGCGGGCGACGGTGTCTTTCAGGCATTCGCACCTGGGCAGCTCGTCCGCCGGCACGTCGTGGTAGCGCCGGTCGTGTCCAGGGTAGCGCGCATCGGTCACTTCCAACGCGGGCGGGCGGACATCGTAACTGCGCCGCCACAGCTTGACCTGCGCCTCGCCGTACTGCACGGCTGTTTCCGCTTTGTTCAGTCCTTGCAGCGCGCCATAATGCCGTTCGTTGAGCCGCCACGAACGGTGCACCGGAATCCACATCAGATCCATCTCATCCAGCACGATCCACAACGTGCGGATGGCGCGCTTCAACACCGATGTGTAAGCGACGTCAAAGGTTAAGCCAGCTTCGATTAAGCTTTTGGCCCCTGCGTGGGCTTCCTGGATGCCTTTTTCGTTGAGATCGACGTCCGTCCAGCCCGTGTACAGGTTTTTCTGGTTCCAGTCGCTTTCACCGTGCCTCAATAAGACGATTTTATACATAGCTGCTTCCCTTTATCATGGAATTGGAATAGATAAGTTTGAACAATTGTAATCCGTTTTAACCGACCTGGATTAAATTCGTGGATTCCGGCAAGGTTCCACTTAAAAGGCAACTCGACCTGATCGGGGTCGAGTTGTTCGTTATTACGGCGGCCAAGCGTTTTTTTCAATTTTTAGATGAAGATAATTTGAGCGCCTTCGGTCATATCCATGAAGTCGCCCGCGGTGACGATGTCTTCCACGCCGTCAATGAAATCTTCCTTCTTCAGGCCGAACATATCCACCGACATCTTGCAGGCGTACAGCTTGGCGCCGGCATCGCACATCATGCCCAGGTATTCGCGCACGGAAGGAACATTCATCCCTTCCATTTTTTTATTCATCATACTGGTTGCCACGGCGGTCATGCCGGGAAGAATGCCCATCACATTGGGGATGCCCAGGTTTCCAGGGACGCCCATCATGGACATCTTCATGCTGGGGTTGGCGATCGGGGCGATCTCTAAGTGATCAACGCGTGCCTTGTTGATCAGATCCATCCCCCAAAAAGTGAAGAAGATGGTCACGTCGATGCCGTTGCCGAGCGCGGCCCAACCCATGATCAGCGCCGGGTAGGCCATATCCAACGAGCCTTTCGAGCAGATAAAAACGACCTTGCGGGTTTCTTCAGTCATTTCAAGCCTCCATTAACTCTTAAACACAGCCTTCTGGTTTACCCAGGCCCGAAATGCGGGCCACTTTTTTCGCTGGTCCCTTGGGGAACAGCCCGAACAGCTCTTTGGTGGTGACGCCGGCGCCGCCGGTGATGGCGCGCAGGGTTGGCGCGGCACCCCCGTTTGTTTTCGAAGTCTGGCGGCAGAAATCGATGACTTTCCAATGGGCGGGCGTTAGCTCCGCGATGCCCTCTTCTTTCGCCAGCTCCACGGCGATGTCCTTGGTCCATTCATCGGGGTTGGTCATGAACCCTTCATCGTTGACCTGGACGGTTATTCCTGAAATGTTTCTTGTCGACATAATTAGACCTCCAAACAAAAATAATCAACTTTTCGAGGGTAACCCCAATTCAGGTGGGGTTACCCTTCATTTCCGGTTATTTGGGTAGCGCCGGTTTGACCGGCGCGCCCTGCGCGCCGACCACATGGAGCACCCGCATGGTCAGGGCCAGCCCGCGGCGTACCGCCGGGTCGCGCATATGGTTCAGCAAGGCCAGGTAGGAGGTATCTACCGGCTTTTCCGCCTCGACTTCTGCGACCAGCAGCGTATCGTGGAGGAAATTCAGGATCTCCGGCTGGGTCATCTGTTTAACCGTGTTCAAAATCAACACCAGGTTATCACCCAGCCGGCGTGCATCCTCTTCGGTAAACGCGCTGACCACGTTGTCGGCCATGCGCATCCCCTCACGGGCGAAGCCAAAATAGCCTTTGTGCTCCATCTCGCCAAGCACCTCGGTGGCCATATTCATGGCTTCACGGAGCACGGGTTGTGAGACTTCAAACAAGCCGGTGACCGTATCGATCTGGTCAAGGAAATATTCAAAGTCGGCCGAGTGGCGCGCCGCCTTTTTCAATATTCGCATCAGGTCTGGGAGGTCTACGTAATATTCCACGTCCTGAAGCTGCTCGGTGGCCAGGCGCATCAAGTCTTTCCCTACTGGCTTTAAGCTTTCGAACAGCTCGTCTCGCTCAGCGCGCTCGCGTTCGGACGCCCGCGCCTGTTCGGTCAGGTAAGCTACCTGGGCGGTGAGCGCATCAATTTTTTCGGTCAGTTCAGCCATATCCTGGTCCATGCTGCCTCCTAGCTGGTCCATTTACCGGCCATGCTCATCTGCGCAGGCAGCGGCAGCTCCTGGCCCTTGAGCAGGATATTCCAATACATCCAGCGGAACATTAACTTGCCCCAGTGATTGGCCTCCGATTCCTCCAGCAAGGTGAAAGGGCCCACACCGGGAAGGGGGTAACGGCCGGGGAGGGGTTCCTGGGTGTAATTGAAATCGATTAAAACGCCCTTGCCAAAACCGGATTCGATAAAGCAGTTGGCGTGCCCATCGATCACCGGCAGCAGCTCGAGACCCCGTGTGTATCGGATGAAGTTCTCAGACCATAAATCGATAGCAAAATGAGCCACCGAGCCTGCCTTGGAGGTGGGGATATTCGAGGCGTCGCCGAGGACGAACACATCGGGTGCCCGGTCGGACAGGAGGGTGAATTTATTCACCGGCGAATAGTTCAGCTCATCACCCAGCCCCGACTTCCCAATGACGTCAGCCCCTTTATTTAATGGCACACTGACCAGCAAGTCATATCCTAACTCACGTTCATCGTAGGAGACGATCTTCTTCGCGTCCGGGTCAACGTGCTCGATCAGGAATTCGGATTCCACCTTGATGTCCTTGGTGGCTAAAATTTCGCCCAACATCTTGGAGGCAACCGGCTTGGTGAAGGCGCCTGGCAGGGGGGTAGCGTACACCAGCTCCACCCGGTCGCGGAGCCCACGCAGACGGAAAAACCAGTCGGCTAACATGAGAAATTCGAGCGGGGCAACCGGGCATTTGATCGGGTTGTCCACCACGTTGAGCACTAACCGCCCACCTGTCCAGGTTCGCAGCTTCTCTGTCAGGGCAACTGCCCCCTGGAATGAGTAGAAAGTGTGGATCGATTGGCCCCATTCGTGCTCGGTCAGGCCAGGGGTTTCCTCCGGATGAATGTCGACCCCGGTGGCGATCACTAAAATATCGTACCGAAGCGTCATTCCATTGCCCAACCGCACCTGGTGATGATCATGCTCGATGGCTTCGATTGAGGATTGAATGAAGTGAGCCTTGGGGGGGACAAAGTCTAGCTTTGGTTTGATTAATTCTCTTTTTGAGTTGATCCCAAAGGGTAGGAAAAGAAAACCGGGTTGGTAATAATGCACCGGGTCCTGGTCGACGAGGGTGATCTGCCACTCATCGATGTCCAACAAGCGGTAGAGGCGGTTGGCGGCCATGCTGCCGGCCGTGCCTGCACCCAGGATTAATAATTGTTTCATATCGCACTCCTTTTTTGATGTTTGACATCAATTTGCGTGGTAGGCGCATGCCTTGCGCCCCCTACGGCTTATAAAATTTGGGTAAGGTCGGCGATGCGTTGTAGCCGATCGACGATGCTAATACGTTCATGAAGGATACTTTGCACCGTAGAAGCGGCGGCCCCCGGCCAGCTGGCCAGTTCTACCTGGCGGGCCGGCTCAATCACCTGGATGTTAGCGGCTGCCTGCTCGAGAGTCGCCCGATCAATGCCATAGCTGTTGGCTAACCAGTGAACGCGCCCGGCGGTTTCCAGCGGATCGGGCGCCTGCCAGTAAACCGGGCCGGCCAAAAACCAGGCGATCAGCTGGCCATTGTCGACGATGGGCGCGCTGAGGTACTGCAGTCCGGCGTGGCAGGTGAAAATGGCCTCTTCAGGCGGCTGAGTCGTTGAACTGGCGGC